>DASPKC010000173.1:0-16223 GCA_035628295.1 Baekduia sp.
CCCTTCTCGTCGCTGAACCACTTCACGGTGCCTGTGGCCATCTTGTCGTCCCTCCGGGGGATATGTGCACTGCGAGACGCGGAGGGAGCTGCGAGGCAACGACTGCGGTAACGCTGGGCACTGCTTCGGTCGAGCGGACGCCCGACCCGTCCTCACAGCCTAGCGCTCGGCGCCCCCGGTCGTCGGACGCCGGCGCGGCGTGCGATGATCGTACGACATGTCCGGACGACTTGACGGAACGACGATCGGCGTGGTCGGCGCCGGCACGATGGGCGCCGGGATCGCGCAGCTCGCCGCCCAGGCGGGCGCCCGGACGCTGCTGCACGACGCGGTCCCCGAGGGCCTGCAGCGCGGGCTCGCCGGCATCGACAGGGCGCTGGCGCGCAACGTCGAGAAGGGCCGGATGACGCCGGACGAGGCGGCCGCCGTGCGCGGCCGCCTGGAACCGGTGGAGGCGCTCGAGGCCCTGGAGCCGTGCGAGCTGGTTGTCGAGGCCGCACCGGAGCGCCTGGACCTCAAGCTCGACCTGTTCCGTCGTCTCGCGGACATCGCCGGGCCCGAGTGCATCCTGGCGACGAACACGTCGTCGCTCTCGGTCGCCGAGATCGCGGCCGGGGTGCCGCGCCCCGAGCGCGTGGTCGGCCTGCACTTCTTCAACCCGGCGCCGGTCATGCGCCTGGCCGAGGTGGTCCCGGGGATCGCCACGGCGCCGGAGGTCGTCGCGCGCGCCCGTGAGGTGGGCGAGGCGATGGGCAAGCGGGTCATCGACGCCGCCGACATCCCCGGCTTCCTCGTCAACCGGGTCAACCGGCCGTTCTTCCTCGAGAGTCTCCGCGTGCTGCAGGAGCAGCTCGCGACCGTCGAGCAGATCGACCGCATCATGCGCATGGCCGGCGGCTTTCGCATGGGCCCGTTCGAGCTGATGGACCTCATCGGCATCGAGACCAACCACGCCGTCGCCGAGGGCTTCCACCGCCAGACCTACGGCGAGCCGCGCTACCGCCCGTCGCCGCTGGCCGCGCGGATGGTCGCCGCCGGGCGCCTGGGCCGCAAGACCGGCCAGGGCTGGTACCGCTACGACGGCAACGGGGCGGGCCACCGGCCGCAGGACCCCGAGCCGCCCGCGGCGGGCGGCGGCGACGGCCGCGTCCTCGTCGTCCGCGGGGACCTGCCCGTCCTCGGGCAGCTGCGCGAGGCGGCCGCTGCGGCCGGGTGGGACGTGCGCGAGGACGCCGCCGAGCCGTGGCTCGTCGTCGACGGCGCCGCGGCCGGCGCAGCGGTCGCGGGCCCGCGTGCGGTGCTCGTGCACCAGGCGTCCCTGCACGCCCTGGACCCCGAGGCGGCTGGCCTGCACGTCGTCGCGCCCTTCGAGGCGGCCCGCCTGGTGGAGCTGACGCGCACGCCGCGCACCGACGCCGTCGCCGCGGAGCGCCTCGAGGAGCTCGTCCGGACCCTGGGCCGCCACCCGGAGTGGGTGGGCGACGGCGCCGGCCTGGTGCTCGGGCGCGTCGTGGCGCAGCTCGTCAACGAGGCGGCCTTCCTGATCGGCGAGGGCAACGGCACGCCGCAGGACGTCGACGCGGGCATGCAGCTGGGCGTCAACCACCCGCGGGGGCCGGTCGCCTGGGCGGATGCGACGGGCGTGGCGCACGTCGTCGCGATCCTCGACGGGCTCGGCGACGAACTGCGCGAGGAGCGCTTCCGCGCGGCGCCACTGCTGCGCCGCCGGCTCGCGCTGGGCGTCGGGCTCAGCGGCCGGTGAACCGCGGCGGGCGCTTCTCCTTGAAGGCCGCGACGCCCTCGGCGTAGTCGGCGGTCGGCGCCTGGCGCTGCTGGAGCCGGGCCTCCAGGGCCAGCAGGTCCTCGAGGCCGGCGCCCGCCGCCGCGTGCAGCAGCTCCTTCATGGAGGACAGCGCCACGGTCGGCCCCTCCGCCAGGCGGGTGGCCAGGGCGAGCGCCGCCTCCTGCAGCCGGTCGTCGGCGACGACCTGGTTGACCAGTCCCCACGCGTGCGCATCCCGCGCGGGCAGCTTGTCGCCCAGCATCGCGAGCTGCGCCGTGCGCACCGCGCCGACGCGCGCGACGAGGTGCGGGATGCAGCCGCCGTCGGGCACGAGGCCGAGGCGGACGAACGCGAGCATGAAGGAGGCGCTCTCGGCGGCCACCACCAGGTCGCAGGCCAGCGTCAGGGCGAAGCCGAGGCCGGCGGCCGCGCCCTGCACGCCCGCCACGACCGGCTTGGGCATCCGGCGCAGCTCGAGGATGACGGGGTTGTAGATCTGCTCCAGGCGGGTGTGGAGGTCCGGCGTGCCGTCGGACAGCAGCTCGCGGGGGACCTTGACGTCGGCGCCCGCGCAGAACGCGCGCCCGGCCCCGGTCAGCAGCACGGCCCGCACGCCGTCGTCGGCTGCCGCCTCGCGCACCGCGTCCAGCAGCTCGCGCCCCATGTCCGGCGTCCAGGCGTTCAGCGCCTCGGGGCGGTGCAGCTCGAGGTGGGCGACGCCGCCGTGGCGGTGGCGCAGGACGTCCGAGGAGACTGTGCTCATGCGTGAATGGTACGTTGTGTCTGGACGACTTGTCCGAGACCGAGAGGGTTGATGTCACGAGGGATCGTCTCCTACGCCGCGTATGTCCCGCGGCACCGCCTCCAGCGCGCCGAGCTCGGCGCGGCGCTGGGCTCCGGCGGCGGCAAGGGTTCGCGCAGCGTCGCGTCGTTCGACGAGGACGCCACGACCATGGGCGTGGAGGCCGCGCGCCGCACGCTCGGTGACGGCGCGCCGGGGTCCCTGTTCTTCGCGACGACCGCGCCGGCCTACCTGGACAAGACCAACGCGACCGCCATCCACGCGGCGCTCGACCTCGGCCACGAGGGCTTCGCGCTGGACATCGCCGGCTCGGCCCGCGGCGCCACGGGCGCCCTGCGCGCCGCCGCGCAGGACGGGGGCCTGGCCGTCCTGGCCGATGTGCGCACCGGCCGCCCCGGCTCGGCCGACGAGTCCGGCAGCGGCGACGGCGCCGCCGCCTTCCGCTTCGGGGACGGCGACCGCGTCCTGGCCGAGGTGCTCGGCGAGGCGTCGGCGACCGCCGAGTTCCTCGACCGCTGGCGCGCCCCCGGCTCGCACGCCAGCCAGCAGTGGGAGGAGCGCTTCGGCCTGGAGGCCTACCTGCCGCTGGTCCGCGATGCCGCCAGGCGCGCGCTCGACGCCGCGGGCATCGAGCAGCCCGACCACGTGATCGTCTCGTCGCCCCACGCGCGCACGCAGGCGACCGCCGCCAAGGAGCTGGCGGGCCGGACCGCCGAGGAGGCGCCCGCCATCGGCTACGCCGGCGCCGCCGACCCGGGCATCCGCCTGGCCGCCGTGCTCGACCGCGCCGGGTCCGGGGAGACGATCCTGCTCGTCGTCGCCGCCGACGGCTGCGACGCCACGGTGCTGCACACGACCGACCAGCTGCCGTCCGGCCGCGCCGGGATCCCGGTCGCCGAGCAGGCCGCCTCCGGGCGCGACATCGCCTACGCCACCTTCCTGACCTGGCGCGGGCTGCTGGAGCGCGAGCCTCCGCGCCGGCCGGAGCCCGGGCGCCCCGCCGGCCCGCCGTCGGCCCGCTCGGAGGCGTGGAAGTTCGCCTTCGTCGGGTCGCAATGCGACGTCTGCGGCCAGGTGCACGTGCCGCCGCGGCGCGTCTGCGTCAACTGCCGGGCCGTCGACGCCATGAGCCGCGCGCCCCTGGCCGGCAAGAGCGGCCAGGTGGCGACGTACACGGTCGACCGCCTCGCGTTCTCCCCGGCACCGCCGATGATCGACGCCGTCGTCGACTTCGAGGGCGGCGGCCGCTACACCCTCGAGGTCGCCGACGCGTCCCCGGAGGAGATCGAGATCGGCACCCCGGTCGAGCTGACCTTCCGCCGGCTCTACACGAGCGGCGGCGTCCACAACTACTTCTGGAAGGTGCGCCCGCGTGGCTAGTCATGGCATTCGCGACAAGGTCGCCATCGTCGGCATGGGCTGCACGGCCTTCGGCGAGCACTGGGACAAGTCCGCCGACGACCTGCTGGTCGAGGCCACCGAGCAGTGCTTCGCGTCGACGCCGTCGATCAGCAAGGACGACGTCGACGCCTACTGGCTGGGCACGATGAACTCCGGCCAGTCCGGGACGGTCCTCTCCAAGCCGCTGGGCATCGACTACCGCCCCGTCACGCGCGTGGAGAACATGTGCGCCACGGGCTCGGAGGCGTTCCGCAACGCCTGCTACGCCGTGGCGTCGGGCGCCTACGACGTCGTCATGGCCGTCGGCGTCGAGAAGCTCAAGGACACCGGCTTCTCCGGGCTCGTGCGCTCCAACGTCGCCGGCGACGGCACCGCGCCGGAGGAGACGCTGACCGCCCCGGCCGCGTTCTCGCTCCTCGATCCCGCCTATTGCAAGAAGTACGGCGTCGACCCGCAGGACATGCGCGACGCGATGACCCACGTGGCGTGGAAGAACCACGTCAACGGGGCCAAGAACGAGCGCGCGCAGTTCCGCAAGCCGATCCCCAAGGAGAAGATCGCCGCCGGCGCCGGCAAGGTGGCCGGGCGTCTCGGCGTGCTGGACTGCTCCGGCGTCTCCGACGGCGCCGCGTGCGCGCTCATCGTCCGCTCCGAGGACGCCCACAAGTACACGGACAGGCCGATGTACGTGAAGGGGCTGTCGATCGTCGCCGGCCCGGCCAGCGGCCCGATCGACCCGTCCTACGACTACACGACGTTCTACGAGGTCGTGGCGTCGATCAAGGACGCCTACGCCCAGGCCGGCATCACCGAGCCGCGCCGGCAGATCTCGCTCGCCGAGGTCCACGACTGCTTCACGCCCACCGAGCTCGTGCTCATGGAGGACATGGGCTTCTCCGAGCGCGGCCAGGCCTGGAAGGACGAGCTCGACGGCGTCTTCGACCTCGACGGCGAGCTGCCCGTCAACCCGGACGGCGGCCTGAAGTCCTTCGGCCACCCGGTCGGCGCCAGCGGGCTGCGGATGCTCTTCGAGTGCTGGCTGCAGTTCCGCGGCGAGGCCGGCGAGCGCCAGCTGCAAGACCCGAAGCTCGGTCTGACGCACAACCTGGGCGGCCGGCCCGGCACGTGCGTCTCGTTCGTCGCCGTCGTGGGCGCCGAGCAGGGATGACCACCACGACCGAGGCGCCGCTCCTGGCCGAGCGCCGGGGTGCGGTGCTCGTGCTCACGCTCAACCGGCCCGACGTGCGCAACGCGATCGACCGGCCGCTGGCCGAGGCGATCGCCGCGGCGCTCGACGAGCTCGACGCCGACCCCGCGCTCGCGGTGGGGGTGCTGGCCGGCGCCGGCAAGGGCTTCTGCGCGGGCATGGACCTCAAGGCGTTCGCCGAGACCGGCGACCGCCCGTGGGTCGGCGACCGGGGCTTCGCCGGGATCGTCCGGCGCTCCGCCGAGAAGCCGCTCATCGCCGCCGTCGAGGGCTTCGCGGTCGGCGGGGGCTTCGAGATCGTGTTGGCCTGCGACCTCGTGGTCGCCGCGCGCGGCGCGCGGTTCGGCATCCCCGAGGCCAAGCGCGGCCTGGTGGCCGCCGGCGGCGCGCTGCGGCGCCTGCCCCGGCGCCTGCCCGAGCCGCTGGCCATGGAGCTGGCGCTGACCGGCGAGCTGGTGGTCGCCGAGCGCCTGCACGAGCTGGGGGCGGTCAACCGCCTGGTCGAGCCCGGCGCGGCGCTCGAGCAGGCGCTCGAGCTCGCCGGCCTGGTGGCCGCCAACGGGCCGCTGGCCCTGCGCGCCTCCAAGGCGGTGCTGCAGCGCCAGTGGTCGTGGACCGACGAGGAGTTCTTCGAGCGCCAGGCGGCGATCGTCGACCCGGTCCAGCAGTCCGAGGACGCGCGCGAGGGCGCGCGGGCCTTCACCGAGAAGCGCGCGCCGGTGTGGCGCGCCCAGTGAGAAAGGAGCCCATGCGCGGGATCATCAGCTACGGCGCCTACCTGCCCCGCCACCGCCTGGACCGCGGGGCCATCCGCGCCACGCTCGGCCAGGGCGGCGGCAAGGGCACGCGCTCCGTCGCGGGCTACGACGAGGACACGACGTCGATGGGCGTCGAGGCCGCGCGGGCCGCGCGGTGGAACGGCGGCTTCGCGCCCACCGCGGTGCACTTCGCCACCACGGCCCCGGCGTACGCCGACAAGGCCAACGCGACCGCGATCCACGCGGCGCTCGGCCTGCCGGCCGACGTCTTCGCCACCGACCACGTCGGCTCGGCCCGCTCGGCCGTCGGCGCGCTGCGCGCCGCGGCCGCAGAGGGCGGCCTGGCGGTGCTCTCCGACGTGCGCCTCGGGCGTCCCGGCTCCGCCGACGAGGCGGGCGGCGGCGACGGCGCCGCGGCGTTCCTCTTCGGCGAGGGCGACGGCGTCGTGGCCGAGCTCGTCGGCCAGGCGTCGGCCACCGCGGAGTTCCTGGACCGCTGGCGCGTGCCGGGGGAGACCGCCAGCTCCACCTGGGAGGAGCGCTTCGGCCTCGGCCAGTACCTGCCGCTCATCCAGGACGCGGTGACGCGGGCGCTGGCCGCCGCCGGGGTGCAGCAACCGGACTTCGTGGTCCTCTCCTCGCCGCACGCGCGCGCCGCCAGGACGGCGGCCAAGCCGTTCGGCGAGGCGGCCGCCGACGCCATCGAGCCGGTCGCCGGCTGGCTGGGCGCCGCGCACGCCGGGGTGGGGCTGACGCACGCGCTGGACCGCGCGCAGCCGGGGCACACCGTCCTGGTCGTCAGCGGCGCCGACGGCGCCGACGCGCTGGTCTTCCGGGTCACGGAGGCGATCGCCGGCCGGCCGCAGGGCCGCGGGGCGCTGGACCAGTTCGCCGGGGCGCCCGACGTCGACTACGCCACGTTCCTGACGTGGCGCGGCGGGCTGCACCGCGAGCCGCCGCGGCGGCCCGACCCGGTGCGCCCGGAGGCCCCGCCGGCCGCGCGCGCCGCGCACTGGAAGTTCGGCTTCGTCGGCTCGCGGTGCACCTCGTGCGAGCGGGTCCACGTCCCGCCGCAGCGCGTGTGCGCGGGGTGCGGGCACACCGACGAGATGGCGCCCGTCTCCCTGGCCGACACGCCCGGGACCATCACCACGTACACGGTCGACCGGCTGGCGTTCTCGCTGTCGCCGCCGACCATCACCGCGGCGGTCGACTTCGACGGCGGCGGGCGCTTCACGTGCGAGATGACCGACTGCCGGCCCGACGAGGTCCAGGTCGGCACGCGCGTCGAGCTCACGTTCCGGCGGATGTACACCGCCCAGGGCGTGCACAACTACTTCTGGAAGGCCCGTCCCCGTGTGACGTCGGCCGAGGTTCGAGCTTGCGAGAACGGAGGGCGAAACACCTGATGGCGAGCAACGGGATCCGCGACAAGGTCGCGATCGTCGGGATGGGCTGCACCAGGTTCGGCGAGCACTGGGACAGGTCGATCGACGACCTGCTGATCGACGCCGTCAGCGAGTGCGTGGCATCCGTCGACGGGTTCGACCGCCAGGACGTCGACGCCTACTGGCTGGGGACGATGGGCTCCGGCACGTCGGGCCTCACGCTGTCCCGGCCCCTGAAGATCGCCAACAAGCCCGTCACGCGCGTGGAGAACTACTGCGCGACCGGCTCGGAGGCGTTTCGGAACGCCTGCTACGCGGTGGCGTCGGGCGCCTATGACGTCGTGATGGCGGTCGGCGGCGAGAAGCTCAAGGACTCCGGGTTCTCCGGGCTCGTCGTGCCGCCCGCCTCCAACGACGGGACCGCGTCGGACCCGTCGGCGCCCGCGGTGTTCTCGCTGCTGGCGCCGGCCTACGCGAAGAAGTACGGGATCTCCGAGGAGCAGCTCAAGGAGGTCCTGACGCGAATCGCCTACAAGAACCACAAGAACGGGGCGCTCAACGAGCGCGCGCAGTTCCGCTCCGAGGTCTCGATGGAGAAGATCGCCTGCTCGCCGATCGTGGCGGGCCAGCTCGGCATCTTCGACTGCTCCGGCGTGGCGGACGGCGCCGCGGCGGCGCTCATCGTGCGCGCCGAGGACGCCCACAAGTACACCGACCGGCCCGTGTACGTGAAGGCGCTGTCGTTCGTCGCCGGGCCCGCGCAGGGGCCCGTGGACCCGGACTACGACTTCACGAGCTTCGACGAGGTCGTCGCGTCCGCGCAGGACGCCTACCGGCAGGCGGGCGTCACCGACCCGCGCGAGGAGATCTCGCTGGCCGAGGTCCACGACTGCTTCACGCCGACCGAGCTCGTGTTGATGGAGGACCTGGGGTTCTCCGAGCGCGGCGCCGGCTGGAAGGACGTCCTGGAGGGCGCCTTCGACCTCGACGGCGACCTGCCGGTCAATCCCGACGGGGGGCTCAAGAGCTTCGGCCACCCGATCGGCGCCAGCGGCCTGCGGATGCTCTTCGAGTGCTGGCAGCAGTTCCGCGGCGAGGCGGGCGACCGCCAGCTCGAGGACCCGAAGCTCGGACTCACCCACAACCTCGGAGGCCAGCCCGGCGCCTGCGTCTCCTTCATCTCGATCGTCGGACCCGACCTGGAGGCCTGATCGCATGACCCTGACGCACGAGCAGCTGCCCGAGCCCACGACGGTCGCCGCGGACGCGACCACGATGTGCGCGGCCTTCCAGGCCGTCGCCGCCGAGTTCGCCGGAGAGACGGCGATCCGCTCGCACGACGGCGCCGTGACCGTCACGTTCGGGCAGTACGCCGAGCGGGTGCGCCGGATCGCCGCGGGCCTGGCGGCGCTCGGCGTCGGGCGCGGCGACACGGTCGCGCTGCTGCTGACCAACCGCCCGGAGTTCCAGCTCGTCGACACCGCGGCGATCCACCTCGGGGCGGTCCCGTTCTCGGTGTACGCCACGTCGGCGCCCGAGCAGATCGCCTACCTGTTCGAGAACTCCGGCGCGGACGTCATCGTCACCGAGCAGGCGTTCCTGCCGCGCGTCGAGCAGGCGCGCGCCGGGCGCTCGACGCCGTCGCACGTGGTGGTGGTGGACGGCGCGGCCGAGGGCGCGATCACGCTGGAGCAGCTCGAGGAGCGCGGCGACCCCGGCTTCGACGTGGAGGCGGCGTGGCGCGCCGTGCAGCCCGACGACGTCCTGACGCTCATCTACACGTCGGGCACGACCGGGCCGCCGAAGGGCGTGGAGCTGACCCACGCGAACATGCTCGCCCAGTGCCGGTCGATGGGCCGCGTGCTGCCCATCCGCCCGGGTGCGCGCATCACGTCGTACCTGCCGTCGGCGCACATCGCCGACCGCTGGGCCTCGCACTACAACCAGATGATGTTCGGCATCCAGGTCACGACGGTGCCGGACCCGCGCACGATCGCCCAGGTGCTGCCGGAGGTGCGCCCGACGATCTGGGGCGCCGTGCCGCGCATCCTCGAGAAGATCAAGGCGGCGCTGGAGGCCGGCCTGGCCGGCGAGCCGGACGAGGAGCGCCGCGCCGCGGTGCAGCGCGCGCTGGGCGCGGCGCGCCAGAAGGTGCAGCTGGAGCAGGCGGGCGAGGCGGTCCCGGAGGAGCTCGCGCAGGGCGTCGCCCAGGCCGACGAGCTGATCTTCTCCAAGCTGCGGGCCAAGCTCGGCCTCGAGCAGGCGGAGTGGATCATCTGCGGCGCGGCGCCGCTGTCGCGCGAGGTCCACGAGTTCCTGCTGGCCATCGGCCTGCCCGTCACCGAGCTCTACGGCATGTCCGAGGCGTCGTGCTGCGTCACCGTCTCGCCCCCCGGCGAGCTGCGGATCGGGACGGTCGGCAAGCCGATCGACTGCGTCGAGGTCAAGGTCGCCGAGGACGGCGAGATGCTCCTCAAGGGCGACACGATCATGCGGGGCTACCGCAACGACCCCGAGCGCACCGCCGAGGCGTTCGACGGCGACGGCTGGCTGCAGACGGGCGACATCATCGAGCTCACCGACGGCTACGTGAAGATCGTCGACCGCAAGAAGGAGCTCATCATCAACGCGGGCGGCAAGAACATGTCCCCGGCGAACATCGAGAAGGAGCTCAAGTCCGCCAGCCCGCTGATCGGGCAGGCCTGCGTCGTGGGCAACGCGCGGCCCTACAACGTGGCGCTGCTGGTGCTCGACCCCGACATGGCGGCCGCGAAGGCCAAGCAGCTCGGGCTCGAGGACGCGTCGGTCGCGGCGGTGGCCGCGGACGAGCGGATCAAGGCCGAGGTCGCCGAGGCCGTCGAGCGCGCCAACGAGAAGCTCGCCCGCGTCGAGCAGGTCAAGAAGCACGCGCTGCTGGCCGAGGAGTGGCTGCCGGGCGGCGACGAGCTCACCCCGACGATGAAGCTCAAGCGCAAGCCGATCGACGCCAAGCACGCCGACGCCATCGAGGCGCTCTACGCGAGCTGAAACCAGGAGGCCAGGCCGCTGGTGCACACCAAGGGGCCAGCCCCCTTGGTGCGTCAGCGGCGCGTCGGCGCGTACAGGGTGTTCCAGACGATGCCGGCGTACGCGTCGATCGTGCGCTCGAGTTCGGCGTCACCGGCGTGACGGACGAGCTGGTGCAGCCCGCGCTCGGCCATCCAGGTCAGCCACGCCGACGTCTGCTCCGGCGGCAGGCTGGGGTCGACGAAGCCCGCCTTCTGGCCGGCGCGGATGTGCTTGCGCAGGCTGGCCATGTTCGTGGCCATCATCGCGTCGGTGAGCTCGCGCACGGCGGTGTCGTAGGCCGCCGTGTCGTACGTGGCCGCCATGAGGCTGACGTACGGCCGGTAGACCGCCACGATGTTCGCCAGCACCCGGCGGACGTCGTCGCGCGTGGCCTCCGGGCCGAGCTGC
The DNA here is from genome assembly GCA_035628295.1 of Baekduia sp. Lineage (GTDB taxonomy): Bacteria > Actinomycetota > Thermoleophilia > Solirubrobacterales > Solirubrobacteraceae > Baekduia. The sequence goes on from DASPKC010000173.1 coordinate 10,796, forward strand.
CACCAGGCCTCGGCTGCCGCGCCGAGCTCCTCGGTGACGTCCGCCAGCCAGGCCCGCAGCAGGTCGCCCTTGTCCTCGAAGTAGACGTAGAAGGTCGAGCGCGACATGCCCGCCTCCTGCACGAGGCGCTCGACGCTCATCTCGGTGAAGCTCTCGCCCTCGTCGAGGAGCCGCTCGACCACCTCGAGCAGCCGGGCGCGCGCCTCATCGCGCCGCTCCGCGCGGCTGCTCTGGGTCCTGCGGGTCACGGACGGCATGTCCGGACAGTCTACTGACACGGCGTCGACATCACGCGTGAGGTCCGGATAGGGCGTGTGGACACAGCGTCCGGTAGCGTGTGGCGTATGACGGAGTCCGCGACCGTGGTGCGCGAGGCCGACGGCGCCGTCGGACGGCTCACGCTCAACCGGCCCGAGGCGATGAACGCCATCACCGTCGAGCTCGCCGAGGCCCTCGAGGCCGGAATCCGCGAGCTGGCGGGCACGTGCGAGGTCATCGTGATCCGCGGCGCCGGCGGCAACTTCTGCGTCGGCGGGGACTTCCACGAGCTCGAGCGCCTGCGCCAGGACGGCCCCGAGGCCCTCGCCGGGCTCTTCGCCGCGTTCGGCCGCGCGTGCGACGCCGTGGGCGAGGTCGACGTGCCGGTGGTGACGGCCGTCGAGGGCTACGCGATGGCCGGCGGCTTCGAGCTCCTGCAGGCCTCCGACGTCGCCGTCGTACGCGCCGATGCCAAGCTCGCCGACAACCACGCGAACTTCGGCCAGGTCCCCGGCGGAGGCGGCTCGCAGCGCCTGGCCCGCCTGGTGGGCCGGCAGCGCGCGAGCGCCCACATCCTCACCGGCGGCCGCCTCACCGGCGAGGAGGCCGTCCAGTGGGGGCTGGCCTACCGCTGCGCGGGCGCCGAGGACTTCGACGCGGTCCTCGACGAGGTCGTGGGCCGCCTGACCGGCAAGAGCCGCGTCGCCCAGGCGCGGACGAAGCGGCTCATCCGCGACGGGCTCGAGCTCCCCCTCGCCGAGGGCCTGGAACTCGAGCGCCGCACCGTCCTCGAGCACCTCAGCGGCGAGGACGCCGCCGCCGGCATCGCCGCCTTCCGCAACCGAGGAGAGAGCTGAACCCCATGGCCGAGACGCTGATCGCAGAGGGCCCGGTCCTCCTGGACCTCGACGGGGGCGTGGCACACCTGCGCTTCAACCGCCCCGAGGCCTCCAACGGCCTCGACGTCCCCTTCCTGCGCGGCCTCTACGAGGCGCTGATGCTCGCCCACGGCGAGTCCCGATTGCGGGCGCTGCTGGTCACCGGCGAGGGTCCGCACTTCTGCGCCGGCGGAGACGTCAAGACGTTCCTGTCCAAGGGCGAGGACCTGCCGGACTACCTGCGCGAGGCGACGAGCTGGCTCCAGGTCTGCGCCTCCGCGTTCATCCGCCTCGAGGCGCCCGTCGTGGCCGCCGTCCACGGGTTCGCGGCCGGTGGCGGGGGCTTCGGCTTCATGTGCTGCGCCGACCTGGTGATCGCCGGCGAGTCGGCGAAGTTCATGCTCGGCGCGACGCGCGTGGGCATGGCCCCCGACGCCGGCGGCTCGGTCACGTTGTCGAAGCTCGTCGGCCTGCGCAAGGCGATGGAGATCGCCCTCACCAACCCCGTCATCAGCGCGCCGGAGGCCCTCGAGATGGGCCTGGTCACGCGCGTGGTCCCCGACGACGCCGTCAAGGAGGAGGGCCGCAAGCTCGCCGCCGAGCTGGCGGAGGGCCCGACCCGCGCGTTCGCGGCGACGAAGCGGCTCATGTGGGACGGCATCGGCGCCACGGTCGAGGCGCGCCTGCCCGAGGAGGCGCGCACGGTCTCCGAGCTGTCCGGCACGGCGGACGCGCTCGAGGGCCTCGCCGCCGTGATCGAGCGGCGCGCCCCGCGCTTCAGCGGCCGCTAACGGGAGGCGAGCGCCCGGAATTCGTCCTCGATCGCCGCCAGGATCTCGGCGGCGTCGGGGACGAGGACCGCGTCGCCGACGAGGCCCAGGTCCACCCGGTCGGCGTAGGTCATGACCGTGACGTTGAGCGCGGCGCCGCCGAACACGAGGCTCATGGGATAGAACGCCTCCATCGGCGCGCCGGCGAGGTGGACGCGGCGCGGCGGGCCCGGGACGTTGGAGATCAGGAGGTTCAGCGGGGGCGCGATCCAGCCCGAGCCGAGCAGGCGCAGCATGCCTCCGGCGAGGACCCCGAAGGCCATCGGCGGGATGAGGTTGTTGGCGTCGTCCATCAGCGTCGGCGGGGTCAGCTGGTGGCGCGCCTTCGCCCGGCGCATCGCGAGGCTCGCCTCCTGCAGGCGGTCGACGGCGTCCGGGCGGTCGGTCGGGATCGGGACGACGAAGGACGAGATGGCGTTGCCCTGGAGTCGCTGCCCCTCGGCGCGGACGTTGGCGGGCACGAAGGCCAGCAGCGGCCGGTCGGGGAGCTCACCCGTCGCGCCGAGGTGGCGCCGCAGGCCGCCGGCGATCGCCGCCATCACGACGTCGTTGTACGAGACGCCGTGGCGGCGCTTGACGTCCAGGACCAGCGCCTTCTCGACGGTGGCGAATGCGACGGACCGGCTGGGGGACAGCGGGCCGTTGAAGCGCAGGCGCGGCGCCGCCGGCAGCTCCGGGGCGGGGGACTGATCGCGCCCGACGGTCCGCAACGTGGCCCTGGCCAGTCGCGAGGCAGGCGCCGCGCCGGGCAGCGTGCGCATCATGGGCACCTGGTCGAGGTGGGGCAGGGCCTGGGCTGCGGAGCGCAGCGCCCCGACCGGGTGGGTGACCGCGCGGGTGAGGCTGCGGGCCAGCGTCCGCCCCGTCCCGGGGGCGCGGCGCACCGGGACGGGCCCGGGCAGCTCGCGCGCGTCCGGGTCATCGGTGGGATCGAGCAGCAGCGAGGCGATCGCGGCGGCGCCCAGGGCGTCGGCGGCGGCGTGGTGGAACGTGAGGCCGACCGCCGTGCGGCCGTCGGCGAGGCCCTCGACCACGTGGAAGGCCCACAGCGGTCGCGAGCGGTCGAGGCGCCGGGACATGATGCGCGCGCCCAGACGGGCGAGCTGCTGCAGGTCGCCGGGCGGCGCCAGGTGATGGCCGACGATGTGCTCGCCGAGGTCGACCGGGCCGTCGACGAACCGCGGGTGGTCGAGGCCGAGCGGGACGCTGCGCAAGCGCCAGCGCAGCGGCGGGATCCGGTCCAGCCGCGACGCGACGAGGGCCTCGACGTCGTCGCGCGTCAGGGAGCAGCCGTCGGCGCGCGGGCCGAAGACGGTCATCCCGCAGTAGTGGCTGTACATGGTGCCGGCCTCGGCGGCGAGGAACTGCGCATCGAACGGGGTGAGCCGCAGCTCCGCGTCGAGCTGCCTCGCTCCAGCCTCGAACCCGATCGCTCCTGCGACGCTCACGGCCGGTAGTCTGACAGATTCTCGTACATTATGTCCGGGCAATGCGTCAGGACACTGAGCGGCGGAGAGGAGCGGACGTGCGACGATTCGAGGGACGCAGGGCGCTGGTGACGGGCGGCGGACGGGGCATCGGCTCCGGCATCTGCCGGCGGCTGGCGGCCGAGGGCGCGGAGGTCATCATCGCCAGCCGCTCGCTCGCCCCCGCCGAGGAGCTGGCGCAGGAGATCGGGGCCACGGCGGTGGCGGTGGACGTCGCCGACGTCACGGCCGTGCAGGCCGTCGTGCGCGACGCGGGCAGGCTCGACGTCCTGGTCAACAACGCCGGCTTCGACGACTTCTCGTGGTTCACCGAGCACACCGAGGAGCGCTGGCGCGCGCTCATCGACACGAACCTGGTCGGCACGCTCGCCTGCACGCAGGCGGCCCTGCCGGCGATGCAGGAGGCCCGCTACGGGCGCATCGTCAACATCGGCTCCGAGGCAGGGCGCCTGGGGTCCAAGGGCTACGCCGTCTACGCGGCGACGAAGGCGGCGCAGCACGGCTTCACCAAGTCGATCGCGCGCGAGAACGCCCGCTTCGGGATCACCGTCAACACGGTCGCCGTCGGGCCGGTCGACACGCCGCTGCTCGACAAGACGCGGGCGTTGCCCAAGGGCGACCAGATGGTCGCGGCGATGGAGGCCGGGACCCTGGTGGGGCGCCTCGGCACGCTCGACGAGGTCGCGGCGGCGGTGGCGTTCCTCGCGTCGGAGGAGGCCTCCTACATCACCGGGGAGCAGCTCGGCGTGTCCGGTGGGATGGGGGTCGCGGCGTCCTGACGCCACGCCGTTTCTCCTCCGTGTACGGCCGGTGTGGGCAACTCCCACCTCGATGAGCACAGCCAGGTTGCATCGCACAGCACGTCCGTACATACTGTCGCGGTGCCTGGCGGGAGAGACGGGATGCGCGCGCGCAAGAAGCTGACCGCCGGCCTGCTCGTGGCGGGCACGTTCTCGGCCGGGTTCGGCGCGGCCGTGATGCCGGCGGCGGCGGAGCCGCGGACGTTGCTGGTCACCTTGGTGGGTGGCAAGCAGATCACGGTGCAGGTCGATGTGCCGGCGGGCACGCCGTTGGATCAGATCCCGATCCCGGGTGTGAACGTGGGGATCGTGGCGATCCAGGAGGTCGGCCAGCCGGCGCCGGCGCCGGTGCTGCCGGGGCTGCCGGGTGGCGCGACGCCGAGCCAGCCGGCCCAGCCGCAGGCTCCGGCGGCGGGTGGCGATGCGCCGCAGGCCGAGCGCCAGAAGGCGCAGAAGACCTCGGGCAAGCGCAAGCGTCGCGCGCGGACCGACGCGGGCGGGTTCGTCGGAGGCGTGGGCGAGCAGGGCGCACCGGCGCGCCGGCCCTCGCGCGAGAAGTCGGCGATCCGCGACCAGCAGGGCGCGCCGACGCCGGCCAACCCGGGGTATTCGATGGCGTTGCCGGGCCCGGCGCCGATCGGGGTGCCGAACTTCTTCATCGAGAAGTTCCGCATCCCGCCGTTTCTGCTGCCGATCTACCAGGCGGCGGGCATCGAGTACGGCATCCGCTGGGAGGTGCTGGCGGCGATCAACGAGATCGAGACCGACTACGGGCGCAACCTCAACGTCTCCAGCGCGGGGGCGGTCGGGTGGATGCAGTTCCTGCCCTCGACGTGGAAGCAGTACGGCGTCGATGCCAACAAGGACCGCAAGAAGGACCCCTACAACCCGGTTGACGCGATCTTCGCCGCGGCGCGCTACCTCAAGGCGGCGGGTGCGGAGCAGGATCTGAAGAAGGCGATCTTCGCCTACAACCACGCCGACTGGTACGTCGACAGCGTGCTGCTGCGCGCGCGGTTGATCGGCGGGATGCCCGCCGGGCTGGTCGGGTCGCTGTCGGGCCTGACGCAGGGCCACTTCCCCGTGCACGCCAAGGCCACCTACGCCGACGATCTCTCCGAGGCCGACACCACCCGCAAGATCGCCAAGGGCCGCAACGCCGCGATCCCCGTCGA
>DASPKC010000174.1:0-8157 GCA_035628295.1 Baekduia sp.
CGCTGCGGGCCCTCACGGCCCGCGCGGAGACCTCGGCCGCCCTGACGGACTCCGTCTTCAAGGCCCTCGGGGCCGTCTCGGGCGATCAGCTCACTGCGGTCTACGGCGGCGGCCGCCTGGAGCAGGCGCTGGAGCTCCAGCACCGACGGTCTGCGGGCAGCGACCGCGCGTCCCGTCCGGTCTTCATGGCCGTCGCGACCGGCGCGGGACGGACCCTGGCCAGCCGCGGGCAGGCGCCGGCGCGCTTCGCGTTCGAGCGCGGCATGACCGACGCCCAGCTGTCGGACGTCCTGCCGGCCGGAGGGCGCAAGGCGATCCAGTTCGCCGTCCCGTTCCGCGCCAAGGACGGGTCGGACCGCGTGGTCGTCCAGGGGCTCACCGTCGCGCTGATCCGGTCCTTCCTGGGCGACTTCCTCGCCCGGCTGCCCCGCCCGCGGGGCGAGCGACTCAGCCTCGTCGACGGTGCCGGCGTCCTGCTGGCCGGCAACCGTGGCGCCCGAGGCGCCGCGAGCTCCGGCGAGGGCGAGGTCGTCTCGTCGGCCCGCGTGCCCGGCACCACCTGGCGCCTGCGGCTCGCCGCGTCCGAGGACCAGGTCTTCGCGGCGGTCACATCGCACCGGTCGCTGCCGTGGCTCCTGCTGGCCGGGCTCGCCCTGGCCGCGATGGTGGGCCTGTGGCTCTCGCGACGGCTGGATCTGGCCGCCCGGACGGCGCGGGCGGTCTCGGGGCAGCTGCGCAGCAGCCGCCATGAGCTCGAGAACCTCATCGGCTCGCTCGAGGAGGGTGTCGCCCACCTCGACCGGGACGGACGGGTGCACCTGCTCAACGACAGCGCCCGCCGTCTCCTGGACGTCGATCGCAGCGTCGTCGCCGCCGACGAATGGCCGTGGGACCTGCTCGACGAGCACGGCACGCCGCTGCCGGAGGACCACGTGCCCGGGATCATGGCGTCGCGCGGGGAGCCGGTGTCCGGCCGGATCGTGGGCGTCGACGGGCCCGGGGGCAAGCGCCGCTGGCTGCGCGTCAGCGCCCATCCGCTGGCGCGCGACGACGGCGGGGCGCCGTACCCGGTGGTGATGTCGTTCTCCGACGTCACGGCGCAGCGCGAGCTCGAACTGCATCTCACGCGCCTCGCCGACTGCGACCCGCTGACGGGGCTGCTCAACCGCCGGCGCTTCGAGTCCGAGCTCGCCGCGCAGGTGGCGCGCTGCCGGCGCTACGACGAGCAGGCGGCGCTGCTCCTGCTCGACATCGACAGCTTCAAGGCGATCAACGACTCGCTCGGGCACCTCGCGGGCGACGAGGTCCTGCGCGCGGTCGCCGATGCGATCCGCGAGCGCCTGCGCGCCGGCGACCGCGCCGGGCGCCTGGGCGGCGACGAGTTCGCCCTGCTGCTCGCCCACACCGACGAGCACGACGCCCGGCGGCTCGGGCTGGAGTTCACCGAGCGCATCCGCGAGGCCATCCGGACCCGGCTCGACGGGCTGGTGGTCAACGTGACGTTCGGGGTGTCCGCCCTGGACGACACGAGCACGACCGCCGAGGCGGCCATGGACGCCAGCGATCGCAACATGTACGAGCGCAAGCCGCTGCGCGTCCTGCTGCCCGAGGTCGCGCTCGGGGCGGGGGCGCGCCGTGTCGACAGCGACCAGCCGCAGGCGTTGTCGGCGCTCCTCGCAGCGATCCGGGCGCGCGACCCGTACACGGCCTCGCACTCGCGGGACGTCGTGGCCCTGGCGCGGGCCGTCGCGGTCCACCTCGGCCTCACCGGCAACGAGCTCAACGAGGTCGAGCAGGTCGCCCTCGTGCACGACATCGGCAAGATCGCGATCCCCGACGCCATCCTGCGCAAGCCCGGCGCCCTGAACGCCGACGAGCGCCTGATCATGCGCCAGCACCCGGTGGTGGGCGCGCAGATCGTCGCGGGCGTGCCGACGCTGCAGCATCTCGCGCCGGCGGTGCGCGCCGAGCACGAGCGCTGGGACGGGGGCGGCTACCCCGACGGCCTGGCCGGCGAGGCGATCCCGCTCGCCAGCCGCATCGTCTTCGTCTGCGACGCCTTCCACGCCATGACCAGCGAGCGGCCGTACGGCCGCGTGCTCAGCGAGGACGAGGCGGCGCAGGAGCTGCGCGTCCACGCGGGCAGCCAGTTCTGCCCGGCGGCCGCGGCCGCGCTCCTCGAGGTCCTGGCCGGCTCCCGGGTGGGCGCCGGCGCGCCAGCCTGAGCGACGGCGCGGCAAAGCGCCCATCCGCCCGGCGGAGGACTACCGACGCCGGAGCGGCGGGACGCGGTCTACCGTCGGACCATGGCCCCAGCTCGAAGGGTGCTCCTGGCCATCGAGCACCCCGCCGTCCGCGAGGCGCTGCACGCGCTGCTGGACGGCGAACCCGGCGTGCAGGTCGTCCGCGAGGCCGTGACGCTCCGCGAGACCGTGGTGCTCACCCGCGGCTGCACCCCGGACGTCCTCATCGTCGGCGCGAACCTGGCCGACGGCAGCGCGCTGCAGGGCGTCATCCAGCTCAAGTACGCGTCGCCGCGCACCCGGATCATCGTCGTGACGATGCAGACGTCGCCCGACTTCGCCGCCCGCGCCCTCGAGATGGGCGCCCACCGCGTGATCCCGCTGGACCGCGCGCACGACCAGCTCGTCCCGGCGATCCTGTCGACGGCCTACGCGTGAGCCCGCCGTGACGAAGGGCCCGCCGTGGCGGGCCCTTCGGAAGCTGCGGGGGTGGGACTCGAACCCACAACCCTTCGATTAACAGTCGAATGCTCTGCCATTGAGCTACCCCGCATCGGCTGCCGGCCGATTCTAGCGAGGGGTTCGGCAGGGCGGTGCTCAGGCCGAAGCAGGCGGTTCGACGCCAGGCACCTGCGCCAGCCCCGCCTCTACCTCGTGATGGCAGTTGGGACAGAGCAGGGCGCACTTCGCTGCCTCCTTCCGAAGAGCCGCGAGGCTGCGGCTCCGGCCGTTCCAGGAGACACTGAACTGCTTCGCTAGTTCGCCTCCCGGACGGAACCCGCCGCCCGCGGCGCCCGCCGTGCCACCAGGTCCTCGACGAGCTCGGCCGCGCGGGCGCCCGCGTCGTGCGCGGCCGCCCACGCCGCGAGCTCGTGCGCCCGGGCCGCGAGCGCCGGCTCCCCGAGCGCCCGCTGGACGGCGAGCCGAAGCGCCCGGGCGCCGACCAGGCGGCGGGGGATGCGCACGCCGGCGCCCGACCAGTCCAGCCGGGCGGCGTTCTCGTTCATGTCGCCGGCGGCCGGGCAGGCGACCACGACGCACCCGCTCATCAGCGCGCGTACCACGGTGCCGTGCCCGGCGTGGCAGACGACCACGTCGCAGCGGGGCATCGTCCGGGCGTAGGACACCCACTCGACGAGCCGTGCGTTGGGCGGGACGCGCAGGCCGCGGTCCGGCAGCCGGCGGTTGTACGTCGCGAGCACGCGCACCGGGAGGTCCGCCAGGCCCTCCAGGGCGGCGCGCAGCATCCGGTGCTCGCGGTCCTGCGACGTCGACGGCGCGACGAGGACCACGGGGCCGTCGCCGTCGGGCAGCGCGACGTCACCAGCCGGCGGCTCCCACGCCAGCGGGCCGACGACGTGGGTGTGCGGCCCTCCGCCGCCCGCGGGGCGCGGATACTCCAGCTGCGGGAACGTCCCCACGAGGCACAGCTCTAGCGAGATCCCGCCATGGACGTGGGCCAGCGGCGGCAGGCCCAGGCGCCGGCGGGTCTCGTTGAGCTCCCGGCGGCCGTGCTCGACGCCCCGGCGCACCAGCGGGTCCAGGCCGCGCCACGCGGCCCGGCCGGCCGCGGTGCGCGGAAGCCGGGCACCGGCCGAGTAGGGCGGGAAGCCGTCGGCGCCGCGCGGGTCGACGTGGGGGACCAGCGTCGCCCACGGCAGGCCCTCCAGCTCGGCGGCCAGCGCGGGGGCGAGCGTGAGGACGTCGGCCACCACGACGTCGGGCGCCACGTCCTGCACCAGCTCGCGCGTGGTGCCCGTCGCCAGCGCCACGGCCTCGTAGGGCTTCAGCGGCCGTTCGCGCGTGGGGAAGACGTGGTACTCGGGCGCGGCGGTGAACCGCAGGCCCTCGGCCTCGACATGGGGCTGCCAGCGGCCCCAGGTCTGCAGCACCACGTCGTGCCCACGGGCCCGCAGCGCGCGGCCGAGGGCGATGCAGGGAAAGGCGTGGCCGGGGTCGCCGAACGCGCCGATCAGGACCCGCACGGGCCGCCTACAGCGACTCGGCGAGCCCGGCGACCAGGCGCAGCTGCTCGAGGCGCTCGTCCTTGGTGAACGCGAGCGGCAGCACGCCCAGGGTGCCGACGCCCGCGTCGCGGTAGGTCCGCAGGCGGTCGCGCACGACGTCCTTGGGGCCCACGAGCGCCACGAGGTCGATCAGCTCGTCGGGCAGCGCCGCGGCCGCCTCGTCCTTCTTGCCGGCCAGGTACAGGTCCTGAACCTCATGGGCGGCGTCCTCGAACCCGTAGCGGCGCACGATCGCGTTGTAGAAGTTCTTCTCGCGCGAGCCCATGCCGCCGACGTACAGCGCCAGGAACGGCCGCGCGAGGTCGCGCGCGCGGGCGCGGTCCTCGGAGACGAACACCTGCACCGAGGGTGCGATGTCGAAGCCGTCGAGGCTGCGGCCGGCGCGCGCGGCGCCCGCCTCCAACGGCTTGCGCAGCTCCCCGAGATGCTCGGGCGCCACGAGCGTGGGCAGCCACCCGTCGGCGATCTCGCCGGTCAGCTCGGTGTTCTTCGGGCCGATGGCCGCCAGGTAGATCGGCATCTCCTCCTGGACCGGCGCGATCGTCAGCTTCAGCGCCTTGCCCGGGCCGTCGGGCAGCGGCAGGTCGATGGTCTCGCCGTGGTACTCCAGGCGCTCGCGGCGCAGGGCCATGCGGACCACCTCGACGTACTCGCGCGTGCGCTGCAGCTGCTTGGCGAACCGCACGCCGTGCCAGCCCTCGGAGACCTGCGGCCCCGACGAGCCGATGCCCAGGAGCATCCGCCCGTCCGACAGCTGGTCGAGCGTCGCCGCCGTCATGGCCGTCATCGCGGCCGAGCGCCCCGGCATCTGGAAGATGGCCGACCCGATCCTGATCCGCGTCGTCTGCCCGGCGATCCAGCCGAGGATCGTCGCGGCATCCGAGCCGTACGCCTCGGCGGTCCACACCGAGTCGTAGCCGAGCCGCTCGGCCTCCTGGACGACCTCGAGCTGGTCCTGCGCCGTGAGGCCGAGGCCCCAGTAGCCGATGTGCACGCCGAGCTTCACGCCTGCAAGCCTCGTTTCATGGAGAGGAACTGCCCTTCCACCGGCGACGGAGACGTGGCACGATGGCCGGGCGCCCGCGGGAGGGCGCCGCTCATCATGTCACGACGTCATCGCTCGACCATCGAGGAGCTGCGGCTCGTCATCGACTGCCTGCCGCTGCGCACGCGCCAGGCCATGCTCGAGGGGGTGCGGACGAACGACATCATCGTCGGGGCCTACACCGACCGCGAGGGCGGGGTCTGCCCGATGCTCGCGGCGCACCGCTGCGGCGGCCGCACGAACTTCGTGTCCTTCGCCCGCGCGTGGGACCGCTTCACGAAGGCCAAGCACGCCCGCAGCGCGACGCCGCGGGAGCTGCGCATCCTCGAGGCGCATCTCGAGGCCAGCATCCTGGCCGACGACCACGTGGACCTGCAGGCCGCGATCCGCGACCACCGCTCGCTCAAGGCGCGCCGGCCGCGGACCGCCGAGCGCGTGCGCCCCGGCGATCCGGACCGCTCGAAGGAGCTGCGCAGGCGCGGCGGCTGGCAGTGGCTGCGGCCGTTCCGGCGCCTGGACGACTACGAGGCCGCGCTGGCCATGGTCGAGGCCGAGCGCGACCGCCTGCGCACCGAGCAGGCCGGCGAGCGCGAGCTGATCCACAACTAGCGCCGCCGGCCCGGCCGGCCGCCGGCTACATCTGGTCGCCGGGCCGGATGAACTGGATCTCCGGTACGACGCAGCCGGGGGAGAGCCCGAGCAGGAACCTGACGCTCGAGGCGATGTCCTGCGGCGTGATCATCTCCTCGGCGGGGACCTGTCCCTTGACGAACTCCGTCATCGGCGTGTCCACGAACCCCGGACACAGCGCGCAGTTCTTGATGCCCTCCGCGGCCAGCTCCTTGTGCATGGCCTGGGTGAAGCCGACCACGGCGTGCTTCGTGGCGGAGTACACCGACAGCCACGCCTGGCCGAACTTGCCCGAGATGGAGGACGTGTTGACCACCAGCGCGCCCTTGTGCTCGGCCCCGGCCGCGCGCAGCAGGTCCACGCACTCCCGGTAGAAGAGGACCATCGCCTTGATGTTGAGGTCCATCTGCATGTCGATGCGCTTGGCCTGGATGTCGGCGACATTGGCGCCGAACCCGACCCCGGCGTTGTTGACGAGCACGTCCAGGCGCCCGAAGCGCTCCCGGTGGGTGGCGACGACCTTCTGGACCTCGGCCTCCTCGCCCAGCAGCGCCGGCACCGCCTCGACCTCGAAGCCCTTGTCTCGCAGCCCCTGGGCCGCCTCCTCGAGCTTCTCGGGGCGCCGGGCCGCGACGGTCAGCCCGTAGCCCTCCTCGCCGAGCATCTCCGCGATGGCCAGGCCGATGCCGCTCGAGGCTCCGGTCACGATCGCCGCCCGTTCCGCCATGTCGCTCTCCTCTTCTCTGGTGGTCCTGCTGGCGCGCGCCATCCAATCACGTCCTACAGTGGGCGGCCCGTCATGCTGCTGCCGTCGCGCTCCGCCCTCGCCGCGCTCGCTGCCGTGCTCGCAACCGCGTTCGCCGCGGGGTGCGGGGACGACGATGCCGGCTCCACCGCCCAGCCCACCGCCCCGCCGCAGACGGCGAAGGCCGAGGACTTCCCCTCCGTCCAGGGCAAGACGCTCGGCGACCTGCAGAGCTCGATGGCCGAGGGCCCGGTGCTGGCCCCGACGGTCTCGGTGCTCGACCAGGGCTCCAACCGCTACGCCTTCGCGCTCTTCGACCGGGCCCGCAAGCAGATCAGCGGCGCCCAGGTCGCCGTCTACGTGGCGAACACCGACGGCAGCGACTTGCGCGGCCCGTTCGTGGCGCGCACGGAGTCCATGGCGGTCAAGCCGCAGTTCCGCAGCCGCCAGACGGCGAGCGACCCGGACGCGCCGAAGGGCATCTACGTCGCCGACCTCAAGTTGCGCCGGCGCGGCAACGTCGCGATCCTGGCCCTGGTCCGCCTCGACGGCCGCCTCGTCACGACCAACGCCTACGGCGCAAAGGTCGGGCGGCGCAAGGGCGCCGGGCCGCCGGAGGTGGGCGAGCGCCCGCCGGCCATCAACACGCCCACGCGGGCGGACGTCAGCGGCGACCTCTCGAAGATCGACACGCGCATCGAGCCGCTGCCGTCGATGCACCGGGCGGACTTCGCCGACGTCCTCGGCCGCAAGCCGGTCGTGCTGGTGTTCGCCACGCCGCAGCTGTGCGCCAGCCGCGTCTGCGGCCCCGTGGTCGACGTCGCCTACCAGGCGCAGTCGCAGGCCGGCGACGGCGTGGAGTTCATCCACATGGAGATCTACAACGAGAACCGGGTCAACAAGGGCTACCGCCCGCAGGTCGCCCGCTTCCGGCTGCCCTCGGAGCCGTGGACGTTCGTCATCGATCGCACCGGCCGTGTCGCCGAGCGCTTCGAGGGCGCCTACAGCGTCGAGGAGCTGCAGCGGGCGATCGCGAAGGTCGCCTAGCTCGCGGCCGGCGGGCGGGACCTACGCCGGCTCGGGCAGCCCTGCGTCGGCGAGCCAGTCGCGCACGGGCTCGGGCGCGTCGGAGAGCTCCGCGTCGGCCGCCAGACGCAGCAGGCGGTCGTCGGGCTGCCCGGCGCCGTCGCGGCGATGGCCGAGATAGGTGACGATGGCGCCGGCGACGACGAGGGCGGGGTCCTCGCCCTGCGGGTCGATCGCGCCGGTCAGCTCGGCCACGTGGGTCTCGAGGTCCTCGACGACGGTGATCGGCTCGTCGCGGTCCTCGAAGCGCTCCAGCCACTCGCCGACCAGGGCGTCGGCGCCGTCGGGGTCGACGACCTCGGCCGCGCGGCGGGCGGCGGCGGACAGCGTGAGGATCTCGGGCTCGGTGGGCATGCGCTGTCGGCTACCCGGCCGTGCGCG
>DASPKC010000175.1:0-6494 GCA_035628295.1 Baekduia sp.
GTTCCCGCGGCGAGGATGTCCGGGTGCAGACTGCCGCTGGGACGAAGCTCATCGACGTCGCCGAACTCGACGAGTCGGGCGTGACCACCGTGGAGGACACGCCCCACGGGGCGCTGGCCGTCGGCCTGTCGCGCGGCGAGCCGTTCGCCGTGTCCAACCGCTGCCGCCATCTCTTCGCGCCGCTCGGGACGGGCCGCGTGCTGGAGGACGGCTGCCTGGAGTGCCCGTGGCACAAGGCGCGCATCGACGTGCGCACCGGCAAGATGCTGCTCGGGCCGCAGGGCGCGTTCCGGCCGATCTCCGGCGCCGTGCGCTCCACCATGGGCGCCCGCGCGCTGAAGCGCTACCCGGTCGAGCTGCGCGACGGCGCGATCTGGCTGACGGGCTGACGCCCCGGCGCCCTACCCCGTCACGCGCGCCGCCAGGACGGGCACGCCGACGCCGCGCCACTTGAGGCGCACGGCGTGCGACACGTTGCCCTCCACCGTGGCGATGCGCCCGCCGCGCGGCGCCGAGCGCACGACGGCGAGGTGCGACGCGTCGAGCCCCCGGCGGATGCGGAAGAACAGGAGGTCGCCGCGGCGGACGCGGCCGACCGGGATCGCCCGCAGGCCCCGGCGGCCCGCGCGCGCGTCGGCGTACGAGCGGTGCGGGTCGATCAGGCGGGCGCTCAGGCGGACGCCGGCGCGCCGGAACGCCTCGTGGACGAACGACCCGCACCACGGGCGCGCCGGCGGGACGCGCAGGCCCATGGCGCGGGTCCACGCGTCGATGCGCGGCGAGCGGTTCGACGTCCCGCGCTCGTGGTGGCCGACCTGTGTCACGGCCCAGTCCACCGCGCGATCGCGGGCTCCAGGGAGGTCGGCGGCTGATGCCGCGGGCGCCGGCACGGCTCCTGCGGCGACGACGGCGAGCGGGGCGAGGACAGGCCGGATCCGTGGCACGCGCGGACGGTACCCGGACGAAAGATGTCGCGAATCACCCATCCGATCCGCGAGGTGGCGCGTAGAGCACCTTCGAACCCCAACTCCTCACTGGATGGTGCACATGCTTCGCAAGATCTCCACGTTCGCTGCAGTCGGTGCCTTGGCCCTCGGGGTCGGCGCGTGCGGTGACGACGACGACGAGAAGGCCGGCGGCAACTCCGCGGCTGCGTCCGAGCAGGCCAACAAGCCCGAGCCGGTCGCCAAGATCGACACGCTCACCGGCGACACCACGAAGGTCACGCTCGACGCCGGCTTCGTCGAGGCGCTCACCGCGCTGAAGGTCACCCCCGGGCCGGTCGGCGACGCGTCGATCTCCAAGAAGGGCGTCGCGACGTTCCCGATCACCGGCGGCAACGTCACGTACTACGAGCCCGGCTCGATCTCGCCGTTCGTGCAGGGCCTCGTCGAGCACGACGGCTCGGGCCTGAGCCTCGAGGCCGGCGGCAAGAAGGTCGAGCTCACCGACTTCGACGTCGACCCGGGCACCTCGACGCTGACGGGCAAGGTCACGGTCGACGGTGAGGAGGCCGCCCCGGCCGCCCCGCTGTTCTTCCTCGACGGCCGCACGCTCGAGCCCCTGCGCACCAACGAGGACGGCTCCAAGGCTGTGCTCGAGGGCACGACGGTCAAGCTCAAGGCCGAGGCCGCCGACCTGCTGAACCAGACGTTCGGCATCGAGGACCTCAAGGAGGGCCTCGTCATCGGCGTCGCCAAGATCACCGTCGACACCGGCGCCTGATCCGCTGCGCGTGGACTGGGGGGACGGTCCCCTCAGTCCACGCCCGCGCGGCGCACGCGGAACTCGGTGACCTGGATCTGCCGCTGGCCGAAGGAGCCGCGGAACACCGGCCCCGCGCCGGTCACCAGGTCGCCCAGCCGCGGGTCCCGGGCCGGGCGCAGGTCGCGACGCACGTCGAAGACCGTGATGCCCGGCGCCGTGACCGACCCTCCCGCGGCGACCACGTGCAGGTCGCCGTCACCGTCGGGGTCCACCGACTCGATGGCCAGCACGCGGCCGGTGACCGCCTCGCAGGACGCCGGGGCGCCGGCCGCACAGCGCGCCGGCCGCAGCGGCGGCGCCTCGCCCAGCCCGCTGAGGGCGACGAACGCCAGGACGGCGCTCAACATGCGCTCGCGGGCGTCGGGACCACGAGGCCGGAGGGTAGACCGCCCCGGGCCTGTGTCGATGTGGGGATCCTCCTGCGTCGATCTGGGGATCTGCCGCACCGACCTGCCCGGCCGTGGGCCACCATCCGCCCATGGACCTGACCGAGCACCTCCAGCGGCACTTCATGGCCGGCAAGACCGTCTTCGTCACCGGCGGGGGCAGCGGGATCAACCTCGCGATCGCCAGCAGCTTCGCCCGCGTCGGGGCGGACGTCGCCATCTGCGGCCGGACCGCCGAGAAGCTCGAGGCGGCCGCCGCGCAGCTCCGCGCGCTCGGCGCACGCGCGCTGCCGGTGCCGGCCGACGTGCGCGACCTCGACGCCATGCGGGCGGCCTTCGCGCGCACCCGCGAGGAGCTCGGGCCGGTGAGCGCGGTCGTCGCCGGCGCCGCCGGCAACTTCCTCGCGCCCGCCGAGAAACTGTCGAGCAACGGCTTTCGCACCGTCGTCGACATCGACCTGCAGGGCGCCTTCCACACCGCCTCGGCGGCGTTCCAGGATCTCAAGGAGACCCGCGGCGCCCTGCTGTTCGTCTCCGCCGGGCAGTCGTACATGCCCTTCGTCCAGCAGGCCCACGTCGGCGCCGCGAAGGCCGGCATCGACAGCCTGATGCGCACGCTGGCGCTCGAGTGGGGCGGCCACGGCATCCGCTGCAACAGCATCGCTCCGGGCCCCGTCGAGGGCACCGAGGGCATGGAGCGCCTGGCCGAGACGGTCGGCCACGACACGTGGGCGGCGACCACCGCCCTGGGGCGGTACGCCACCAAGGAGGAGATCGGCGCAATGGCCGTCGTCCTCTGCTCGCCGCTGGCCTCCTACGTCACAGGCGTGCGGCTGGACGTCGACGGCGGGACGGCGCTGTCGGGCTCGGGCATCTTCAACGCCGCGGTGGCCAGGGCGGCCGCGGGGTAGCACGCGGGCGCGGCTACCCTCGGGCCAGGCCCATGACACTGCCGGGTCCCTCCCGCACCATCGTCGTCGAGCCGGTCGAGCGGCCGGACGCGCAGCCCGCGCCCGCGGCGCCCGAGCCGCAGCCTGCCGCGCCGCCCGCGCCGGCCCCGCCGCGGGAGGAGCCCGCCCCGGCGTGACGGCCGTCGCGCCCGACCTCGTCCAGCCGGTCGTCGGCTTCCGCGCCTGGCGGATCATCGGCGGGCGCCTGCTGTCTCCGTACATCCCGTGCCGCTGGGAGGGCCGCGTCCTGCACGCCGTCTGCTTCGACGCCAACCGGCGCTTGGAGGGCGGGCGCGGCTGGCTCGCCGAGCCGCACGGCTCGCCGGACCCGCGCTGCCGCTGCGGCATCTACGCCTATCACCGCCCCGGCGTGCAGTCCTACTACGGCGAGTGGGACTGGACCGAGGGCGTCGTGACCTGCTGGGGGCGCCTGGAGGCCCATCGCGACGGCCTGCGCGCCGAGCACGCCCGGATCGAGGCGCTCGCCCACCCGCCGGAGAACGAGCCGGGCCGCCGCCGCGCCGTCGAGGCGGTCGCCGACCACCTCGACGTGCCGCTCGTCCCCCACGCGCAGCTCACCGAGGTCGCGGCCGGCCTCGGCGGGCCGCTGCCCCCCGCGCTGCGCCCCGCCTGAGCGCCCGCGTCAGCGCCGCGCGCGAAAGAACGCGCGGAGCAGCTCGGCGCACTCGTCGCCCAGGACGCCGTCGACCACCTCGGGCCGGTGGTTCAGGCGCGGCTCGGCCAGCACGTCGAGCACGGAGCCCGCCGCCCCGGCCTTGGGGTCCGGGCAGCCGTAGACCACCCGCGGGACCCGCGCGAGGACGATCGCGCCCGCGCACATCGCGCACGGCTCGAGCGTCACGTACAGCGTCGCGTCCAGCACCCGCCAGGTCCCGAGCGCCGCCGCGGCCCGCCGCAGGGCCAGGATCTCGGCGTGCGCCGTGGGGTCCTCCGCGAGCTCGCGCTCGTTGTGGCCCGCCCCGAGGACACGCCCGTCGGCGGCCACCACGACGGCCCCGATCGGCACGTCGTCGTGGCGCCAGGCGGCCCGGGCCTCGTCCAGGGCGACCCGCATCCAGCGTTCATCGTTCACAGGACCGGGCACGGACGCGTCATAGTGGATACAGCAACCCGCGCCTCTCGGGCGGGTTGAGGTCCAGAACCGCCGATGCCCCGCCTGCGCCGCACCTCCTTGGCCGCCGCCGCCGCGCTCGTCGCGATGGTCTGCGCCGTGGCGCCCGCGGGCGCCGCGGAGACCGTCCCCGGCGAGGTCGTGGTGGCCCGCACCACGGCGACCGCCGCGTCCTCCCACGGGCCGGCGTTCCGGACCGTCCGCACCCGCGACGTCGCCGCCACGCTGCGGCGGCTGCGCGCCCGCGACGACGTCCGCTACGCCGTGCGCAACGTCAAGGCGCGCGCCTCGGCGTTCGTCCCCGACGACGGGGGCCGCGGCACCGGCTGGGCCGACGTGCAGTGGAACTTCGCCGGGCCCTTCGGCGTGCAGGCGCCGCAGGCCTGGGAGCACCTGATCGCGGCAGGCCGCCCCGGCGGCAACGGCGTCACCGTCGCCGTGCTCGACACGGGCGTCGCGTACCGGGCGCGCGGGCGCTACCTGCAGTCGCCGGACCTCGACCCGCGCCGGTTCGTGGCCGGCTACGACTTCGTCGACGACGACCGCTACGCGATGGACGCCAACGGCCACGGCACCCATGTCGCGTCGACGATCGCCGAGACGACGCACAACCAGTTCGGCCTGACCGGCCTGGCCTACGGCGCGCGGATCATGCCGGTACGCGTCCTCGACGACCAGGGCGAAGGCGACGCGTCGACGATCGCCGAGGGCGTGCGCTTCGCCGCCCGCCGCGGGGCGCAGATCATCAACCTCTCGCTGGAGTTCTCCGCCGACGTCCGCGCGCGCGAGATCCCCCAGCTGCTCGACGCGATCTCCTACGCGCACCGCCGCGGGTCGATCATCGTCGCGGCCTCGGGCAACGAGGCCGGCCGGGCCGTCGCCTACCCGGCGCGCGCGTCGAGCGTGATCTCCGTCGGGTCGACGACCGAGCACGGGTGCCTGTCGGACTTCTCCAACCAGGGGCGCGGCCTGGACCTGGTCGCGCCCGGCGGCGGGCCCGACGCGTTCCTCGACGAGCCCAACTGCAAGCCCGAGGGCGCTCCGGGCCGCAACATCTCCCAGGTCACGCTCGTGGGCCGCGATCGCCGGCGCTTCGGCATCGCCGACCACTACCAGGGCACGTCGATGGCGGTCCCGCACGTCTCGGCCGTGGCGGCCCTGGTCATCGCCAGCGGCATCCTCGGGCCCAAGCCCTCGCCGCAGGCGGTGGAGCGGCGCCTGGAGACGACCGCGAGCGACCTCGGCCCCGTGGGGCGCGACCAGCGCTACGGCGCCGGGCTGCTCAACGCCGCGGCGGCGACCGATCCGAAGCGGCCGGTCAGCCGCTGAGGCGCGACCCGCGCCCTACGTGGTGCGGATGATGAGCACGCTGCAGGGCGCGTGGTGGCTGACCTTGTTGGGCACGGAGCCCAGCAGGAAGCGCTTGGCGCCGGTCATGCCCTTGTTGCCGACGACGATGAGGCCGGCGTTCTGCTCCTCGGCGACGTCGAGGATCGCGTCCGCCGGATCTCCCTGGCGGGCGAACGTCTCCACCTCGATGCCGGCGTCGGCGGCCACCGAGCTCGCCTCGGTGAGCGTCCCGTCGACGTCCTCGCGCGGGTTGACCATCCACTGCAGGTCGCCCGGCACCTCGGTGCGCTCCTCGCGCAGCCGCGCGTCGGAGACCGGCTCGTAGGCGCTGACGATCAGCAGCCGGGACCCCGTGCTGCGCGCGAGCTCGGTCGCCTGCGCGACCGCCTTGCCCGCCGTCTCCGACCCGTCAGTGCCCACCACGATCGATCCGAACATGGCGGCGACCCTACCTCGATTTCAGGCGAGCTTGGTGATCGCGATGATGATCCCCGCCACGACGAAGATGACGGTGAACAGCTGGGTCCAGATCCAGAAGGGCGACATCGCCTGAAAGCGTAGTCGCGCGGCCTACCGGCGCAGCTCGTCGTTGATCTCGTTGATCGTCGCGTTGATCGAGCCGGAGATGGTCGAGATGCGCTCGACGAGTTGGGCCTGGGCGGCCAGGACGCGCCGGGCGTCGGCCGAGCCGAACGTCCTGCGGGCCCGCTCCAGGGCGGTGCCGTAGCTGCCGATCTGCCCGACGAGCCGGCGGTGCAGCGCGGCGACCTCCTGCGGCGGCTCGATGGCGCGCAGGTCGCCGACCGCGTCGTCGACCGCAGCGCGGAACGACGCCAGCGTGCGCCGGTCCTGCTGCGGCGTGCTGGTCGCCGTGATCCGGTCGCGCAGCCGCTCGAAGGTCTGCGCGAA
>DASPKC010000176.1:0-5902 GCA_035628295.1 Baekduia sp.
GGCCGTTGACGTCGCCCACGGCGAAGAGCCACGGGTGCCCGGCCACGCGCAGCGCGTCGTCGGTCTGCGGTGCCTCGTCCTCGGCCAGCCCGAGCGCCTCGAGCCCGACGCCGGCGGTGCGCGGGCGCCGGCCGGCCGCCACCAGCAGCTCGTCGGCCTCCAGCTCGCCGCCGTCCTCGGTGCGCACCACTACCACGCCGTCGCCCCGGCGCTCCACGGCCGGCGCCGCGGTCGCGCACCGCACGTCCACGCCGCGCTCCTGCAGGCCCGCCGTCACCTCCGCGGAGGCGAACTCCTCCTCGCGCGCCAGGACCCGCGGGCCCGGCTCGATCAGCGTGACGCGCGAGCCGAGGTCGGCAAAGACCTGCGCGAACTCGACGCCCACGACGCCCCCGCCGAGCACCACCAGCCGCGCCGGGACCGCGCTGGCGGCCGCCGCCTCGCGGCTCGTCCACGGGCGGGCGGCGGCCAGGCCGTCGACCGGCGGCATCGTCGCCTCGCTGCCGGTCGCCAGGACGACGGCGCGGTCGGCGCGCACCTCCTCGCCGCCCACCTGGACCGTCCGCTCGCCGGTGATCCGCGCGGTGCCACGCAGCAGCACCACGTCGCGCTCCTCCAGCCACGGCAGCTGCTGGGCGTCGTCGAAGCCGTGGACGACCTCATCGCGCCGGGCGAACACGGCCGCTGCGTCGAGCCCGTCGCCGGTCAGCCCCGTCCCGGGCACCCGTCCGGCCTCGCGCACCAGCTCGCCCGGGCGCAGCAGCGCCTTCGTCGGCATGCAGGCCCAGAACGAGCATTCGCCACCGATCAGCTCGCGCTCGACCAGCACCACCTGCAGGCCTCCTTCGGCGAGCCGCCCCGCCGCCACCTCCCCGGCCGGGCCGGCGCCGATGACCACCACGTCCACATCGCGCACGCGCCCGTGCTGCCCGCCTGACGCTCCCCTTACGCCGCAGGGTGTGGGGTCCGGCGCATGCGCCCCCTCCTGGCCCTCGCCGCCGTCACCGCCGTGGCCGCGGCGGCCTGCGGATCCTCGGACGACGACGCCGCGGGCGCGCCGACCACGCAGGCTCCGCCGGCGACCACGCAGGAGCGGCCCGCCACGAGCAGCCAGCGCGGCGTGCGGCTGGCCCCCGTCGGCACGTTCCGGGCGCCGCTGTACGTCACCGCGCCCCGCGGCGACCGCCGGCGCATCTTCGTCGTCGAGCAGGGCGGCCGGATCGTCGCGGTCCGCGGCGGGCGCAAGCTCTCCCGGCCGTTCCTGGACCTCTCGTCGCGCGTGACGGCCGGCGGGGAGCAGGGCCTCCTCGGGCTGGCGTTCGCGCCCGACTACGCGCGCACGCGGCGCTTCTACGTCTACTACACGCGCCGAGACGGCAAGCAGACGCTCGTCGAGTACCGGCGCTCGCGGGGTTCGGCGGACGTCGCGGACGCACGCTCGGCCCGCGCGGTCTTCGTGCACGACGACCCCGAGGCCAACCACAACGGCGGCCAGTTGCAGTTCGGGCCCGACGGACTGCTCTACGTCGGGACGGGCGACGGCGGGGCCGGCGACGACCCGCACGGTCCGCGCGGCAACGCGCAGAACCTCGCGTCGCCGCTGGGCAAGATCCTGCGCATCGATCCGCGCCGGTCGGGCTCCCGGCCGTTCCGGGCGCCCGCGTCCAACCCGTTCGCCCGGCGCGCCGGCGCGCGGGACGAGATCTACGCCTACGGCCTGCGCAACCCGTGGCGCTTCTCGTTCGACCGCAGCACCGGCGACCTGGTCATCGGTGACGTGGGCCAGAACGCCGTCGAGGAGATCGACTTCGTCCGCCGCGGCGCGGGCCGCGGGGCGAACTTCGGCTGGCGGCCGTTCGAGGGCACCCGGCGCAACTTCGACGAGCCGGCGCGCGGCCACGTGCCGCCCGTCATCGAGAAGACCCACGACGACGGCTGGTGCTCCATCACCGGCGGCTACGTGGTGCGCGACCCCGGCGTCCCGGCGCTGCGCGGCCGCTATGTCTACGGCGACTTCTGCCAGGGCGTGCTGCGCTCCGCGCGCCTGCGGCCCGGCGAGGCGAGCGACGACCGGGCCCTCCGGCTGCGGCGCATCGAGAGCCTCGCTTCGTTCGGCGAGGATGCGGCCGGCCGCGTCTACGTCGTGTCGCTGTCGGGACCGGTCTACCGGCTGGCGGCCGGCTGAACCGCCCGGCGCGCGGCGCGGCGCTCCCGCGCCCGGGCGCGCCACGGCGGCGGAACCGGCGGTCCGGCGACCCGCAGCACGTCGAACGCGCGCTCGAGGTCGCGCGCGACGTCGACGACGTCGGGGACGGCCACCTCGTCGGCGGCCAGCCCGAGGTGCAGGCGCCCGCGATAGCTCAGTGCGCCGATCGTCAGCGCCTGACCGTGCAGCAGGGGCACCATCGGCAGGATCGCCTCGAGGGGGCGGCCGAGCAGCGCCAGGTCGACCGGGGGACCCGGCACGTTGGACACCACCACCGAGAACGACACGGCGCGGGCCGCGGTGCGCGTCAGCGCGCGGCGCGGTCCGGCGGGCAGGAGGTCGGCGGCCTGCGCAAGCGCGGCCAGCGGCCGGGCCTCGCCGCGCGCCTTCGCAGCCTTCGTGCGGGCGCTGATGCGCCGCAGCGCCACGACCGGATCGGGTTCGCCCACGGGCAGGTCCACGGGCAGGAAGGAGATGTGGTTGCCGGCCCCGCCGGTCTGCGCGCCGTCGCGCACGTTGACGGGCACCAGCGCCTTGACGGCGGCCGGGCGCTCGCCGCGGCGGTGCAGCGCGGCCGCCATGGCCGACGTCGCAGCCGCGAGGAGGACGTCGTTGACCGTCGCGCCGTGGCGGCGGCCCGCCTCCTGGGCGGCGTCGAAGGGCGTCGAGGCCCATGCGACGGCGCGGCGCGCGGTCGCGCCGCCGGCCAGCGACGTCGGGCCCGCCGGGCGCAGCGCGCTCTCCATCGCGCGCGAGGCGTCGCGCGCCGCGTCGACCGGATCGCCGGCGGCGAGGGCCCGGGCCGCCGAGCGCGCCAGGCCCGCGGCGCCGCGCACGCGGTGGGCGGCGGCGTGGGCGGCGAGGCGGTGCAGCGCCGGCGGCGGCTCCGGGCGCCACGCGGCCCCGGCGCCGGGCTGGTCGAGCCCGTCGAAGAGCAGCAGCGCCAGCTCGACGGCGGCGACGCCGTCCACGAGCGCATGGTGCACCTGCCCCACGAGCGCCCAGCCGTCGGCGAGCCCGTCGACGAGGTGCATGCTCCACAGCGGCCGGTCGACCGGCAGCACCGGCGACAGCAGGGCCGAGGCGGTCTCGCGCAGCTGGGCCGTGCCGCCCGGCGCCGGCACGCGGACGGCATGGACGTGGCGGCCGATGTCGAAGGCGACGTCGTCGGCCCAGAGCTGGTCGCCCAGCGTCAGGGGCGCGCTCGCGAGCCGGCGGCGGAACCGCGGCACGGCATGCAGGCGCGCGTCGAGGTGGCGGCGCAGCGCCGCCAGCGACGGCGGGCGCCCGCCGAGGCGCAGCGTCCAGCCCACCTGGAGGGGCGCCTGGCTGGTCTCGAGGTCCAGGAAGGCGAGGTCGAGGGCGCGAAGGCGGTCCACCGGTCCGCCCATCCTCGCACCTGCGAGCATGCCGCGGGGTATGGAGCAGCCCCACCACCGCCTGCTGGCCGTCGTCCGCGAGCTCGTCGGCGACCGCCTGCCCGCCGACCGGGCCGACGCGCTCCTGGCCCGCATCGACGAGCACGAGGCCGCGATCCGCGACACCTGGCTGCTCGGCGGCGTCAACCCGTCGCGGCCGGACGCCGACCCGTCATGGGACCTCGCCCGCGCGCAGGCCTACGCGCCCACCGAGCGCGTCGGCGCCGTCCACCTGGAGCTCGGAACGTTCACGTCGTTTCCGCCGTCGAAGGTCGACGAGATGGTCCGCGGCGACGGGCTGGCCGAGTTCCTGCGGCTCGATTTCGACCGCGCCTACGCGCCCGACCTCGTCGCCGACGTGACGGCGCTGCCGCTGCGCGAGGCGTCGGTCGACCGCGTCGCCTCCAACAGCCTCTTCGAGCACGTCTCGCACCCGCACCGGATCATCCGGGAGTCGTTCCGCGTCCTGCGGCCCGGGGGCGTGATGGTCGTCGTCATGCCGTTCGTGATCCACCGCCACGGCTATCCGCACGACTACGTCCGCCTGACGCCCCAGTTCTTCGAGCGGGCGTGCCGCGAGGCCGGCTTCGCGGACGTGATCGTCGACGACGACGCCTCCAGCGGCCTGTTCAACGTCCTGCACAACTCGAGCAAGATGGCCGCCGCGGACGACGCGCTGCCCGAGGCCGAGGCCGTGCGCGCCGTCCACGAGGCCGTCGTCGGCCTGCTCGGCGCGCTGCTGCCGCTGGACCGGCTGCTGCGCGACCAGTCGCGCACCTGGTTTCACTCCGTGCGGGTCCTGGCCGTCAAGCCCGGGACCTACGAGCCGTCGCGGCGGCCGCGCGGCGCCGGGCCGCTCGTGCCGCGGATCGCCGACCTCCTCGCCGACCCCGAGACCAAGGCGCCGGTCGTCTGGGACGGGCGCCGGCTCGTCTGCGACTTCACGGGCCGGTGGTTCCCCGTCGAGGGCGACATGGCGGTGATGACCGAGCCGCGCGCGCTCGAGTCGCCGCCGGTGCCGCTGCGCGAGCGGGCGCGCGCGGCGGCCCGCAAGCGGGTGAAGGGCGCATGAGCTTCGACGTCGCGCGACTGCGCGCCGACAACCCGTCGCCGCTGACGCTGGACGGCACGAACACGTGGGTCATCGGACGCGAGCCCTGCTGGGTCGTCGACCCGGGCCCGCGGCTGGCGCCGCACGTCGACGCCGTCGTCCTGGAGTGCGAGACGCGCGGCGGCTGCGCCGGGGTCCTCGTCACCCACGACCACGGCGACCACACCGAGGCGCTCGAGGACGTCCTGCGCGCCACGGGCGCCCCGCTGCTGCGCCCGGCCGACGGCGAGCGCGCCGGGCCGTTCACGGCCGTCGCCACCCCGGGGCACAGCGACGACCACCTCGCGTTCGTCACCGAGGACGGCCTGTGCTGCACGGGCGACGCGGTCCTCGGCTGGGGCTCGGTCTTCGTCGCGCCGCAGTCCGGGGCGCTGGCCGCCTACCTCGCCACCCTGCGCCGGCTGCGCGCCATGGACCTGCGGCTGCTGCTGCCGGGGCACGGACCACCGGTCGAGGACCCGGCCGCCAAGCTCGACGAGTACGTCGCGCACCGGCTGGACCGCGAGCGCAAGCTGGTGGCGGCCCTCGACGCCGGCGCGCGCGGCGTCGAGGAGCTGCTGGGCGCAGCGTGGGACGACGTCCCGCCGCACCTGCACCGCGCCGCGGCCGTGACGCTGGCCTCCCACCTGCACAAGCTGCACGAGGAGGACCGGCTGCCCGCTGACGTGGCGTGGCCCGAGGGCCTCGGGCCCGCCTGAGCCTGCAGCCGGGGTCAGGAGCCGGCGCTGGCGGCGTCGGCCGACGCGGCGGGGGTGGCCGGCGCCGTCGCGCCCGCGCCGGTGCCGGCGCTGCCGGTGTCGCCGCTGGTCCCGCCGCCCGACCTGGCCGCGCCCTCCGCGGGCTTGGCGCCCGGCGAGGCGCCGGTGGAGCGCGGCGCGGTGTGCTCCGGCGAGCCGGTCGTCCCCGTCGAGCCCGAGCCCGAGCCGGCGCCGGAGGACGGCTCGCCGCGAGGCGGCGGCTCGGAGGCCACCAGCTCGGAGAGCAGCGGCACGCCGGGGACCGGGGTGACCACGTCGGCGAGGTCGTCCACCGGGGCCGCGACGCCGCCGGAAGCGCGCTCCAGGTCACTGAGCTCGAGGGCCGGCGCCAGGGCGGCGGTGGGGGCGGCTGCGCGCTCGGGCGCCGCCGGCCTGCCCGCCTTCGCCCGCCGCCTGGCGGCCGGGGCGG
>DASPKC010000177.1:0-10936 GCA_035628295.1 Baekduia sp.
GCTCGAGGAAGCCGTCGAGCTCGTCGCGGTCGCGGTAGGCGACCGGCAGGAAGGCTTCCGGGTCGGCCTCGCGCGGGTCGGCCCGCACCACCGTCCGCAGCTCGACCTGCAGCTCGTCGCGAAAGCGCTCGACGCGGCCGGTCACCCGCACGAGGTCGCCGCGGTCGAACCGGGCGGCGAGCGCGTCGGCGTCGCGGAACGCCCGGCCCTGGATGGACCCCGTGCTGTCGCGCAGCTCGAGCGCGAGGTAGGGCGTGCCGCTGCGGGCCGTCAGCCGGTCCTTGCGGGTGCAGGCGTAGACGCCGGCGACCTCGTCGCCCGCGCGCAGGGTGGCGATCTGGCCGGCCATCGAGGGCCGCACCCTAAGCGGAGTACCCTCGGCGTGCATGAACCCGCTGATCTGGGAGAGCCGGCCCGACGGGCTGCGAGCGCCCGCCCTCGTGTGCGCGTTCACGGGGTGGAACGACGCGGGGGACGCCGCATCCGCGGCCCTGCGGTTCGTCGGCGCCTCGCTCGGCGCGACCCGCTTCGCCCAGATCGACCCCGAGGAGTTCTTCGACTTCCAGGCGACCCGTCCGCGCATCTCGATCACCGACGGCCAGACACGGGAGATCGAGTGGCCGTCGATCGAGCTCTACGAGACGCGCGCCCCGTACGCCCCGCGCGACCTCGTGCTGCTGCAGGGCCCGGAGCCCAGCCACCGCTGGCGGACGTTCTGCCGCATCGTGGTCGAGCTCGCCGAGGCGCTGGGCGTCCAGACCGTCGTGACGCTCGGCGCGCTGCTGGCCGACGTCCCGCACACCCGCCCGGTGGGCATCTCGGGGATCGTCAGCGACGGGGCGACCGTGCAGCGCATCGGCCTGCAGGGCGCCGACTACGAGGGCCCGACCGGCATCGTCGGCGTGCTGCACGCGGCGTGCCACGAGGCCGGGCTGCCCTCGACGTCGCTCTGGGCGAGCGTCCCGCACTACGTGGCCGCGGCGCCCAACCCGAAGGCGGCGCTCGCCCTGGTGCGCAAGCTCGAGTCGCTGCTCGGCGTGACGGTCGACGCCGGCGAGCTCGAGAGCGCCACGGCCGACTACGAGCGCCAGGTGTCCCTCGCCGTCCAGGCCGACCCGGACGTCCAGGCCTTCGTCGAACGGTTGGAGCAGGCCGCCGCCGAGGAGGAGGGCCGCCTGGACCCGTCGGCGCTGCCCTCCGGCGACGTGCTGGCCCGCGAGTTCCAGCGCTTTCTGCGTCAGCGCGGCGGACCCGGCGGCGGCCCGGACATCGCCGGGCGCTAGCCCCGCGCGGCGCCCCGCACGTGTGGGGCGCGCGGTGAACGGGAATCGCTGGGGCGATGCTCCGTCAGATCGACCTCGGCCGTGCGCTGACCGCGCTCGGCGCGCTCCTGCTGCTCGTCGCCCTCTTCCTGGACTGGTACGAGGCGGGCGGCACCGCCTGGGAGGTGTTCGAGGTGGTCGACCTCCTGCTGGCCGCCCTCGCCCTGGCCGCCATCGCCGCCGCGCTGCTGCCGGGCGACCGGGCCGACGCCGTCCTGCGCTGGGGACCGTGGGCCGCGCTGGTCGTCGTGGTGGTCTCGCTGCTCAACCCGCCGCCGATCCTCCAGCTGGCCACCGACGCCCTCGAGCTGCGCGACGCGGGCGACCCGGACACCGGCGCGTGGCTGGCCCTCGCGGGGTCCGCGCTGATGGCCACCGGTGCGCTGCTGGCGCTGGCGCGGATCTCGGTCGTCGTCGACGTCGCCGCGCGCGGCCGGCGCGAACCGCCGGCCGGCGCGCGGACCGCGGCGCCGCCGGAGACCCCCGACGCAGCGCCGACGGAGCGCGCCATCGTCCAGGACCCCGCGATCGCGCCGCCCGCCCCGCGTTCGATGCGCAAGCTGATCGAGGACGACCACCCGCACCCGGCCCCGGGCGAGGGAACCGACCCGGGCGTGCACCCCGCCGAGCCCGTCAAGCCGGGGGCGGCGCATCGCGACCCGGCCGAGCTCGAGCACGTCGACGAGGTGCCCGCGGTCGACCGCCGCGAGCAGCGCGCACCCGTCGACGAGCCGGATCCGACGCAGCCGCTGCGCCCGGAGCCGTGAGCGCCGGGCCGGGGTTCGAGCTGCTGCGCCTGGCGGCCGAGGAGGTCGCCGAGGGCGTCGCCGTGGTCGAGCTCGAGGGCCGCTGGACCGGCGAGGCGCCGCCGGCGGACGCCGTCCGGCTGCGTGCCGGGGGCGAGCGGGTGGGTCCGGTCCCCGGGACCGCGTCAGTGCGCGACGACGTGCTGCGGGCGAGCTTCGTCCTGCCCGCGATGGTGGTCGGCGAGCCCCTCGGGCTGTCGGCCCCGGGCGTCCGCATCCGGCTGCCGGAGCCCGACGGCGCGCGGGCCGATCGCCTGGCGGCGTTCGCCCGGCAGGTCAACGAGCTGCGCCACGAGCGCGACGCGCTCGCCGCGCAGCGTGACGCGCTGCTGGCCGAGCAGGACGGCTGGGCGGCGGAGCGCGACGGATGGCAGACCCGGCTGCGCGAGGTGACGTCCGAGCGCGACGACCTGCTGGGCGTGGCGGGCGAGCTGGCGGCGCTGCGACGCGACCAGGAGGACGTCGCGGCGCTGCGCGAGGAGCTCGACGCGGTCGTGCGCGAGCGCGACGAGCTGCGCCTCGCGGTCCAGGAGGTCGAGGCGCTGCGCCGCGAGCGCGACGACGTCAGGGCGGCCCTGGCGGCGCAGCCCGCAGACCCGTCGCCGGGCGCGCGGCAGCCGGCCTCCGCGACCACCCCTGCCGCGCAGCCCGGCCGCGACGGGGCCGACCCGGCGACCGCCCCGCTGCGCCGGCGGGCCGCGGCGCCGGCGGTGGCCGCCCCGGCGGAGCTCGACCGCCCGCCGGGCGTCTACTACGCGCTGGCGGGCCTCGGGGTGTTCGGCTTCCTGCTGGTGCTCGTGCTGCTGCTCTAGCGCTCCGCCGCCGGGCAGGCGATGCGGAAGTCGCACATGGAGCACGCCGCGTAGGACGGCGTCGGCTCGAAGCCCTGGCCGAGGATCCCGTCGGCGACCTCGAGGACGGTGTCGGTGATCCACTCGCCGTCGACCTCCTCGGCGGGCAGGCGGACCTTCTCGTCGTCGAGGACGTACAGGTAGGACTCGGTGGAGCGCTCGAGGTCCCAGGCCTCGCGCGCCGCGACCGCGTAGAGCGCGAGCTGCACGTCCTCGCGCAGCGCGGCCTGGGTCTTCGGGCGGCCGGTCTTGTAGTCGATGAGCTCGTAGCCGCCGTCGGGGAGGCGGTCGACGCGGTCGACGCGGCCGCGCAGGACGTGCGGCCCGAGCTTGAACTGGAAGGCCTTCTCGAACCACATCGGCTCGCCCTCCTCGGTGAGCGAGCGGTCGTGGTAGCGGTGCAACGCGCGCTCGGCCTTGCCGCGCAGCTGGCGCTCCTCGTCGGAGGCGCCGAAGCCGCCGCGCCGCCAGGCCGCCTCGAGCAGCCCGAGGAGCTCGTCGACCGTGCGGCCGCCCGACTGGTGGTAGCGCTCGAGGACCTGGTGGACGACGATGCCGAACCGCTGGTTGGTCGTCGGCTCCTGCGGGATGCGGAAGACCCGCGCGAACTTGTACTTCAGCGGGCAGGTGCGGTACGTGTCGATGTCCGAGGCGCTGAGCGCGAGGCCCTCGCCGCGGCGGGGCAGGAACGGCTCCAGCGACGGCTCCTCGCGGGCGGCGACGGTCTGCGCGCGGACGCGCGCGTCCCGGTCGGCGGCCAGCAGCAGGTCGTCGAGGCCAGAGGTCTGCAGCACCTCGCGCTGGGTGGCGGTCGCCGCCTGGAGGATCGCCGCGTTGATCCCCGGCAGGGCGTCGGCCACCGGCTGGCCCTCCGGGCGGGCCAGCAGCGCGCTGAGCTTCAGCAGCTCGAGGTAGCGCGTCACGCCGTGGGCGACGTCGAGGTCGGTGTCCAGGCGCAGCTCGCCCAGCCGTGCGCCGACCGACCGCACGCTGCCCAGCAGCTCGTCGCGCAGCGCGCCGAACGCCGCGTGGAGGCGCTCGTCGGGGCCGAACAGCTCCTCCTCGCGGTCCTCCCACGCCGCCCCGAGCGCGGCGCGCGCCTCCTCGCAGAACGGCGACGGGGGCTGCGGCGCCCCGGTCTCGCTGCGCTGCGCGAAGCACAGCGTCACCGACGTGCGGGCCCGCGTGATCGCCACGTGCAGCAGCCGGCGCATCATCGCCACGTGCGCGCCGTGCGAGCCCGCGGCGGCGACCTCCGGGGTCAGCAGCTCGTCGGGCGGCGGCTCGACGAGCCGGCGGCGGGCGCCCGGCATCCGCGACGCCTGCAGCCCGAGGACGAAGACGTGATCGAGCTCGAGGGCCTTGGCCCCCTGCATCGAGACGACCTGCACCGTCGCGGCGCGCACCCGGTCCTCGAGCTCGTCGGACTCGTCGTGGCCGCCGGCGTCGGCCACGGCGGCCAGCCACCGGGCGAGGTCGCGGGGGGTCGCCTGCGGCTCGCGGGCGGCGAAGCGCTCGGCCAGCTCACCCAGGCGGGCCAGGGCGACGAGGCGCTCGACGACGTCGGCCTGCGCGGCGAAGAGCTGGCGCCGGCGCAGGCCCAGGCGCTCGATCAAGTGGTGGACGAAGAGGTCGGGGCGCTGGGTGTCGAAGGCGTGCGAGAACGTCTTGTGGATCCTGAGGAAGCCGAGGATGCGCTCCCGCCCGGCGGGGTCGATCTGCGGCGACTCGGTGGCGGCGACCAGCGCGCTGACCATGTCCAGCTTGCGCCGGCGGGCGATCTGCACGCAGCGCGCCACGTCGGCGGAGCGCAGGTCCACCGGCGGGCGCGAGAGCGCGCGCACCACCGCGCCGGCGTCGCCGGGGTCGCCCAGCAGCCGCAGCCAGGCCAGGACGTCGCGGACCTCGGCGCGCGTGAACAGCGCCGCGGCGCCGACGAGGCGGTAGGGGACCGCGCGCTCCTCCAGCGCCACGGCGACCGGGCGGCCCTCGTGACGGACGCTGCGCACGAGGACGCCGATGCGGGCCGGGTCGGCCCCGTCGCGCACGAGCCGCTCGACCGCGGCGGCGACGGACTGCGCCTGCGCGCGCTCGTTCGCGGCGCGCCAGAAGCGCACCGCCCCGTCGGGTGGCGCGGGCGCCTCGGGCGCGCGGCCGAGGACGGCCTGCGCCGCGTGCACGACGCCCGATGGGCAGCGGCGCGAGCCCTCGAGGACGACCTCCTCGAGGTCCGCGAAGCGGTCGCGCAGCGCGCGCACGTTCGCGTCGGGCACGCCCTGGGGGCGCAGGACCGCCTGGTCGGCGTCGGCGGCGGCGACGAGATCCTCGTGCTCGGCGGCCAGCAGCGCGGCGAGGCGCGCCTGCGGCGGCGAGAGGTCCTCGAGGCCGTCGACCAGGACGTGGCGCCAGCGGCCAGCGAGCCGCGCGCGGACGTGCGGGCGGCCGCGTAGGAGCGCCTCGGTGCGCAGGACGAGGTCCCCCAGGTCCAGCGCGCCGGCCTGCGCCAGCATCGCGTCGTGCGCGGCGTAGAGCGCGGCGAACTCCCGCTCGCGCTGGGCCCGCGGGTCGTCGTCGGGCAGAGCGGCGGCCCACCGCGTCAGGTCGACGGCGCCGATGCCCTCCTCCTTGAGGCGGTCGATCCGCCCCAGCACCCCGCCGAGCATCGCGGCGGGGTTGCCGCGGAAGTCGTGGACGCGCAGGGTCAGCTCGTCGCGGCGGTCGAGCAGCATCGCCAGGCGGTCGGCGTGCGTGGCGGTGACGGCGAACGGGTCGATCCCGGCCTCGAGCGCCTCGTCGTGCAGCACGCGTGCGCACAGGTCGTGGACGCCCAGCACGGGCAGCTCCTCGAACGGCCGGTCGCCCAGGGCCTGCTCGACGGCGGCCCGCACGCCCTCGGCGGCGGAGGCCGAGACGCAGAGCAGCAGGATCGACTCCGGCGGCGCGCCGTCGCGGACCAGCGCCGCGAACCGGGCGACGAGCGCCGTGGTCCGGCCGCTGCCCGCCGGACCGCACACGAGCAGGGGCCGGCCGTCGCGATGTTCCGCGACCCGCGCCTGGCCGGGCGTGAGCGCGGGGAGCGCAACGGGCACACGCCTAGGATATGTCGCGGATGCCCGCCGCCCACCCGGCCCTCGCCCACGACTGGCTCGGGGCCTGCCGTGCCGCTGCGGAGGGCCTTCGCACCGTCCTCGCCGACCACCCGACCAGCGCCGAGCGCCTGGTGGAGACGGGCGAGCTCGGCGGCGGAGGCGATCGCACGCTCGTGATCGACCAGCTCGCCGAGGACCGGGTCTTCGAGCAGCTCGAGCGCCTGCACGGCCGGGGCGCCCGCTTCACGGCCATCTCCGAGGAGCGCGGGCGCATCGACTTCGGCGACGACCAGGTCCTCGTCGTGGTGGACCCGATCGACGGATCGCTCAACGCCAAGCGCGGCCTGACGCACCATGCGCTCTCCATCGCGGTCGCGGACGGCCCGACGATGGGCGACGTGGCCTTCGGCTACGTGCTGGACCTGGGGCCCGGCGAGGAGTGGGTCGCCCGCCGCGGGCACGGCGCGATGCGCGACGGCATCGCCCTGGCCGCGCCGCCCGAGCGCCGCACGTCGGACGGCAAGCTGGAGATCGTCGCGGTCGAGTCCGCCGACCCTCGCTGGCTGGCCCACCGCGTCGAGGAGCTCGCCGACGTCGCCCACCGCCTGCGCGCGATCGGGGCGATGGCCATCTCGGTCTGCCAGGTCGCGGCGGCGCGGGTCGACGGGATGGTCTCCCTGTGGCGCACGCGCGCGGTCGACGTGGCGGCCGCGCAGCTCGTTGTGCGCGAGAGCGGCGGGCACGTAGCCTTCGTCGGCGCCCCCGGGCCGCTTGAGGCGCCGCTGGACCTCGAGCCGCACTTCCCGATCGTCGCCACGCGGACGCCCGAGGCGCTCGCCGAGCTGGCCGGCATCTTCTCGTGATCGACTGGGGACTCGCCCGCGCCGTCGCCGTGGCCGCCGCCGGGGACGGCGCCGGCTCGCTCGCCGCCCCGGTGGATCTGGAGGCGCTCGCCGCCGAGGCGGCGCCCCGGATCGCGGCGCGCGCCGGCCTGCAGGCGGCCGACCTGCCGCCGCTGGAGTGGGTGGACCGCCGGGCGTGGATCGAGGCGAATCTCGCCAGCTTCGAGGTCGTCCTGGGCCCGGCGCTGGCGCAGCTGCCGCCGCCGCCGGCCCCGCTGCGCGGGCTGGCGAGCGGTCTCCTGGCTGCGGAGCTGGGCGCGCTGCTGGGCGTCGTCGGCCGCCGCGTGCTTGGCCAGTACGACGTGCGGCTGGTGCGTGGGCCGTCGCCGCGCAGACTGCTGCTGGTGGCGCCGAACCTCGACGGCGCCGCGGCGGAGCTGGGCGTCGACCGGACCGAGCTCGTCTCCTGGGTGGCCATCCACGAGCTGACGCACGCCGTGCAGTTCTCGGGGGCCCCCTGGCTGCGGCCGTGGCTGGCGGGGCGCATCGAGCGCCTGCTCGGCCTGCTGCAGGAGCGCCCGGACCCGCGCGCCTTGCTGGCCGACCCGCGGGCGCTGGTGGCGCGCGTGGTGCAGGACGGCCCGGCAGCCGTGCTGCTGACCGGGGAGCGCGGCGAGGCGGTGGCCGAGCTCCAGGCCGCCATGAGCCTCGTCGAGGGCCACGCGGAATGGGTCATGGACGAGGTGGGTGGCGAGCTGCTCGGCGACGTGGCCGGCCTGCGCGCGGCGCTCGCCCGGCGGCGCGACGGCCGGCCGGTGCTGCTGCGCGTGCTCGACCGCCTCCTCGGATTCGACCTGAAGCTGCGCCAGTACCGGCAGGGCCGGGCGTTCTGCGACGCGGTCGTGGCCGGCGGCGGCGAGGCCGCGCTGACCCGGGCGTGGACGTCGCAGAAGACGCTCCCCGCGCCGGCGGAGCTCGCCGATCCGGGGGCGTGGCTGGCCCGTACGGCTGTCTGAGCGCGAACCCGCGTTCGTGCGCTGTAACCGCCCCTTCCGGGAGGGGTACAAACAAGTGTTCGGTGTTACGCTGCCGAACGAACGTACGCAGACTTCGAATCCGAGTCCCCTGAGTTGAGGAGAGCCGTCATGGCCGAGAACCCCACCCCGAGCACGCCGTCGAGCACCGTGGCCGACACCGCCACGACCGCTGCCACGGCCACCAAGCCCACCGTTCAGCGCAAGACCGCTGCCACCAAGCGGTCGACCACGGCCAAGAAGGCCGCCGGCACGCGCAAGCGCACCGCCGCCAAGACCAGCGCGAAGGCCGCCGCCCGCAAGGCGCCGGTCCAGCCCGAGGTCAAGTCGACGGCCGCCCAGGTCCAGGACGTCGCCGAGAAGGCCGTCCTCGTCCCGGTCGGCGCCGCCCTCGTCGCGCGTGAGCGCGTGGAGGCCGTCGTCAACGACCTGCGCAGCTCCTACGGCAGCCGCGCCGCCGCCGAGAAGGAGCTCCAGGCCCGCCGCAAGCGCCTCGAGGTCGAGCTGCGCCGCTTCGAGCGTCGCGGCACGACCGCCCGCAACCAGCTCGAGCGCGACGTCAAGCGCAACCGCACGAAGCTGGAGCGCGAGCTGCGTCAGCGCCGCACGCGCGTCGAGCGCACCCTGAAGCAGAACCGCACCCGCGTCGAGAAGGAGCTCAAGGCCTTCCGTCGCGACGTGGAGAAGCAGGTCAAGGCGTACCGCAAGGACGTCGAGGCCCGCGTCGAGCTGGTGACCGCCCGCGTCGAGAACCTCGCGCAGAGCGGCATCAACGCCGGCACCGACGTGGTCAAGCAGGTCTCCGACCGGGCCGCTTCGCTGGCCTAGCAGGACCTTTCCGGCCCGCGTCCGAGGTGCGCGCGGTGTTCGGTGGATGTGCCGGCCCCTCAACCCAGCCGGCACGCAGCAGCACCTCTCCTCCCTCAGCGACGGCCCGCCACCATGGCGGGCCGTCGTGGTTGTCAGAATGGAGCGCGATGCCCACCCGTGAAGAGATCCTCGAGGCCCTCAAGGCCGTCATCGACCCCGAGCTGCACAAGGACATCGTGACGCTCGGGATGGTGCGCGACATCGAGATCGGCGAGGGCCGGGTCGGGGTCACGGTCTCCCTGACGACCCCCGGCTGCCCGATCCGCAGCCAGTTCCAGACCGCGGTGACCAACGCGGTCCGCGGGCTCGGCGTGCCCACGGTCGACGTGGCCTTCGACGTGCTGACCGACAGCGAGAAGCAGGCGCTCGGCCGCAAGCTCGGGCGCACGCAGCTGCCGGAGGGCGCGCTCGCCCAGGTCGAGCACGTCATCTGCGTCGGCTCGGGCAAGGGCGGCGTGGGCAAGTCGACGGTGACCGCGAACCTGGCGGCCGCGCTGGCGGCCGAGGGCAAGCGCGTCGGCGTCCTGGACGCCGACGTGTGGGGCTACTCGATCCCGCGGATGTTCGGGCTCGGCGGCCAGCGCCCGCCCGTGAGTGCCTCGCGCAAGATCATCCCGCTCGAGGCCCACGGCGTGAAGGTCATGTCCATCGGGTTCTTCGTGGAAGAGGACTCGGCTGTCGTCTGGCGCGGCCCGATGCTCCACAAGGCGCTGACCCAGTTCCTCGAGGACGTCGACTGGGGCGAGTTGGACGTGCTCCTGGTCGACCTGCCCCCGGGCACCGGCGACGTCTCGATGACGCTCAGCCAGTTGCTGCCCGAGGCGAAGTTCCTGCTGGTGACCACGCCGCAGCCCA
Organism: Baekduia sp.; assembly: GCA_035628295.1. Lineage (GTDB taxonomy): Bacteria > Actinomycetota > Thermoleophilia > Solirubrobacterales > Solirubrobacteraceae > Baekduia. The sequence continues at coordinate 9,670 of DASPKC010000177.1, forward strand.
CCGCCCAGCGCGTGGCGCGTCGCGCCGCCGAGATGGCCCACAAGGTCTCCCTGGACATCGCCGGCGTGGTGGAGAACATGAGCGGCTTCACCACCCCGTCCGGTGAGCGCTTCCAGCTGTTCGGCGAGGGCGGGGGCCAGGAGCTCGCCGACGAGCTCGACGTGCCGATGCTCGGCAAGGTCCCGTTGACGATGCCGCTGCGCGCGCAGGCCGACGCGGGGGTCCCGCTGACGCTGGAGGACCCCGACGACCCGGCCGCCCAGGCGCTGCGCCACACGGCGCGCGGCCTGCTGGCCCTCCTGCCGGTCAAGCTCCGGATGGCCGCTGCGGCGCCGGTCGAGCCCGCCGCGCCCGTCCTCAGCATCACGCAGGTCGAGCCCGCGAGCGCCGCCCCGGCGCCGACCGGCCCGTCGCTGCCGATGGCCGGCTGACCCGCACCGCCGGCCCCGCCGACCGCGGTCGCTAGGCGGCCGCGGTCTGGTGCGGGTCGCCCGGCTCCGGCCTGACCTCGCGGAGCTCGAGCGTGTTCACGTCGAAGACGTAGCCCGTGATGTCGTTCTTGTGCAGGAGGAACGGGCTGGCGCGCAGGCGGTTCATCGAGTGGCGGATGTCCTCGTCGAGGTCGACGAACGCCTCGACCGCCCACGTCGGCTTGAAGCCGGTCTCCTGGCGCAGCTCCTCGCGGAACCCGTCCTCGGAGAGCTTGAGCATCCCGCAGTCGGTGTGGTGGACCAGCACGATCTTGCGCGTCTTGAGCAGCCGCTGGGAGATGGCCAGCGACCGGATCATGTCGTCGGTGACGACGCCTCCAGCGTTGCGCATCACGTGCGCGTCGCCGGGCTGCAGGTTCAGCACCTTGAAGACGTCCAGGCGCGAATCCATGCAGGCCACGACTGCCATCTGCAGCCGTGGCTCGATCGGCAGGTAGTGCGGCAAGGGCTACTTCGCCTTGAAGTACTCGGCGTTACGGGCGACGAAGCTCTGCCACTCGTCCGGGACCTGGTCCTCGGCGAAGCACGCGTCGACCGGGCAGGCCTCGACGCACGCGTCGCAGTCGATGCACTCCTCCGGATCGATGTAGAGCATCTCGACCTTGTCGTAGTCGGGCTCGTCGGGCGTCGGGTGGATGCAGTCGACGGGGCAGACCTCGACGCAGGAGTTGTCCTTGGTTCCGATGCAGGGTTCAGCGATCACGTAAGCCATGCGGCGGCAGTCTAAAGCTCCTCATCCCGATCCGGTCTGCGCTCCCGCACTAGCCTTGCGCCCG
>DASPKC010000178.1:0-20918 GCA_035628295.1 Baekduia sp.
CCGACCCCCACGAGCTCGCCCGCGAGCTCGCGGCCATCGGCGGGCGCGCCGCCGGCACCGACGCCGAGCGCCGGGCCGCGAAGCGCCTCGCGCGCGAGCTGCGGGCCATGGGCCGCGACCCGCGCACCGAGACGTACTGGGTGCGCCCCAACTGGGCCGGCCCGTACGCGCTGGCGGCCATCCTCGGCATCGCCGGCAGCGTGATCAGCGTCGATGCGCCGCGCACCGGCCTGTGGCTCGCGCTCGCCGGGCTGCTCGGGATGCTGCTGGAGGCCGCCGGGGTGCGCGTCCTCGGGCTGTTCACGCGCGAGCGCGCGACGCAGGACGTCGTCGCACCGGCGCGCGCGGCCGGGCGGCGCGTGACGCTCCTGATCTGCGCGGCCACCGACGCCGCCCGCCGGGGCGCGCTGACCGGGATCCCGGCGCCCGTCCGGCTGCTGGCCGGCTCGCTGGTCCTGGTCACCGCCGCCTGCGCCGCCCGGGTGCAGGACGTCGACGAGGGCTGGCTGGGCGTGGCGCAGCTCGTGCCCACCATCGGGCTCATCCTCGCCGTCGGCGCGCTGCTGGACCACGTCTTCTCCCCGCCCGATCCCGGCGCCGGCGCCGCCACCGGGCCGGCCGCCGCCCTCGCGGTCGCCGCCGCCCTCGACGCCCGCCCGCCGCGGCGCCTGGCGGTGGAGGTCGTGCTGTGCGGCGCCGGCGACGCCGGGATGGGCGCGCACCTCAAGCGGCTGCGGCGCGCCGGCGTGCGCCCCGAGGAGATCTGCGTCCTGCACCTCGCGGACTGCGCGCGCGGCGCCCCGCGCTTCTGGCGCCGCGAGGGCCCGCTGGTCCCGTTCGCCTACCACCCGCAGCTCGTCGCGCTCGCGCGCGACGCCGCCGGCGCCGAGCGCCACCTCGGCGCAGCGCCCGCCGCGACGGCGACGACCTCGCCGGCCTACGCGGCGCGCTCGCGGCGCTGGCCGGCCATCCGCCTGGGCACCAAGGCGCAGGGCGGCGAGGCCGAGCCCGAGGCGCTGGACCGCACCGTCGAGCTCGCGCTGGCACTGGTCCGCCGCCTCGACGCCGAGCTCGCCGCGGCCGAGCCCGCGCCGCCGCGTCCGCCGGAGCGCCGGCGTGCCCGCAGGCTGCTCACCCGCCCATAGGATCCGCGGCGATGCCCGCGACCGCCGACGTCCTGTGGACCCCCTCGCCGGAGCGCATCGAGCGCGCGGCGATCACGCGCTTCGCCCGCGAGCGCGGGCTGCCCGAGGACTACGTCGCGCTGTGGCGCTGGTCGGTCGACCACCTCGAGGACTTCTGGGCGGCGATCTGGGAGCACTTCGACGTGCTGGGGACCTACGACCGCGTCCTGGGCTCGCGCGAGATGCCGGGGGCCGAGTGGTTCCCGGGTGCCGAGATCAACCACGCCGAGCACGTCTTCCGCGGCCGGGACGACGGCGACGTCGCGATCCGCCACGCGAGCGAGCTGCGCCCCGTCGCCGAGATGACCTGGGGCGAACTGCGCGCGCGCACGGCGGGGATCCGCGCCGGGCTGCAGGCGCGCGGGGTCGGCCGCGGCGACCGCGTCGCGGCCTACCTCCCCAATGTCCCGGACACGATCGCGGCGTTCCTGGCGACCGCGTCGCTGGGCGCCATCTGGTCCAGCGCCGCGCCGGAGTTCGGCGCGCGCAGCGTCATCGACCGCTTCGCGCAGATCGAGCCGAAGGTGCTGCTGGCCGTCGACGGCTACCGCTACGGCGGCAAGGACTTCGACCGCTCCGGGCAGGTGGCGCAGATCCACGCCGAGGTCGGCGGCGAGCTCGTCACCCTCGGGCACCTCGACGGCTCGGGCTGGCAGGACGGCTTCCTGGGCGACGCTCCGCTGGCGTTCGATCGCGTGCCGTTCGGCGACCCGCTGTGGATCCTCTACTCGTCGGGGACGACCGGCCTGCCCAAGGCGATCGTGCAGTCGCAGGGCGGGATCCTGCTCGAGCACCTCAAGAAGATGCACCTGCACCTCGACGCCCAGCGCGGCGACCGGGTCTTCTGGTTCACGACGACCGGCTGGATGATGTGGAACTTCCTCGTCGGCGTGCTGCTGACGGAGGCGTCGATCGTGCTGTTCGACGGCAACCCCGCCGGCGACGCGCTGTGGGACCTCGCCGAGGAGACGGGCACCACGACGTTCGGCGTCGGCGCGGCGTACCTCGCCGGCCAGATGAAGGCCGGCGCGCACCCGGCGCAAGGCCGCGACCTGCGCATCGATGCCGTCGGGTCGACCGGCTCGCCGCTGTCGCCCGAGGGCTTCCGCTGGGTCTACGACGAGCTGGGCTCCGAGACCTGGCTCTTCTCGACCAGCGGCGGCACGGACGTGTGCACCGCGTTCGTGGGCGGCGTCCCGACGCTCCCGGTGTACGAGGGCGAGCTGCAGGCCCGCTCGCTGGGCTGCGACGTGCAGTCCTGGGACGAGGACGGCAACGAGCTCGTCGGCGAGGTCGGCGAGCTCGTCATCACCCAGCCGATGCCGTCGATGCCGGTCGCGTTCTGGGGCGACGAGGACGGCTCGAAGCTGCGCGAGGCGTACTTCGAGCACTACCCGGGCGTCTGGCGCCACGGCGACTGGATCGAGATCACCGAACGCGGCACGGCGATCATCTACGGCCGCAGCGACTCGACGATCAACCGCGGCGGCGTGCGGATGGGCACCAGCGAGATCTACCGCGCCGTGCTGGCCGTCGACGACGTCGTCGACGCGCTCGTGGTCGACGTGCCGCAGCAGGGCCGCGAGAGCTGGATGGCGCTGTTCATCGTGCTGCGCGAGGGCGCCGAGCTCGACGACGACCTGCGCCGCGCCGTCGCGCGCCGCGTCCGGGAGGACTGCTCGCCGCGCCACGTGCCCGACGACGTGTTCGCGGTGGCCGAGGTCCCCCGCACGCTGAGCGGCAAGGTGCTCGAGGTGCCGGTGAAGCGGATCCTGATGGGCGAGGCGCCCGAGAAGGCCGCCAGCCGCGACTCGCTGGCAAACCCGCAGGCGCTGGACGTCTTCGTGCAACTGGCCCGGGAGCGCGCGGCGTGAGCGGCGAGGACCCGTTCGGGCGCAAGGACGACGACGAGCCGCTGACCGGCGTGCCGGGCGGCTGGCTGCCGCCGGCAGGCGGCGGGCGCCAGGAGCCCGAGGTCGAGCACCGCCCGCACTTCGAGCCGCCCCGGCCCGAGGCTGGGCCCGAGGCGCCGCGCCCGGTGTTCGAGCAGCCTGGCGCCGCCCGGGACCGGCCGGCCGCGGCGGCGTCGGCGGCGGCGGCCGGCGCGTCCGGGCGCAGCGGCAAGGCCACGGCGTCCCTGGTGCTCGGCATCGTCGGCCTGGTCGTCTGCCCGCTCGTCTGCTCGGTGCTCGCGCTGGTGCTGGGCCGCCGCGCGCGGGCGGAGATCGACGCGTCGGGCGGCGCCCTGCACGGGCGCGGGAACGCCACGGCAGGCATCGTCCTGGGCTGGATCGGCGTCGGGATGTCGCTGCTGCTGCTGGTGCTCATCCTCGCGGGTGGCGTGGACGTCGACGACTCGGCGGCTACCACCACCTTCGCGGCGCTCGTCCCGGCGTAACCTCGGCGGCATGGCCCGCTACACCGTCGACTACGAGGCCGACTACGAGGAGCGCCGCAACCGGCTGACCACGTTCTTCCGGCTGCTGCTCGTCCTGCCCCACGCGCTGCTGATGGCCGTGCTGAGCATCGCCTACGTGGTCGTGGTGGTCCTCGCCTGGTTCGCCATCGTCTTCACCGGCCGGCTGCCCGCCGGGATGTACGGCTTCATCACGGGGTTCCTGCGGCTCGGGACCCAGGTCGCCGCGTACGCGATGCTGGTGACCGACCGCTTCCCGCCGTTCTCGCTGAGCGCGGGCGACCACCCGGTGCGCGTCGTCGCGCCCCCCGCGCCCAAGGATCGCTACGACCGGCTCAGGGCGGGCTTCCGCTTCCTGCTCGTCATCCCGTGGGCGATCGTCAGCCAGGCCTACATGTACGTGGCCTACCTGGCGGCGATCGGCTCGTGGTTCGCGATCGTCTTCACGGGCCGCCAGCCGCCGGTCCTGCAGAAGGGCCTGCACATGGGGCTCTCGGCGCAGTTGCACTACACCGCGTACGGCTCGCTGGTGGCCGAGGAGTGGCCGCCGTTCGAGCCGGAGCTGCGCCTCGAGCCGCGCGCGCAGCTGCCCGCCGGTCCCGAGGCGCCGTCGCTCACCGCGGTCTGAGCGGCAGCGGCGCCGGGGGCGGCGCCGCGTCGTCCAGGCCGGGCGGCGGCGGCAGCGGACGCGCCGGGCGCAGCCCCACGGCCAGCAGGAAGGCCGCGCCGACGGCGAGCACGAGCGGCCAGCCCAGCAGGGAGCCGCCGTCGGCGGCCAGCAGCACGAACGCCACGAGGTTCAGGACGCCGACGTAGCCGGGCCCGGGCTCGCGCTCGACGCCCGACAGGGCGCAGAGGCCGAAGCCGGCGCCGGCGAGGAGGAGCTGCCAGCCGGCCCCGGCGTCCGCCTCCGGGACCGCTTGGTCGAGCGCCCCGAACAGCACCGCGGGCAGCGCCTCGAGCGCGAACGTGGCTGCGATCGCCAAGGTGGCGGCCCCGCCGGCCACCGCGAGCATCGCCGCCGAGCGGGGGCGGCGGTCGCGCACCGCCACCGCGCCGAGGGCGAAGCCCGCGGTCAGCGCCAGCAGCTCGCGCCGGACCGCCTGGGCCGAGTCCCAGCCCAGCCAGGCGTCGGCGCCCGCGACGACGGCCACGCCGCCCGCCAGCGAGGCGACCAGCGTGCAGGTGCCAGAGCCGCGCCGGCGTGCAAACCACGTCGCTGCCGCGCCGACCACGGCGGCCTTCCACGCCAGGGCGCCGGCGCCCGCGCCGCCGCAGCGCGCCAGCCACGCGGCGAGCAGCACCAGGGTCGCCAGGAACAGGACCGTCTGGTAGGCGCGCGGGTCGCGGCCCTCGACCGGCGAGCGGACCGCCAGCGTGGCCGCGAACACCCCGCTGAGCCCGAGCACCGCCAGGTCGGCCCCGCGCGCCCACGCGTAGCGCGCGTCGAGCAGCACAGCCAGCGTCGCGAGCACCACGGTGCCCGCGGCCACCTGGTCGCCCCGGAACGGCTTGGGCCGCAGCGCCTCCAGCGTCATGCGCGCGGCACCCTACCCCCATAGGCTTGCGCCATGAGCATCGTCCTGACCGAGGACCGCGGGCGCGTCCGGCACGTCGTCCTCAACCGCGCCGAGAAGCGCAACGCCATGAACGGGGAGCTGCTGCTGGCCGCCGCCGCGGCACTGCGCGAGGCCGCCCAGGACCCCGAGGTCCACGTCGTCGTCCTGCGCGGCGACGGGCCGATGTTCTCCGCCGGCGTCGACCTCACCGAGCTCGCCGGCCAGGGCGACCCGCACACGCTGCGTCGCTTCCGCCAGGTCTTCCTCGACGTGCCGAACACCGCGGAGGCGATGACCAAGCCGGTCGTCTGCCAGATCCAGGGCGGCGCCATCGGCGGGGCGCTGGAGGTGGCGCTCGGGTGCGACTTCCGCGTCGCCGCGACCGACGCGGTGATGGGCCTGCCCGAGGTGCGCCTCGGGCTCATCCCCGACGTCGGCGGCTCGTCGCGCCTGCCCGCGCTCGTCGGGCTGGGGCGCGCCAAGGACCTGATCATGACCGGCCGGCTGATCTCCGGCGAGGAGGCCGAGCGCATCGGCCTGGCCTCACGCGTCGCGCCCCCCGATGAGCTCGAGGCCGCCACGCAGGGCCTCGTCGACGAGCTGCTCGCGTGCTCGCCGGTGGCCGTGGGGCTGGCCAAGCGCGTCCTCGACAACGTCGCGCGGCCGACGCTCGGCGCGTCGCTGGAGCTCGAGGTCGCGCTGCAGGAGACGTGCATGCGCAGCGAGGACTTCGGCGAGGCCGTGCAGGCCTACATGGAGAAGCGCCAACCTGCCTTCGCCGGCAAGTAGCAGCGCCTGTCCGGGCTGCGGCGCTGTCCTGCCGGACGTCGCCGGGCCGACGCACGCGTACATCGGCGCCTCGCCGGCGTGCTGGCTGCGCTACGGCGAGCTGCTGGCCCGCGAGTACAGCTCCGTGGCGCCGTGGGAGGCGCACGGCCTGTCGGTGGACACCTACGCCGTGCAGCACCCCGGCGTGCGCACCCACCGCGCGACGCAGTCGGTGGCGCTGCACCTCGTCGCGCTCGGGTCGCGCTTCGAGCGCGGCGGCGACGAGCAGCAGCGGCTCTGGCTCCTGCGGGAGGGCGCCAGCCGCCCGCCGTCGGGCCTGGTCTGGTTGACGCCGCCGGAGGCCTACGACCTGACCGTCGTGGACGTGCTCGAGCGCGATCCCGACGAGCACCGCGAGGCGGTCGAGCGCTGGGCGCAGCACACGTGGCGTGCGTGGCACGAGCACCACGCCCAGGTGCGCCGCTGGCTCGACGAGCTGCTCGGCCGGCGGCGCTGACACCGAGCCCGGAGTTGCGCCCGCGTGGCGGGCGCAACTCCGGGCTCACCGGAACAGGTCGTCCTCGGGCGCCCGGACGAGCGCGGCGGCGCCCGGGCCGTCGTCGGCGATGACCCAGCGGTCGAGGCCCTCCACGACGACCGCCGGCGTGCCGGCGTCCTTGCCCAGGCGCGCCAGGTCGGCCGCTGCGGCGGCCTGGTCGGCGACCGCGATCGCGGTTGCGTGCAGCTCGCGGCCGTGGGCGTCGACGCGGCCGCGCCAGTCGTCGAGCCCCACCAGCCCCGCGATGCCGATCGCGACGTCGCACTGGCCGTGGCGCCAGGCCCGGCCGAAGGAGTCGGCGACGACGACCGCCGGCCGGCCGGGGAGCGCGGCGCGCAGCGCGCGCGCCGAGCGGTCGGGGTCGGCGGGCAGCAGCACCACCCGGCCGGCGCCGCCGGCGTTGGAGGCGTCGACGCCGGCGTTGGCGCACACGAAGCCGTGGCGCGTGCGGCAGATCAGGACGCCCGCCCGCGCGCGGACGACCTCGGCGCTCTCGCGCAGCACCACCTCGACCTGGCGCGGGTCCTTGCCGTGCTCGGCGGCGAGCTCGCGCGCCCGGGTGGACGGCTCGACGTCGTCCAGCGCCACGACGCGCCCCTCGGCCTTCGAGACGACCTTGTGCGCCACCACGAGGACCTCGCCGGGATCGAACGCGCCGCCGCGCGCGGCGACCAGGAGCGCGGCAAGATCGTCTCCGGGCCGCACCTCGGGCAGCCCGGCCAGCGCCCAGGCCCGCACGCTCATCCCCGGCGCGAGAAGCGCGCGAGCAGCCCGCGGGTGTTCGCCGCATTGCCGCGCGCCGCGGCCAGCGCGTCGCGCAGGGCTTCGAGGTCGTCCATCGTGTCCACGTCGAGCAGCAGCGACGGCACGTCGGCCACCTCGACGGTCGCGCCCGCGTCGGCCGCGAGCCGCTGGTGGCGCTCACAAGACCCCTCGCCGAACGCGGGGCGCATGACGTCCGGGGGCGTGAGGACCAGCGCGTTGGTCCCCGTCCCGTGGCGGTCGGGGACGATCACGACCGAGGGCGACGGCAGCGCCTTGGCGCGGGCCACGAGCGCGTCGAGCTCGGCGGGGACGAGCGCGGGGCAGTCGCCGGGCAGCAGGACGACGCGCTCGGCCCCCAGCATCACCGCCGACGCGATGCCGCGCTCCGCGGCGGCGGAGTGCCCGGCGTCGTCGGGGTCGACCACGACGGACGCGTCGTAGCCGCCGGCCAGCGCCTCGGCCACCGGCTCGCCGGTCACGACGAGCACCGTCTCCACGCTCTGCGCCCGGCGCAGGGCGATCAGCACGTCGGTGACCATCGCCTCGGCCAGGGCGCGGCGCGTGCCCTCGGTCATGCCGTCGGGCACGAGGCGCTGCTTGGCCTCGCCGAAGTGCTTGACCGGCAGGACCGCGACCGTCCCGACCTTCATGCCAGGGCCTCCGCGAAGCGCAGCGTCTCCTGCGCCACGCGCCGCCGGCCGGCGGCGTCGGCCATCCGGGTGTCCGTGCGCAGGACGGGCACGTCGAGCTCGGCCTCCTCGTCGCAGACGACGCCGTCCAGCCAGCCCTGCGGGTCGAGCGCGGCGACCGCGCCGGCGGCGCCGACCGCTTGGCCCGCGCCCTGCAGGAACGCTGCCGTGGGCCCCTTGAGCACCTCGCCGCCCACGATCGGCGACACGGCGACCACCGGCGCGCTCGCCGCGACGAGCGCCTCACGGACGCCCGGGGTGGCGAGGATCGGGCCCAGGGAGATGACGGGGTTCGACGGGCCGAGGACGATCGCCCGGGCAGCGGAGAGCGCGTCGAGGACCTCGGGCGTGGCGCGCGCGGCCTGCGCGCCGTCGAAGGCGACCTCCTCGACGGGGCCGCGACCCTGCTCGCGGATCAGGAAGGCCTGGAGGTCGTGCCAGGCGCCGCGGGCGCGCACCCGGGTCCGGATCCGGTCGTCGCTCATGGGCAGCACCCGGGCCCGGAGGCCGTAGGCGCGCGAGAGCTCGGCCAGGGCGTCGGTGAGGCGCGCGCCCTCGGCCAGGCGCCGGGCGCGCAGCAGGCCGACCGCCAGGTCGCGGTCGCCCAGCTGGAACCAGATGTCGTCGCCGAGCTCGCGCAGGCCGTCCATCACGTGGAACGTGTCCCCGGCCAGGCCCCACCCGCGCTCGTCGATGCGATCGGCCAGCCAGAAGGTGACGAGATCCGGGTCGGGCGCCACGTGCGCGCCGTGGATCTCGATGTCATCGCCGGTGTTGGCCACCACGACCAGGTCGGCCCCGGCCACGTCGAGCATGCCGCGCGCCAGCTTGGCGCCGCCGGTGCCCCCGGCGAGGACCACCACGGGCCCGGCCACTCAGGCCTCGCTGCTCACGGGCTGGTCCTCGGGCACGGCGGCGGAGTCTATGGACGGGCGGCCGCGAACGATCGGACGCCGACTGCCGGAACTTCCGCCTCGTTGTGCTGTTATCCCTTGCGATGCAGACGGTCCGCCTCGCCCGCCTGGCGCTCCCCGGCGCCCTCGCCGCCGCGCTTCTCGCGCCCTCGGCCATCGCCCAGCAGCCCGGCCCGGACTACCGGTCGCTCTTCGTGAAGTCCGGCAAGAAGACGGTCCAGGCCAAGCTCGGCGCCTACTGCCACCCCAACGCCGGGCCCGCCGGCGAGTGCGGGGGCGACTTCTCGCGCCAGGGCATGGGCGCCATCACGGTCCGCCGCGACGGCGAGCTGCTGCTCCTGCTGCGCTACACCGCCAGTGAGGTCGAGTGGCAGGCCGCGCGGCTGACGAGCTCGGGCAAGGAGACGGGCGTGCGCACCGGCCGCGCCGTCGCCAAGAAGCGCACCAAGGGCAAGCGCTGGGTCTTCACCCTGCCGCGCAACCTGTCCAAGAGCACCAAGCTCCTGCGCTTCAACGTCCGCTACCCGCACGCCTTCTCGTCGTTCCAGCTCGGCGTGACCAAGGTGCTCGACCCGGTCGCGACGAGCAAGACGCGCTAGCCGCTCAGGAGCCCACGCGCTCGACGCGCAGGCGGCGCTTGCCGCCCGGGGTCGGGACGTCGACCGTCTCGCCGACGGCCGCGCCCATCAGCGCCTTGGCCACCGGCGATTCGGCCGACAGCTTGCGCTGCTTGAGGTCGGCCTCGGTCGGGCCCACGATGAGGAACTCCTGGGGCTTGCCGCTGGCCTCGTCGACGACCGCGACCTTCGCGCCGAACGACACGACCGAGGCGTCCTCGGGCGCCGCGACGACGCGCGCGCTGCGCAGGCGGTCCTGCAGGCGCAGGATCTTCGTCTCGAGGTGCGCCTGGTCCTCCTTGGCGGCGTGGTACTCGGCGTTCTCGGACAGGTCGCCGTGCTCGCGCGCGGCGAGGATGCGCGCAGCCAGCTTGCGGCGCTCCTCGCCCTCGAGCTGCTCGAGCTCCGCCTTCAAGGCCGCCAGGCCCTCGGCGGTGATGGCCTCGGTCTGCTCTGCCATCCGCTGACCGTAGCGGCTCCGCCGCACGCCCCGCCGCCCGGCCGGCCGCATAGGGTCCGCTCGGATGCTCCGCCGCCGCCCGCTCGTCGCCGCCCTCGCCGCGGCCGGTCTGCTCGCGCTGACCGGCTGCGGGCTGACGGCCGGTGGCGGCCCGGACAAGGACGAGGCGACGTTGTTGCTGGACTTCCAGCCCAACGCGGTCCACAGCGGCATCTACCTCGCGCTGGCCCGCGACTTCGACGGCGCCGAGGAGGTCGACCTCGACATCGCGGTGCCAGGCGCGACGCCGGACCCGGTGGGCGCGCTGCTCTCGGGCCGGGCCGACTTCGCCGTGGTCGACATCCACGACCTGGCGCTGGCCGGCCAGGAGGGCCGCGAGGTCGTCGGCGTCATGGCGCTGGTGCAGCGGCCGCTGGCGGCGGTCCTCGCTCGGGCGCCGGTCCGCCGGCCCCGAGATCTCGAGGGCCGGCGCGTGGGCGTCAGCGGCCTGCCCAGCGACGTCGCGGTCCTGCGGTCGGTCGTGGCGGGCGACGGCGGCGACCCCGATCGGGTGCGGCGGACGACGATCGGCTTCAACGCGGTGCCTGCCCTGCTGGGCCGTCGCGTCGCCGCCGCGACCGCGTTCTGGAACGCCGAGGGCGTGGCCCTGAAGGCGGCGCGCCGCGACGTGCGCGAGTTCCGCGTCGACGAGTTCGGCGCGCCGTCCTACCCCGAGCTGGTGCTGTGCGTCGCGCGCACCACCCTGCAGGACGACCCCGACCTCGTGCGCGCCGTCGTCGGCGCCCTGCGCCGCGGCTACCGCGAGCTGCTCGGCGACCCCGAGGCCGGGCTGACCGCGCTGCGCGAAGCCGAGCCGGACCTCGACGGCGAGGCGCTGCAGCGCGAGCTCGACGCGGTCTCCCCCGCCTTCACCCAGGGCGCCCGCGTCTTCGGCGAGCTCGACCCCGCCGGCCTGCGGCGCTGGGCGCGCTGGGAGGCCGACTTCGGGATCACGCGCGAGCCGCCGGACGTCGCGCAGCTGTTCGCCCCGCGGTTCTCCGCGGCCGGCGACCTCGAGTAGCCCGCGCTACTGCGCGCGGGCGCGGCGGAACTCCTCGCGCACCGACTCCGGCCGGCCCCACATCTGCAGGACCTCGGCGCGGCCGGCGCGGACGTCGCGCACCGCGAGCTCGCCCGCGATGCCCGCCTGGTCGAGGAGCTTCAGGGCGGTGCGCACAGCGCCCGGGGCGGCAGCGTGGCCGAAGCGGTGGTTGACCAGGATGCGCCAGTGCCAGTCGTGCTTGGAGTACGGCTGGGGGTTGCACGTGACCAGGTACAGCGTCGCGTCGACGTAGCGCTCCTCGTCATGGATCCGGAGATCCAGCTCGAGGTGCGTCCAGTCGTCGGGCAGGGTCTCGAGCAGCTCGTCGAAGGTGTCCACCAGGGCCATGTGGCCCGGGATGCTAGACCTCGGGCCGTGGACGCGTACGCCGTGGTGACCGAAGGCTGCGGTCTGGTGGACCGCTCGGAGACCGGCAAGCTGGCGCTGACCGGCGATCAGGCCGCCGAGATGCTCGACGGGCTGGTCACCAACGCGATCTCGCCACTGGCGCCGGGCGAGGGCCGGTACGCGGCGGTGCTGACGCCGAAGGGCCGGATGCTGGGCGACCTGCGCGTCCTGCGCCGCGACGACGAGCTGCTGCTGCTCTGCGAGCGCGTCGCGCTGCAGGCGATCTTCGACGTCCTGCGCCGTGGCGTCGTCGGCTGGCGCGCCGAGCTGCACAAGCGCACCCTGCAGATGGGACTGCTGTCGCTCGTGGGCCCGGGCGCCGACGCCGTCCTGGACATGGGCGCCCCTCCGGCACAGGAGGACGCCCACGTGCCGTGGGGTGGCGGCGTGGCCGTCCGCACCTACGCGGGCGTCGACGTCGTGGTGCCGGCCGAGCAGACGCAGGCCGCCCGCGAGCGGCTGCTGGCCGCCGGCGCGGTCGCCGTCGACGAGGCGGTCGCCGACATCGTCCGCGTCGAGGCCGGCCGGCCGCGCTATGGCGTCGACCTCGACGAGACGGTCATCCCGCAGGAGGCCGGCCTCAACGACCGCGCCGTCTCCTTCACCAAGGGCTGCTACGTGGGCCAGGAGACGGTCGCCCGGCTGTTCTACAAGGGCAAGCCGAACCGGCGGCTGGCCGGCCTGGAGCTGGAGGCGCCCGCCGCCGCCGGAGACGTGCTGCGCGCCGGCGACCGGGAGGTCGGCCGGGTCGGCAGCGCGGTCGTCTCGCCGCGCCGCGGCCCCCTCGCGCTGGCGTTCGTCCGCCGCGAGGTCGAGGACGGCGCGACCGTCGAGGTGGGCGCGACCCGCGGACGGGTCGTCGCCCTGCCGTTCGCCACGCAGCGCGCGGCGGTCTGAGCTCGCTCAGGTCAGCCTCAGGCGACCAGCGAGCGCGGCGTCGCCGCGGCGAGCCAGCGCTCAAAGCGCTCGCGCGCGGGCAGCGGGTCGAGCGCGAGCTCGGCCGCCGGGTTGGACGCCAGCCACGACTCGGCGATGCGGGCCCGGCGGGCGTCCTCGACCGTGACCGCCCGCGGGCGGCCGTCGAAGCCGCGCACGGCGGCGACGGTGCGCTCCCACGCGTCCGCCGCGCCGGCCGGCTCGCCCCAGTCAACGACGCGGCCGCCCACGAGCCAGAAGGCGTCGTAGCGGGCCTGCTCGGGGTGCGCGGCGAGGACGAGCCGGGGGCGCGCGTGGGTGGCCTCCAGCGCGCCGCCGACGCGCTCCAGCAGCTCGGCCAGGCGCTGGCGCCGGCGCCGCAGCCAGCCGGCGCGCTCGAAGCGCTGGTCGGCGGCCGCGACAAGCATCTCGCGGTCGAGGTGGCGCAGCAGCGCCTCGCGCGCGCCGCCCGCGGCGCTGAACAGCGCGAGCGCCTCGTCGAGGCGGCGACGGTAGGCGTTGGGGTCGAGGTCGCCCAGGCACGGCGACAGGCAGCGGCCCATCTGGCCGTAGGCGCTGGGGTGGTCGCGGCGCGGCAGCGCCCGCCCGCAGTGGCGCAGCCCGAACAGCGAGTTGAGCTGCTCGACGAGCTCGCCGGCGGCGTGGCGGCCGAGGAGCGGGCCGACGTTGACCGCCAGGCCGCCGGCCGGCTCGGGCGCCACCTCCAGGATCGGGAACGGGATGTCCAGGCGGCAGCGCAGGTACACCCAGCGGTCGGCGTGGCGGTCGCGCCCGCGCAGGTTGCCGGGCGGCTTGAGCCGGCGGATCAGCTCGTCCTCGAGCAGTAGCGCGCCGAGCTCGCTGGCGGTCGTGCGGTGCTCGGTGAGCTCGACCTGCGCGACCCAGGCGGTGTCGGGGGAGCTGGGCAGGAAGTGCGACTTCGCGCGCGTGCGCAAGCTGACCGACTTGCCGACGTACAGCGGCTGGCCCTCGGCGTTGCGGAAGATGTAGGCGCCCGGCTCCTCGGGCAGGTGCGAGAGGTCAGGCCGGCGCTTGCGCGCCCCGCGCAGCGTGGGACCGCCGTCGGTGCGGCGGGTGCGGCGGGCGCGGCGGGCCGACGGGCGGGCCGGCTTGAGCAGGCCCAGCGCGTCCCCGACGGTCGCCGCCGACCCGCACAGGCGCGGGAACAGCGCGCAGAACACGCGCGCGCAGGTCTCGGCGTCGGCGAGCGCGCGGTGGGCGACCTCGACCTCGATGCCCAGCGACTCGGCGAGCGGGCGCAGCTTGCGCTGGCGCGCGAGCGGGTGCAGGCGCCGAGCGAGGGCGACAGTGCACAGCACCGGCGGGTCCGGCCACGCCAGGCCGCTGCGCTCGAACGCCTGGCGCAGCACCCGCTTGTCGAACGACGCCGAGTGGGCGACGAGGACGCGCCCCTCGAGCAGCTCGGCGAGCTCGGGGAGCGTCGCCTCGGCCGGCGGCGCCTCGTCGACCATGGCCTGCGTGATGCCCGTGAACCGCTGGATGCCGCGCGACAGCGGGGTGCGGACGGCCACGAGCGTCTCCCAGCGGTCGTGCAGCTCGCCGCCGCCGACGAGCACTGCGCCGACCTCCGTCAACTCGCACGCGTCACCCGCCAGACCGTTGGTCTCGGTGTCCACGCAGAGGAACTCCGAGGTGGCCAGCGGGGCGTCGAGCAGGGTCGCGGTCGGGGGCACGGCCGGCGCAGGGTGGCGCGCCCGCCGGACGGCGCGCACGCGCCGTTGCACGGAAGGGAGGTGAGACGACCGGCCGGGTGGGTACCTTCGCGCTCATGAGCACCTACGCCGCGGACCGCATGCGCGAGGCCTGGGGCCGCTACGCCGACCGGCTGCGCGGGCTGCAGGGGGCCGAGTACGAGGGGGCCGAGCGCGAGGCCTGGGAGGCGCTGCAGGCCGAGCTCCGGTTGATCGAGGGCGAGCCGCTCGCCCTCGGCGCGTCCGCCGGCGCGTAGGGCTTCCGGGCCGCCTCCGACGCGCCGACCGCCCGCTGGGTTAGGGTTGCGGCCGGTCGCGCGCCCCCGCGCGGCCATGGGTCCGGAGAGATGAGCATCCTGCATCGAGCATCGCGTCCTGTCTGCGCGTTCGCCGTCGGCGCCGCCGCGTTCCTCGCCGGTTGCGGCGACGACGACGACTTCGCCAACGAGCCGCGCCCGCCTTCGCCGGTCGTGATCACCGCAGCGATCTCCCCCGAGCGCGTCTCGGTGTCCCCCGACGAGCTGGGGGCCGGGCCGATCACGCTCGTCGTGACCAACCAGTCCGACGCGACGCAGCGGCTCACGCTGCGCGGCTCGGGCGGCGCGACGAACATCGAGCAGCAGACCGGGCCGATCAATCCCAGCGAGACCGCCTCGCTGCAGGCCGACCTGCCGCAGGGCGACTACGAGATCACCGCCACGGCCGGCGCGATCGATCCCGCGGCGCTCAAGGTCGGGCCCGAGCGCAAGAGCGCCCAGGACGAGCTGCTGCAGCCGTAGCACCCGGCTGATCACCCAGGACAACCTGCTCGGACGGCCCGGCAGGCGCGGCGCCCGCGGTGGCGGCAGGCATGCGCGACGCGTTCCTGACCGCGCTCACGCCGGCCTGCGCTTCGGCGCGGTCGTGGCCATGGCCGGCGCGGCGCTCGCCTGGTGGCTCATCGAGGCGCGCCGCCCGCAGGGCACCCGGGCCCCGGCCTCCCCCGCCGCGCCGGAGGCCGGAGCCGCGCACGTGTGAGCGGACCGCCGGGCGAAGCGATCCCCAGGTACGCTCCCGGGCCATATGGCCGTTGACTTGCAGCAAGTCTCCAAGGTGTCCACGGAGCCGGGCGAGCTCCCCGAGACGATGGCCGCGTGGGTCATCCGCGAGGAGCGCCAGGGCGAGCCGCGCGACGCCTTCCAGGTAGAGGAGATGGAGGTCCCCGAGCCCGGGGCCTTCGAAGTGATCGTCCGCGTCATGGCCGCGGGCGTGAACTACAACAACGTCTGGGCCGCCCTGGGCGAGCCGGTCGGCGTCTGGCGCTATGGCGACCACCCCGAGCACGGCCACCACATCGGCGGGTCGGACGCGTCCGGCGTCGTGTGGAAGGTCGGCCCCGGCGTCACCCGCTGGAAGGTCGGCGACGAGGTCGTCATCCACTGCAACCAGACGTCGTACGAGGACCCGGAGGTCCACGGCCTCGACCCGATGGCCGCGCCCTCGCAGCGCATCTGGGGCTACGAGACGACCTGGGGCTCGTTCGCCCAGTTCACCAAGGTGCAGGCGCAGCAGCTGCTGCCCAAGCCGCAGGCGCTGACGTGGGAGGAGGCGGCGTCCTACGGCCTCGTGTACTTCACCGCCTACCGGATGCTCATGACCCGCTGCAACCTCCAGGCCGGCCAGAAGGTGCTGGTGTGGGGCGGCGCCGGCTGGCTGGGCGTGTTCGGCATCCAGCTGTGCAAGGCGGCGGGCGCCGAGTGCGTCGGCGTCGTCTCCAGCGAGGAGAAGGGCGAGCTCGTCAAGCAGCTCGGGGCGGTCGACTACATCGACCGCAACGAGTTCAAGGGCATGATGCGTACGGGCCGCGAGACCGCCGACGAGGAGAAGGAGCGCTTCAAGGTCATGCGGGCCTTCGACAAGCGCGTCAAGGAGATCCTCGGCGACAAGCCCGACATCGTCTTCGAGCACGTCGGCGCCGCGACGTTCCCGACGTCGGTCTTCACCGTCAAGCCGTTCGGCAAGGTCGTCATCTGCGCGGGCACCACGGGCTACAACCTGGACTTCGACGTCCGCTACCTGTGGATGAAGCAGAAGGAGATCATCGGCTCGCACTTCGCCAACGCGTACGAGTGCACGAAGGCCAACGAGCTGATCGAGTCCGGCGCGATCCGCCCGGTCCTGTGGCGCACGCTGGGCTTCGACGGCGTGGCCGAGGCGCACCAGCTCATGCGCGACAACCAGCACCTGGGCAAGATCTCGATCCTCGTGGGGGCCGAGGAGACGGGCCAGGGCAAGACCGCCGAGGGTCCCGGCGCCATCTACGCCGAGGTCGGCGCCTGATGGCCGCCGTCGTCCACATCCCCTGGTACGCGACGGTCGCCCGCGGGGACAAGCTCGAGGCCGCCCTTGCGGAGATCGCCCCGCTGGCCATCCGCTTCGGCGCCAAGAGCTACGCGCTCTACCGCTACAACGACGACCGCTACAAGTTCCTGCAGGTCGCCGAGTTCGAGAGCAAGGGCGACTGGGAGCGCTACTGGGAGTCGCCGGACTTCATCGACTGGCGCATCCGCAACTCGACGTACTACCAGGTGCCCGTCGTCTACGGGATGACGGACCTGGTCGTGGGCGGCTCGCTCGAGGCCGAGCTCGCCCGCTCCGCCAGGGTCCCGGCCGCCGAGGCGACCGGGGACCTGGCGGGCTAGGCCTAGACGGCGGCGGCCGCCTCCACGGCGAGGCGCACCGTTCCGTCCTCGGCGGCGCTCGCGGTCACGCGGGCGCCGTCGGGCAGCTCCCCGGCCAGGATGGCGCGGGTGAGCTCCTTCTCCAGCGTGCGGCGCACGTGGCGCTGCAGCGGCCGGGCGCCGAACTCCGCGTCGAAGCCGTCGGCGGCCAGGCGGTCGACGAGCGCGTCGGCGACCGTCAGCTCGATGCCGCGCTCGGTGCGCAGGCGGTCCGCCACGCGGTCGACGACCATCCGGGCGATGCGGGTCACCTGCTCGGGCGCCAGCGGCTCGAACGTCACGACCTCGTCGATGCGGTTGAGGAACTCGGGCAGGAAGGCGCGCTTGGCCGCCTCCAGCATCCGGGACGCATCACCCGCCGCCGGGACGTCGCCGCCGGTGAACCCGAGGCTGCGCTTCGCCGCGCCGGCGCCCAGGTTCGACGTCATGACCACGACGGTGTTTGTGAAGTCGACGGTCCGGCCCTCGCCGTCGGTCAGGCGCCCGTCGTCGAGCAGCTGCAGCAGGACGTTCCAGACCTCCGGGTGCGCCTTCTCGATCTCGTCGAGCAGCACGACGCTGTACGGACGGCGGCGCACCGGCTCGGTGAGCTGCCCGCCGTCGCCGTAGCCGACGTAGCCGGGCGGCGACCCGATGAGGCGCGCGACCGTGTGCGGCTCGCGGAACTCGCTCATGTCGAGGCGCACGAGGGCGTCCTCGGTGGCGAACAGCCGCTCGGCCAGCGCCTTGACCAGCTCGGTCTTGCCCACGCCGGTCGGGCCCAGGAACAGGAAGGTGCCCAGCGGCCTGTCGCCCTCGCTGAGGCCGACGCGCGCACGGCGGATCGTCTCCGCGACGGCCTCGACGGCGCGCTCCTGGCCGACGACGCGCCGGTGCAGGTCCTCCTCGAGATGCGCGAGGCGCTCGAGCTCGCCGGCCACCAGCTCGCCCACGGGGATGCCCGTGCGGCGCGCGACGACCTCGGCGACCTGCGGCTCGCCGACCACCGGGCGGCCCTCGGGGCCCGCCTCGGGCAGCTCGTCGAGCTTGCTCTTCAGCCACGCGGCCTTCTCGTAGTCCTCGGCGGCGACGGCCTCGGCGAGCTGCTCGCGCAGCGCCACGCCGGCGTCCGGCGCGGTCGCCAGCCGCACGCGCGCGGCGGCCTGGTCGACGAGGTCGATGGCGCTGTCGGGCAGCTGCTGCTCGGTCAGGTAGCGGTCGGCCAGCCGGGCGGCGGCTTCCAGCGCGTCGTCGGTGATGGTGGCGCCGTGGTGGTCGGCGTAGGCGTCGCGCAGGCCGCGCAGGATCTCGACGGTCTCCGCCACGGACGGCTCGTCGACCATGACGGCGCTGAAGCGGCGCGCGAGCGCGCCGTCGCGCTCGATCTTGCGGAACTCGGCCAGGGTGGTGGCGCCGACCATGCGCAGGTCGCCGCGCGCCAGCATCGGCTTGAGGATGTTCGCGGCGTCCATGGCGCCCTCGGCGTTGCCGGCGCCGAGGATCGTGTGCAGCTCGTCGACGAACAGGACGATCCTGCCCTCGGCGGCCTTGACCTCCTCGAGCGCGGCGCGCAGGCGCTGCTCGAACTGCCCGCGGTACTGGGCGCCGGCGACCATGCCGCTGAGGTCGAGCGCCACGATGCGCACGCCCTGCAGCGTCGCAGGCACGTCGCCCTGCGCCACGCGCAGGGCGAGGCCCTCGGCGATCGCGGTCTTGCCCACGCCGGGCTCGCCGATCAGGACGGCGTTGTTCTTGCGCCGGCGCGCCAGGATCTCGACCGTCTGGGCGATCTCCTCATCGCGCCCGATCACGGGGTCGATGCGGCCGGCGGCCGCTTCGGCGGTGAGGTCGCGCCCGAACTCGTCGAGCGCCGGGGTCTCGGACTTCCCGGCGGCCGGGCCGCCCTGGGCCGCGCCCCGCGGCGCCACACCGGCCAGGACGGGGACGCCGGGGAACGCCCCGAGGCCGGGGACCTGCGCGCGCATGAGCTGCGTCGCGCACGGCTCGCACAGGGCGGCCTGCGTGCGGCGGCCCTGCTGATTGACGACGACCGCGACGGCGCCGGGGCGCTCGCCGCAGGCCTGGCAGACGATGGTGGTGGAGTCGCTCATAGGTCAGATTCCTCAGTCGGGGAGACTAAGATCGTAGCATGGGATGTACGGAGATCTCAGCGACTCCGACGAAGATCCGCGATGGCGGGCGGCCCGAGCGGCCGCGGCAGGACGCCGCGCCCGCAGACAGTTCAGCGAGCGGAAAGCGAACGGGCGGCCGCCCGGTTCCGGCAGCGCGCCATCGAGTGGCGGATCGACCCTCACATAGCGCGGGGATCCGCCAATCGATGCCCCCGCGCCGCAGCGCGCCGTCGAGTGGCGGATCGACCCCGACATAGCGCGGACATCCGCCAAGAGATGCGTAGGGGCCGCCGGACCTGCGCGACGCGCCTCGCACTCGCCGCCACGGCCGGCACCACCCCGGCTTCCCCTCGCCGACGACGACGCACCCCACGGACACCGCCAACGCCGGCGCTGAACGCCGGGCGCGGCGCGCGGTGCTACGCGACCCGGTGCTTCTCGATGTCCAGCCGCATCTTGTTCACCGACTGGCGGATGATGCGGCTGACCTGCATCTGCGAGACGCCGACGCGGGCGGCGATCTCGGTCTGCGTCATGTCCTCTTCGAAGCGCAGCCGCAGGACCTCGCGGTCGCGGTCGGAGAGGACCTCCATCGCGTCGTCGAGCAGGACGCGCATCTCGGCGCGCTCGAGCTCCACGTCCCGGTCGCCGAGCGAGTCGGCGAGCGTGACGTCCTCGCCGGTCGGCTCGTCCAGCGACCGCGTGCGGCGGGCGCCGGCGGACTGGATCGTCGCCAGGACCTCCTCGAACGGCGCGTCGATGGCGTCGGCGAGCTCCTGGACCGTGGGTGAGCGCCCGAGCTGGTTGGTGAGCTCGTCGCGCTTCTTGGCGACCTCGAGCTGCAGCTCCTGCAGGCCGCGTGGGACGCGCACCGACCACGTCTTGTCGCGGAAGTGGCGCTTGATCTCGCCCAGCACGGTCGGCGTCGCGTACGACGAGAACCGCACCTCGCGGGTGAGGTCGAACCCGTCGATGGCCTTCATGATCCCCACGCAGGCGACCTGCACCAGGTCGTCCAGCGGCTCGCCCCGGCCGGCGTAGCGGCCCGCGAGCGCGCGGGCCAGCGGGAGCATCTCCTCGGCGAGCTGGTCGCGGGCTCGCATGTCGCCACCGTGGTGGTAGCGACGCAGCAGCTCCTGCTCGCGCGCCGCCCGGGCGGCGCTGGAGATGTGACCGCCCTCGTCCAAGAGGACGGAGTCTACCGGCGGACCGGCGGGGCGCTCAGCCTTGCTCGAGCGGCGCCATGGTCAGGCCGGCGTCCGCGAGCTGCTCCCAGTAGTGCTCGGCGAGCTCCTTGTGCCCGGTCCAGACGATCGCCAGACCGCTGCGATGGATGCGATCGGCGATCGCGAAGCCCTGGTCGACCGTCGTGCCCGGCAGCACGCGGGCCAGCGTGTGGGCGACGTGGTCGAAGGTGTTGTGATCGTCGTTACGCACGATGACCCGCCAGGCACCACCGAGGGCGCCCTCGGGCCCCGCCGTGCGCGGAAGCTCGATGGTCTGGCTCACGTCCCCCCCATCTCAGCACGCTCGGCCTTCTTGGTCCAGTACCGGGACAGACCGCCGTACAACGTGTCGGGCGGCATGGCCGAGAAGTACGACGGCGAGTCGCCTGTGAGGCGGTCGATCTCGGCGACGTAGGCGGCCTCGTCGTGGGTGCGGGCGAACTCCGCCAGGCGCACGAGCTCGGCCTCGAGCGTGGCCAGCTGCTCCTGCGCGTCGGTGTAGGTGCCGAAGTGCGTGACCGCCAGCGCGCCAGGCTCCCACGACGCCACCAGGCGCATCGACGCCACCCACTGCTCGACGTCGATGTCCGGCGGCGGCGTCGGCGGGACCGTGGGGCCGTCGCCGATGCGCACGCCGGCCACGTCGCCGCAGAACGCGATCCCGGTCTCGTCGTCGAGGTAGCAGGCGTGGTGCGACGCGTGGCCCGGGGTGTACGCCCACCGGAACCGGTCGACCGAGCCGGCCTCGCCCTCGAGGACCATCACCTTCTCGGCCGCCACCGGGACGATCTCG
>DASPKC010000179.1:0-4718 GCA_035628295.1 Baekduia sp.
CGCGGGCTTTCGGCGCGGCGAGGATCGCGGGCAGCAGCAGCCCGGTCAGCGCGAAGTGGCCCAGATGGTTCGTGCCGATCTGCATCTCGAAGCCGTCGACGGTGCGCTGCTCGGGCAGGGCCATCACGCCGGCGTTGTTGACCAGCACGTCGAGCGGCCCCTCCCAGGCGTCGGCGAAGGCCCGCACCGAGGCGAGGTCGGCGAGGTCGAGCCGGCGCACCTCCGTGCTGCCGGGCATCTGCGCGGCGGCCGCCTCACCCTTGGCGGTGTCGCGCACCGCGAGCACGACCTGGGCGCCGGCGCGGGCGAGCTCGCGGGCGGCGGCCGCGCCGATGCCGCTGTTGGCGCCGGTGACCACGAACGTGCGCCCGTCGAGCACGGGCAGGTCGGCCGCGGACCAAGAAGTTGTCATGGACAACATGGTAGGCAGTGACAACAATGGTGTCAACGTCAACTTCGGCCGCTACCATTGATGGCGTGCCGCAGGCCGTCCAGCGCCGCTACCACCACGGCAACCTCCGCGAGGAGCTGCTGCAGCGTGCCGAGGACCTCGTCCGCGACCGGGGGGCGCACGCGCTGTCCCTGCGCGAGCTGGCCCGCGAGGCAGGCGTCAGCCACGCGGCGCCGAGCCGCCACTTCGCCGACCGCCAGGCGCTGCTCGACGCCGTGGCGGTGCGCGGATTCGAGCGCCTCGGGGCGGAGCTCGAGGCGGCCGCGGGCCCGGAGGCCGATGGGAGCTTCGACGCCCGGCTCGTACGCGTGGCGACCGCGTACGTGCGCTTCGCCGTCGAGCAGGCCGCCCTGCTCGACCTGATGTTCGCGGCCAAGCACCGCGCGCCCGACGGACCGGTCCGCACCGCCTCCGACCGCACGTTCGCCGGGGTCCTGGCGCTCATCGCCGAAGGCCAGGCCCGGGGCACGATCGCTCCCGGCGACGCTGCCGCACCGGGCCTTGTGCTGTTCGCCGCCCTGCAGGGCCTCGCCTCGATCTGCTCCGGGGGCGTCCCCGACGGGCGGGACATCGACACCGTCGTGCGCGACGCGGTCGCGCTCCTGCTGACGGGCCTGCGTCCGCGCTGACACGGGGCGCGAAAGCTTCGTTGCAGCGTCCCCCAGAGGCAGGGATCGCACCTAGAGTCCCGACGGCCGCTGCCGCCGTCGTCCTCCCTCGGCACCGCCGCGCGATCACCCATGGACCCCACCCGCCGAGGAACATACGACTCCGGAGAGGACTTCGTCCTCGAGTACGGGGAGCTGCGCTTCACCTTCAACGAGCGCGACTTCCGCGAGCGCTGCGAGCAGGCGGCGCTCAAGCTCGGCTTCGTCGGCGGGCGCCTGGACGACCACGAGCTCGAGGACCTCGTGAACCTCGCGGTCAACGGCGAGATCGCCGACCCCGCCTCGGCGCTCGGCGAGCACGTCAACGACTGCTGGCCCGAGCTGGTGGGACCCAGCGACCGCAGCCTGGTGCACTGGCTGCGGCGGCTCGTCTTCCGCTCGGCCTGGCTGGACCAGCGCGTCAAGGAGGGCGAGCTCGACGTCGTCTTCCTGGCCGACGAGGGGTTCACCTACGTCCAGCCCGACCGCGGCGGCGAGCCGGTGGAGCTCGCCCCTGAGCCCAGCTGGGGCCGGGTGGCCTACCGGCCGCGCTGGGCCGCCTGACGGCGGCGCAGCGCGACCCGCGGGCGCAGGCTCAGCTCTCGGTCTCGGTCGCGGCGATCCGCGCGGCCGCGATCGCCTCGGCGCCGGCCTCGCCGACGAGCAGCTCGGCCCGCAACGTGCCGGACTCGAGCAGGTCGAGCGCCGGGAAGCGGCCCGTGCGGGTCAGGTGCTCGTCGAGGACGATGAGCGTCGTCTCGCCGCCGAGCGGGGCCTCGGCCGTGGCGATGACCGTAAGGCTGCCCCCGTCCGGGATGGCCCGCGCCGAAGCGAGCACCTGGCGGGCGAGGCGGTCGTCGACGTCCTCCAGCGTGTCGATCACCAGCACGGCGTGACCGCCGCGAGCGGCGATGCGCCGGGCGGTGTCCGCGGCGCGCTCGATCGCCTGCGCGCGGGCGTCTGCCGGCGCCGCGAAGCTGAGCGCGGCGACGGGCTCGAGCGGCCAGTCGCGCAGCTCCTCCGGCCGCACCCCGGCGAGCACGAGCGAGACCTCGAGGCCCTCCTGGCCCTGCAGTGCGGCGGCCATGCGGCGCAGCGCCTCGGACTTGCCGCTGTGGGGGCGGCCGGCGAGCACGACCCGCGAGCCGCGCCCGATCGGGGTCAGCCACTCGATCGCCTTCAGCGTCGGGTCCTCCGAGCCGAACGCGAAGCGCTCGGTCGGCCACGCCGCGGCCAGCTCGTCGTAGGGGGTGCCCTCGGCGACCTCGTCGGCGGGCTTGCCGTTGATGGTGTCGATGCGCACCAGCGACGGGAAGCGCTCGCTGCGCCGCGGGGGGCGGACCGGCCCGGCGACGCGGTCGCCGGCCACGAGCTCGCAGCGGCGGACCTGCGCAGCGGAGATGTAGACGTCCTTGTCGCTGGCGTCGGGCGGGGAGACCCGCAGGAAGCCGGAGCCGTTGCCGAGCAGCTCGACCGTGCCCTCGGCGACGCGGTCCTCGCCCTCGGCCGCGGCGGGCCGGTCCTCCTCGGCGCTGCGCGAGCGCCGGCCGCGCGAGCGGCGCGGGGCCGGCTCGGCCTCCGGCTCGGCCTTCGCCTTGGCCGCGGGCTCGGGCTCGGGCTCGTCGCCGGCGTCCTCGTCGGTCGAGCCGTCCTCCTCGGCGGTGCGGCTGCGCGAGCGGCTGCGGCCCCCGCGGGCGCCGCGGGAGCGGCGGGGCCTGGCGGTCTCCGTCTCGGTCTCGGCCTCCGCCTCATCCACGGCCGCCGGGGCGGCGCCGTTGCCGCCGTCCTGGCGGTCGAGGATGGCATCGACGAGGTCGGCCTTGCGCAGGCGGCGGAAGCCGTCGATCGACAGCTCGCGGGCGATGAGGTGCAGGTCGGCGAGCGGGCTCGACTCGAGCGCCTCGCGGGTCAGCACGGCCATGGTGGGTCCTCCTGGGTCAGCTGGGGTCGGTGGGCGCCCGGCCGCGTTGCGTCGCAGCGGCCGGGGCGATCCCGGTGTGCCGTGGACCCTAGCGCGCCGCGCCGACGGGCTCGGCGCGCGCGACGAGACCCTGCAGCCACTCGGCGAATTCCGGGCGGGTCTGCCAGTCGGCCTCGAAGCGCTCGATGCCCGCGGTGGTGAGCGGGTGGGCGAGCATCGCCTGGAAGACCTTGTAGGGCAGCGTGGCGACCTCGCAACCCAGCTTCGCGGCCTGCACGACGTGCATGGGGTTGCGCAGCGACGCGGCCAGCACCTGGCCCGTCGCGCCGCCGGCGCCGCCGCCTCGCAGCGCGTCGACGATCTCCTCCAGCACGGCGGACGAGTCGACGGAGATGTCGTCGAGGCGGCCCATGAAGCAGGACACGTACGTGGCGCCCGCCTCCGCGCTGAGCAGCGCCTGGTTGGCGCTGAACACGAGGGTCATGTTGACCGGATGGCCGTCGGCGGTCAGCTCGCGGGTGGCCGTCAGGCCGGCGGGCGAGAACGGCACCTTGACGACGATGTGCTCGCTGAGCGTGCGCAGCGCGCGGCCCTCGCGGACCATGCCCTCGGCGTCGCGCGAGACGACCTCCGCGGACGTCGGACCCTGCACCAGGTCGCAGATGCGACGGATCGCGTCGCCGGGATCGCCCTCCTCCTTGGCCAGCAGCGACGGGTTGGTGGTCGCGCCGGCCAGGACGCCCCAGGCCGCGATCTCCTCAACCTCGCGCACGGACCCGGTGTCGATGAAGAGCCTCATGACGTCAGGCTACCCGCCGTCGGCGCGGATCCACTTGAGCCGGTCGTCGTCGGGGTCGAAGTCCGGGACGTCGGCGTCCCCGCGCAGCACCGCGCGGACGGCGAGCAGGTCGGCCGCCTCCCGGACGTCGTGCACGCGGACCATCGCGGCCCCCGCGTCCGCGGCCCAGGCGACGGCACCGAGCGTGGCGCCCAGGCGCTCGGCGGGCGGCCGGCCGGTGATGGCGCCGAGCGTGTACTTGCGCGACACCGCCGCCAGCCACGGCAGCCCCTCGGGCCGCCAGCGCTCCACGGCGCGCAGCACGGCGACGGTGTCGGCCGGCGTCTTGGCGAAGTCCGGGCCCGGATCGACGAGCAGCGCGTCGCGGGGGACGCCGCGCTCGAGCGCCGCGGCGACGCGGTCCCGCAGCATGGCGGCGACGTCGCCGACGACGTCGCCGCCGTAGTCGGGAAACGCCTTCTGCTTGGGGGCGGCGCGCGTGTGCATCACGACCAGCCCGGCACCCGCCTGCGCCGCCAGGTCGGCGAGCTCCGGCGCCCGCAGGCCGCTGACGTCGTTGAGCAGGTGCGCTCCGGCGGCGAGCGCGGCCTCCGCCACCGCCGGCTTCCAGGTGTCGACGGAGACGACCACGCCCTCCGCCACGAGCGCCTCGACGAGCGGGACGACCCGCTCGCGTTCCACCTCCTCGGCGCTGACCGCGGTGTACGTCACCCCCGACTCGCCGCCGACGTCGACGAGATCGGCCCCGTCGGCCACGAGCGCGAGCGCCTGCTCGACCTGCGCGTCGAGGGTGGTCAGCCGCCGCGCATCGGAGAACGAGTCGGGGTTGGCGTTGACGATCCCCATCAGCAGCGGGCGGCCCGCCACCGGCGCAAGCGTGCGGTCGCGCAGGCGGATCAC
>DASPKC010000180.1:0-17291 GCA_035628295.1 Baekduia sp.
GTAGCTCTCCGTCGGGGTGCGGAACACGACGTCCTCTGGCAGCTGCCGCGCGACGCGCGAGGAGGTCACGGGCCCGAAGCCGCCGCGGCGGCCGGCAAGCTGGTCGGGCGTGCGGACCTCGCCGCCGACGGCCAGCAGCCCCGTGCGGCCGGCCACCAGCCCGGCGCAGCGCGCGTCGCGCGGCGCCTGCTGGGCCTGCACGGCGGCCGGCGCCAGCGCCCCGACCGCGCACATCACGGCCACCAGGGCCCCCACGACACGTCCGTGCATCGGCGGCAAGGGTAGAGGTCCGCGCGCCGACAGGCGTCAGCCGCGCAGTGCGCGCAGGGCGTTGAGGATGACCGCGAGGTCGATGCCCTCCTGCAGCAGCGCTCCGGCCACCGGCGGCAGGTGGCCGGCCGCGGCGACGAGCATGGCGGCGATGCTCAGGCCCATCCCTGCCAGCACGCTCTGGCGCGCGATGTGCAGCGAGCGCCGGCCGGCGTGCACCGCGTCGGCGACGCGGTCGACGCGGTCGACCGTGATGACGACGTCGGCCGTCTCCGACGAGACGGTCGCGCCGGCGGCGCCCATGGCGATCCCCACGTCGGCCACGGCCAGCGCGGGCGCGTCGTTGACGCCGTCGCCGACCATGATCACCGGGCCCCGCCCCGGACCCTCGCGCAGTCCCCGCACGACCCCGACCTTGTCCTCCGGGGAGAGCTCGGCGTGGACCTCGTCGACGCCGACCTGGGCGCCGATGCGCTCGGCCACCGTCCGGCGGTCGCCGGACGCCAGCACGATCCGCTGGATGCCCTCGTCGCGCAGGCGCTCGACGATGCGCGCCGCGTCCGGCCGCAGCTCGTCGGCCATGACGATCACGCCGCCCGGGCGCCCGTCCACCCCGAGCAGAACCCGCGCCTCCCCCGAGCCGTGCAGCCCGGCGGACGCGAGCTCCTCGACGGCCGCACGGTCGTAGCCGGCGGCCACGAGGAACGCCCGGCTGCCCACGGCGACGCGGCGGCCCTCGACCGTGCCCTCGATGCCCTGGCCGGGGTCCTCGCGCAGGGCCGTCGGAATGGTCAGCTCCAGGCCGCGCGCGGTGGCAGCGCGCACCAGCGCCTCGCCGAGGACGTGCGCCGAGAGCCGGTCCACGGAGGCGGCCAGGCGCAGCACCTCGTCGGGCTCCAGCCCGTCCGCCGGGACCACCTCCCGGACGTCGGGCGTGCCGACGGTGAGGGTCCCCGTCTTGTCGAACAGGATCGTCCGGGCCTGGCCGAGCGTCTCGATCGTGCCGGCGCCCTTGACGATCACGCCCGCGCGCGCGGCGCGCGACAGGCCGGAGACCAGCGCGATCGGCGCGGCGAGGATGAGCGGGCAGGGCGTGGCGACCACGACCACGGCGAGCGCGCGCACGGCGTCGCCGCTCAGCGCCCACGCCAGCCCGGCCAGCACGAGCGTCACCGGCAGGAAGAACCCCGCGTAGCGGTCGGCCATCCGCACGAACGGCGCCCGCTGGGCCTCGGCCTGCGCCACGAGCCGGACGAGCGCCGCGTACGCGCTCTCCGCCGCCGGGCGGGTCGCGCGCACGTCGAACGGCGCGCCCGCGTTGGCGGTGCCGCTCAGCACCGGCATCCCGGCCCCCAGCGTGACCGGCAGCGGCTCGCCCGTGAGGGTGCTCGTGTCGACGACCGCCTCCGCGTCGGTCACCAGCCCGTCGACCGGGACGACCTCCCCGGCGCGCACCACGACGACGTCGCCCGCGCGGACCGTCTCGACGGCCACGTCCTCCAGGTGCCCGTCGCGTCGCACCTGCGCGCGCCGCGGGGCGCGCTGCACGAGGGCCGTGAGCTCGCGTCGCGCGCGGCGCGACGCCGCCGCCTCCAGCGCGGCCCCGCCGGCGAACATCAGGCCGATGATCGCGCCGGCGAGTTCCTCGCCGAGCGCGAGCGAGCCGAGCATGGCCACGAGCGCGATCGTGTCGACGCCGAGGCTGCGGTCGACGACGACGCTGCGCGCGACCTCGACCGCCAGCTCCGCCGCGAGCACCGCCACCGCGATGCGCCAGACGACGTGCCCGGCGTCGCCGGCGCCGGCCGCGTGCAGCAGCCCGCCGGCGGCGATGGCGGCGACCGCGAACGTCGCCAGCAGCCGCGACCGGTACTCCAGCAGCGCGCCCCAGCCGTTGCGCAGGAGCGGGGCGGTCGTCACGCCCTGGACGGTAGCCGCGTCAGCGCGCGACGCGCTCGAGCACCCGGTCCCAGTCGTCCAGGAACCGCTGCAGGCCGTAGCGCTCGAGCGCAGCCGCGCGGGCCGCCTCCCCGCGGGCGCGGGCCTCGTCGGGGTCGGCCACCAGGCGGGCCAGGCCCTCGCGCAGCACCCGGACGTCGGTCGAGACGACGCCCGCCTGCGGCGGCACCGCCATCGGGACCTCCGTGGTGGCCAGCGCGACGACCGGCATCCCCAGGTGCATCGCCTCCAGCAGCGAGAGCCCGAGCGACGTCCAGCGGATGGTGTGCAGGTAGACGCGTCGGCGGGCGATCTCGGCGTGCAGGTGGGCGTGCGGGAGGTCGGCCACCGGCGTGACGTGCGGTCCGGCGTTCTCGGCGTCGATGCCGAAGAGGTCGAGCGGCACGTCGCCGTTGAGACGCCCGAACAGGTCGGTGCCGGTGACGCGCGCGCGCCGGCGCGCCTCGTTGACGACGACGGCGGCGCGCGGCAGCTCGCCCGTGTACAGGTGTCCGGGGTCGACGATGCCGTGGTCGATGACGACGGTCTCGGTGCTGCCCGCGTCCCAGAACAGCTCGTTGAAGTGGGTGACGTGGACGAGCAGCAGGTCGTCGCGATCGGCGGCGGGGTGGCGCAGCTCGTTGATGCGCCCCTGCGGCGCGTTGTGCTCCAGGAAGACGGCGGGGATGTCGCGCCCGGGCCGGCGGCCGCCCAGCCACGCCTCGGCCAGCCCGTCGAGCTCCTCCCGGCGCTGCAGGACGACGACGTCCACGTCGGCCTCGGCGGCCTCCTCGCGCGTGACCTCGATGGCGCTGTCGGGCCAGACGTAGGTGCGGGCCCGCCCCCGCCCGTCCGGGCCCCGGTCGGGCGTGACCGGCAGCAGGTACTCGTGGCGGCCGTGGACGAACGGCGTGGTCCACGCGGCGTGCACGTGCCAGAGCAGGATGCGCATCAGGTGGTCTCCTTCCCGGCCGCGGCGGCCGCCAGCGTGGGCGAGGCCAGGGCGGCGGCGACCTCGCGCGGCGCGATGCGCAGCAGCCGCTCGTCCGGCCGGCCGGCGTGCGGGTCGCCGTCGCCGCCCGCGACGTGGAGCGCCACGTGGTGCGGGCGGGCGGGGGGTCCCCACAGCCCGGGGGGCGTCGGGCCGAAGAGCGTGACGGTCGGGCGCCCCAGGGCGTAGGCGAGGTGCGCCACGCCGGTGTCGCCCGAGGTCACCCGGCCGGCTGCCGCGAGGACGGCGGCGAGCTCGAGCAGGGACGTCCGGCCGGCCAGGACCCGGTCGGCCGGCAGGCCGGCCAGCCGCGCCACCTCCTCGGCCAGCGGCCGCTCGGCGGCGCCGCCGGTCACCACGACCGGCCGCCCGGCGGCCTCCTCCGCGCGCGCGACCACCGCCCAGCGCCCCGAGGGCCACCGGCGCGAGGCCGAGGCGGCTCCCGGGTGCACGACGGTCGCGCCCTGCGCCACGGCGGGCGGGCGCACGTCGGGGACCGCCACCGCGAGGTCGTCCGGGTCGGCGGCGATGCCGTGATGGGCCAGCAGCACGCACCAGCGCTCGCGCTCGTGGCGGCCCGCCGGCCATGGCGGCGCCCCGCCGTGCGAGAACGCCAGCAGCCGCCCGGGCCGCGACGCGGCGATCGCCCGGGTGCTCTCCGGGCCGGCGCCGTGCAGGTTGACGGCGACGTCGGCGCCCGCCAGGTCGCCCGGCAGGGCGCCCACGCCGTGCAGCCAGTCCACGTCGCGGACCTCGTCCACCGCGCCGGTGAGCCGCGCCAGCGGCGCCAGCGCGGCGGGCGCGGCGAGCACCCGGTGGTGGTCGGGGAAGGCGCGGGCCAGCGCGCGCAGCGCCGGGACGGCGGTGAGCAGATCGCCGAGGCCCAGCGCCCGGACGGCCAGCAGCGTGCGGGCTACGGCGGCCACGAGCCGTCGGTGGCGGGGGCGACGACGAGCTCGCGCACCTCGACGCCCGGCGGGGTCGACAGCGCGAACAGCACGGCGGCGGCGACGTCCTCGGGGCGGTTGAGCTGCGCGTCGGGGCCCGGCTTGTACTGGTCGGGGCGCCCGTCGAAGAAGGCGGTCTGCATGCCGCCGGGCACGAGGCAGGTCACGCCCACCCGGCCGGCGGTCTCGGTCGCCAGCGCGCGGCTGAACCCCAGGACGCCGAACTTCGACGCGCAGTACGCCGTGGCGTCGCTGACGGCCTTGAAGCCCAGTGTCGACGCCACGGTCACGACGCGGCCGCCGTGGCGCTCGAGCTCGGGCAGCGCGGCACGGACGACCGCGGCGGTGCCGATCAGGTTGACGGCGACGACGCGGTCCCACGCCTCGGGGTCCACCTCGTCCAGGCGCCCGCAGGCGTCGGTGCCCGCGGCCGTCACGACGCCGCGCAGCGCGCCGTGCTGGGCGGCGACGCGCCGGACGGCCTCCTCGGCCTCCCGCGGCTTGGTGAGGTCCACCCGGTGGAAGGCGAAGCCGTCGGGCGGCGGGTTGAGGTCGAGCACGACCGGGGTGCCCCCCGCGTCGCGCACGGCGGCGGCGACGGCGGCTCCGAGGCCGGAGCTGCCGCCCGTCACGATGGTGGTTCCCAGGTCAGCCGGCACGGCGGACCACCTCCTCGATGATCGTCGTGGTCGAGCGCCCCGCGACGAGCGGGACGGTCACAGCTCGGCCGCCCCAGCGCGCCAGCACCGGCGTCTCCGGCAGCTGCAGCGGATCGTAGTCGCCGCCCTTGACCCAGACGTGCGGGCGCAGGCGGTCCAGCACGGCCAGCGGCGTGTCCTCGTCGAACACCGCCACGGCGTCCACGCAGCCCAGGCCCTCCAGCACCGCGACGCGATCGGCCTGGGCCACGACCGGGCGCGCCGGGCCCTTGAGGCGGCGGATGCTCGCATCGGAGTTCAGGGCGACCACGAGGCAGTCGCCCAGCGCCCGGGCCTGCTGCAGCAGCGCGACGTGGCCGGCGTGCAGGATGTCGAAGCACCCGCCCGCGGCGACCACGGTCCCGCCGGCCTCGCGCACCCGCGCGGCCAGCGCCTGCGCGGCGTCGGCCGGCAGGGCGGCGCCCGGCCGGAACGCGCTCGCGCCGCCCGCCGCGACGAAGGCCGCCGCGCGCGTGACGGCGCGGGTCACGGCCTGGTGGGCGTCGCAGCCGTCGGCCAGCGCGCCGGCCGCCGTCGCGGCGAAGCAGTCGCCCGCGCCGCACGGGTCGCCGGTGGCGGCCGGGGCGGGAATGTGCGCCGGCTCGCTGTCGCCCGTGGCGAGCACGGCGCCGCGCGCCCCGAGCGTGACGGCCACGTGCCGGGCCTGCCACGCGCGCGCCAGCCCGCCGGCGAGCATCGAGTGGCGTGGTTCCTCGGTATCCCAGGGTGAAGACGCCACTCGATGCGAGAAGTGCTCGGCCTCGGCGGCGTTGGGCGTCACGAGCGCGGCGCCGCGGACGGGGTCGGCTCCCCGCGGGTGGGGGTCCCAGACCAGCGGCGCCCGCGACGCGGCGCGCTCCAGCGCGGCCCGGATCTGCGGGTCGGCCGGGACGCCCCGGCCGTAGTCGGCGACGAGCACCGCGTCGGCCCATTCGATCGCGGCGCGCGCGCCGGCGCCGACGGCCGCCGGGCGGCCGTCCTCGCCGCCGTGGTCGAGGCGCACGAGCACCTGGCCCCGCGCGCGCACGCGGACCTTCTCGGGCGTGCGGCCTCGCAGGCCGAGGTCGACGAGCCGCACGCCGCAGGCGGCGACCAGCCGGCGCAGCTCCTCGCCCGCCTCGTCGTCACCCAGGGCGGTGACGAGGGTCGTCTGCCGCCCGTGCGCCGCGGCCAGCGCGGCTGCCAGCGCCGCGCCCCCGGGTCGGGCGGTGCTGCGCGGGCGGTCGAGCACCGGCGCCGGCGCGTCCGGCGCGAGCCGGTGCGCGTCGCCGTCGAGGTCGCGGTCCAGCAGGGCGTCGCCCACGACGACCAGCGGCGTCGGCGTCACGCCAGCACCTCCACCGGGCGCAGCAGGGGCTCGCGCTCGAAGACCCGGCGGTCCACCGCGGCGCACAGCAGGTGCACTGCGACCAGGTGCGCCTCCTGCACCGTAGGTGTCGGCCCGGCCACGCAGACGGCGTCGTCGCAGGCGCCCGCCAGCGGATTGGGCGCCTCGCCGGTCAGCGCCCACGCGACCATCCCGCACTCGCGCGCCGCCTCGGCGGCCGCCAGGACGTTCGGGCTCGACCCGCTGGTGCTGAGCGCCAGCAGGACGTCGCCGGCGCGCCCGTGCGCGCGCACCTGCCGCGCGAAGCAGGCGTCCGAGCCGTAGTCGTTGCCGATCGCGGTGAACGACGACGACTCCGCGTGCAGCGCCAGCGCGCTGAGCGGCCGGCGCTCGTCCTGGTAGCGGCCGACGAGCTCAGCGGTGAGGTGCTGGGCCTCGGCGGCGCTGCCGCCGTTGCCGCAGGCCAGCAGCCGGCCGCCGTCGAGCAGGACGTCGGCCAGCCGGCGCCCCCAGGCGTCCAGGCGCGTCGCCTCGGCGCGCAGCTCGCCCAGCGCGCCCTCGAGCGCGCCGAGGTGCTCGGCGCTGAGGCGCTGCGCCCGGGTGACGAAGCGCGAGGTCACGCGCGGACCCCCTGCGAGCGCTGGAAGCGGCCGGAGCGCCGGTCCTCCTGCTCGATGCCCGTGAGCCGCGCGTAGACGTCCAGCGTGGCGCCGGCGACGCGGTCCCAGCCGTAGCGGCTGCGCGCGCGGCGCGCGCCCGCCTCGCCCATCGCCACCCGGCGGACGGGGTCGGCCGCGAGCCGGCGCAGCGCCTCCGCCACGGCGGCCGGGTCGCGCGGTGGCACGTGCAGGCCGGTCTCGCCGTGCACGACGGTGTCCTGGAGCCCGCCGACCGCGCTGGCCACCACCGGCACACCGCACGCCATCGCCTCCACGGCGACCATCCCGAAGGGCTCGTACCACGGGGCGCACACCGCGACGTCGGCCGAGCGCAGCAGCGCCGGGACGTCCTGGCGCTCGACCCGGCCGAGCAGCCGGACGCGGTCCTCGACACCGTGGCGTCGCGCGACGTCGCGCAAACGCCGGGCCTCCGGATCGCCGTGGAGCTCGGCGGCGGGCGGGCCGCCGGCGACGAGCAGCTCCGCGCCGGGGACGCCGGCGAGGGCGGCAATGACGTTGCCGGTGCCCTTGCGCTCCACCAGCCGCGTGACCGCGAGGACGCGCAAGCGCTCGCTGTCGCGCTCGGCGACCGGGCCGTCCGGCCGGAAGCGCTCGAGGTCCACGCCGCAGGGGACCACCGTCATCCGCCGCCGGTCGGCGCCGAGGCGCACGAGCTCGAAGATCTCGTCGGAGCAGGTCGCGACGACCTCGTCCACCGTGCGGGCGATCTCGCGCTCGAGCTCGATGCGCCGCGGCGGGCTCGTGTCGCGCGCGCCCTGGTGGCGGCGCTTGACGACGCCGAGGGCGTGGAAGGTGTGCGCGACCGGGATGCCCAGCGACGCGGCGGCCCGCAGGGCCGCCAGGGCGCTCATCCAGAAGTGCGAGTGCACCACGTCGGGGCGCTCGCGTCGCCAGCGCCGGGCGAGGCCGTCGCCCAGCTCGTCCATGTGCGGCAGGAGCTCGTCCTTGGGCAGCGGCTCGGCCGGCCCGGCCGTCACGTGGTCGACGACCACGCCGTCGGCCATCGGCACCTGATCGGGCAGCCCCGGGTCGTCACGGCGGGTGTGCACGACGACCTCGTGGCCGCGGCGGGCGATGGCGCAGGCGAGCGCGGCGACGTGCACGTTCTGACCGCCGGCGTCCACGCCGCCGAGCGCGGCGAGCGGGCTCGCGTGCTCGGAGACCATGGCGACTCTCATGCGAGCACCTCCTGATCGGGGACGGGGGAGAGCGTGTCGACGGCGGCCAGGACCTCCGCGGTCGTGACGCCCTCGAGGCAGGGATGACCCGGCACGGGGCACTCGCGCGCACGGCAGCCGGCGCAGGGGACCGGGACGTGCAGCAGCCGGTGATCGACCGCGAACGGCCGCCAGCGGGCCGCCGGGACCGTCGGCGCGAAGAGCGAGACGACCGGCGTACCGACCGCGGCGGCGAGGTGGGCGGGGCCGGTGTTGCCGACCACCACGCAGGCCGCGCGCGCGAGGACGGCCGCGAGCGCGCCGAGCGACAGCTCGCCGGCGAGGTCCAGGACCTCCGGGCGCGCCGGACCGGCCACGACCGCGCACAGCTCCCGTTCGTCCGGGCCGCCGGTCACGACGACCTGCCGGCCGCGGGCGGCCAGCACCCGGACGAGCTCGGCGTTGCGCTCGCGACTCCACGCGCGCGCGGGCACTGAGGCGCCGGGATGCACGACGACGAAGTCGTCGGGCAGGTCGCAGGGCGCGAGCTCCGGGTCCAGGCGGACGCGCAGGCGGCCGTCGTCGCCGTCGGGCAGCGCGAACCCGGTCGCGCGCGCCGTGGACAGGGCGCGCTGCGCCTCGTGCAGGTCGTCGGGCAGCCCCCGGTGGCGGACGTCGAGCAGCGTGCCCGGGTAGTCCTCGCTCAGGGCCCCGATGTGGCGCACGCCGGCCAGGCGCAGCAGCAGCGCCAGCGGCAGTGCGCTCTGGTGGAAGGAGGTCAGGATCACCGCGGCGTCGAGACGCAGCGCGCGCAGCTGCGCGACCAGCCCGTCGACCGCCTCCTGCTCGACGGGCGGTGGCGTCGCGTCGATCCAGGGGCACGGCCAGCAGAGGATGCGGTCGACGCCCGGCAGCAGCTCGGCGGCGGCTCGTCCGCGCGGCCCGCACAGCATCGTGACGTCGTCGGCGCCGGCGGCCACCGCCCGGACCGCCGGGCCGGCCAGCAGGACGTCGCCGGCGCTGTCCAGGCGGGCGACGAGCGCCCTCATGCCGCCGCCGCCTCGGGTGTGCGGATCCCCGGGCCCCGGAGCGCGACGGGCGCGGCGGACGCGGCGGGCGTCGCGCCGTCGCCGGCCAGGACGAGCTCCACGGCGTCGGCCAGCGTGCGCGTCACGACCGGCGCATCGCGCACCTCGTCCAGGCGCGTGACGGGGGTGGGCACGAGGATCGCGCGGGCGCCCGCGGCCTGCGCCGCTGCGACGTCGGCGCCGATGTCGCCGATCACCAGGCAGTCCTGCGGTGCGACCCCCAGCCGGGCCGCCGCCTCGAGCACCATCCCAGGCCGCGGCTTGCGGCAGGCGCAGCCGTCCTGCGGGCCGTGCGGGCAGTGGAGCATCGCGTCGAACGGGCCCAGCAGCTCGCGCACCCGCTCGGTGACGGCCCGGACCTGCGCGGGCTCGAGCAGCCCGCGGGCGATCCCGCTCTGGTTGGACACCACCGCAAGCGCGAGACCCGCGGCGCGCAGGCGGTCGAGTGCCTCCCGCACCCCGGGCAGCGGCTCCACGAGATCCGGGTCCCCGTTGTACGGGACGTCGCGCACCAGCGTCCCGTCGCGGTCCAGCAGCACGGCCCGCACCGGCCGCGCGGCCGCGCGTCGCCCGCGGCGGGCGGGGGTCGCACGGACGGTGCCCATCGCCCAGTGCGCGAGCGCCGCCGCCGGCATGGGCACGGACGTCGCCGCCATCCGCGCGAGCTCCCGCGGCGTCCGGGGGCCGGGGGCGATCCGCGCCCAGCACAGCTCGGCGGTCCCCGCCGCCCAGCCCGCTCCGGCGATCGCCGCCGCCGCCGGCCGGCGCGCCGCGGCCGCCGCCACCGCCGCGGCACCGGCCGCCGTGATGGCCGCGTGCCGGCGCCGCCGGCCGCGCGGCACGTCGGCGAGCTCGCGCCACCGGGGCCCGTGCTTGGCCGCCATGCGCGCGTCGTCGGCGTTGCCGCGCTGCAGCTGCAGCGAGGCCGTCCACGGCGCGTCCCCGACGGGATGGCGCACGCGGCGCCGGCCGCGCGTCAGCGTCCAGCCCGCGCGCCGGACGCGCAGCGCGATGTCCGCGTCCTCGCGGTACGCGCGAGGAAAGCCCTCGTCGAAGCCGCCGACGGCCTCGAGCACCAGGCGCCGGTAGGCCATGTCGGCGGTCGCCCAGGCGGCGGTCTCCAGCCCGCGGACATGGCGCTGGCGGTCGGTTGGGCGCGTCCCGAGCGCCAGCGGCACGGTGATCCCGCCCTGCACGCCGCCCACCTCGGGCCCGGCCGCGGCCAGGTCGTCGGCGAGGCGGTCCGCCCAGTCGGGCATGACCTCCACGTCGTCGTCGACGAACGCGACCCACTCGCGGCGGCAGGCCCGCCAGCCGGCGTTGCGGGCCGCAGCCGGGCCGCGGCCCCCCGACCGCACGACGCGCACGCGACCGGCCAGCGCCGGCGGGACCGCGTCGCGCGCGACGAGCTCGCCGGCGCCGGCCGCACGCCGGTCGTCGACGACGATCACGCAGCCGCCCGCGGGCGGTCCGCCGGCGGCGGCGAGCGCGTCGAGGCAGCGGGCCAGCGCGGCGCGGCCGACGCTGGGGATCACGACGTCGACGTCCGGGCTCCTCAAGCGGCCACCTCGTCGAGGGCGCGGGAGAACCGCCGGCTCGCGTCGCGGGCGGCCGGGCGGCGGACGAGGAAGGGGCCCAGCACGAGGAGATCCACCGGGGCCGAGCCGAAGCACTCCAGCGCGTCGCGCGGGGCGTCGACCATCGGCCGTCCCGCGGTGTTCAGTGAGGTGTTGACGACGACCGGGACGCCGGTGCGGCGCTCGAACGCCGCGATGGTGGCGTGCACCAGCGGCTCCTCGTCGCGGTCGACCGTCTGGACGCGGGCCGTTCCGTCGACGTGCACCACGGTCGCGATCCGCTCGCGCCACTCGTCCTTGACCTGGTGGACGAAGAGCATGTGCGGGCTGGGCAGCGGCCCGCCTTCGAAGATGTCGGCGGCGCGCTCGGCGAGGACCATCGGCGCGACGGGGCGGAACTGCTCGCGCCCCTTGACGTCGTTGAGCCGCTCCAGGTTCTCGCGCCGGCGCGGGTCGGCCATCAGGGAGCGGTGGCCGAGCGCGCGCGGGCCGAACTCGCTGCGGCCCTGGAACCACGCCACCACGCCGTCGGAGGCCAGGACGTCGGCCACCGCCGAGGGCAGGTCGGCCGGCTCCTCGAACGGGATGGCGGCCACCTCCAGCGCACGGCGTAGCTCGGCTTCGGAGAAGGCGCGCCCCAGCGCGGCTGTCGGCATGGGCGCCACGCGGTCGCCGAGCAGGTGGGCCACGTGCATCGCGGCGCCCAGCGCCGTGCCTGCATCACCCGAGGCGGGCTGGACCCAGACGTGCTCGAAGGGGCTCTCCCGGAACAGCCGCGAGTTCGCCACGCAGTTGAGCGCCACGCCGCCGGCCAGCGTCAGGGCACGCTCGCCGGTCTCGGCGTGCAGCCACGACGCCAGGTCGAGCAGGACCTCCTCCAGGCAGGCCTGAACGCTCGAGGCCAGGTCGGCGTGCGCCTCGGTGAACTGCTCGCCCGGCCGCAGGGACGGCGCCCAGCGCGAGAAGTCCGGGCACGGCGCGCGGAAGCCGCCGTGCCCGTCGGCGTGGATCTCCTCGCGCAGCTCCTCGAGGAAGCGGGGGCGCCCGTAGGACGCCATCGCCATGACCTTGTACTCGTCCGAGGACCGATGGAAGCCGAGGTGCACGGTGAGCTCCTCGTACAGCAGCCCGAGCGAGTGCGGCAGCCGCTGGGAGGCGAGAGGAAGCAGCTCTTCGCCCGTCCAGTGGCCTGCCAGGTGCGACGCGCGCTCGCCCCGGCCGTCCACGACGAGGACGGCGCTCGACGCATGCGGCGCGGCGATGCAGGCGGAGGCGGCGTGCGCGACGTGGTGGGCCACGAAGCGCACGCGCTCCGGGTCCAGGCCGGCGAGCGCCGTGGCCAGGAAGCGCGGTGCGCGCTGGGCGTACAGCGTGCGCAGGCCCTCCCACGCATCGTCGGTGAGGTCGCCGGGGATCGGTGGCGCGAGGTTGGGGTCGTAGGAGTAGGCGACCGCGTCCAGGTCGGCTGCGGACAGCCCGCCGGCCTCCAGGCAGGACGCCGCCGCAGCCTCGGGGAGCTCCCAGGCGCTGAACGGGACAGGCCGCTTGCCGTGCTTGCGGCGCGAGAACCGCTCCTCCTCGGCGGCGGCGATCGTCTGCCCGTCGACCACCAGGGCTGCGGCCGGGTCGTGGAAGATCGCGTTGATGCCGAGCACCCGCATGGCCAGAGGCGCTACCCGGTCGCGAACACTTGAGCCGCAGAAGTGTCTGGCTGGCGCTTCGACGTCAGGAAGCAACGGCGCCCGGACACGAGCCGTCCGGCGGCAGACGCGCTCGTCCGGGCGGCGTCAGCGCCGGACCGCGCGAAACGCGTCGGCCACGTGCGACGGGACGGGTCGCCGGCGTCGGAGAGCGCCCGGAAGCCCGCGCAGGGCTGCCGCCAGCGCGCGCGGCCGCGCCCGCGTGACCCCGGCGGTCTCCCGCGCGGCAAGACCCAGCGGGAGCCGCGTCCACGCGGTCCAGAGGTCGTTGCGCGCCGCCCGGATCGGCCGGCCCGCGCGCCGCGGCGACGGGGCCGGGTGGTGGTGGGCCACGACCGACGCGTCGTAGAGCAGCTGCCAGCCGGCCGCCGCCAGGTCCAGCGCGACCGGGCGCTCCTCGCCGCCGAAGCCGTAGCCCGGCGGGAAGCCTCCGGTCCCCAGGAGCGCCCGCCGGCGCACGACGACCCCGCAGGCGACGAAGCCGAGCACCGCCGGGGCGCCGGCCAGCTGTGCGCAGACCGGGTCGAGCCGCTGCCGCGCGCCGACGAGCACCCTGGCCTGCAGGAGGCCGAGCCGCGGCTCGGCCGCGAACCGCGCCGCTGCGCGGGCGAGCGATCCCGGCGCGAACCAGGAGTCGTCGTCGCAGAACGCGACGACCTGGCGGTCGGTGTGCTCGAGGCCGACGGTGCGCGCGGTGCTGCCGGCGCCCGGCGCGGCGAGCAGGACCGTGACCCCCGGATCGCCGGGCCACAGCGCCTGCAGGTCCGCGGGCGAGCCCGTGTCGACGATGACGACCGGCGGGTCCTCCGGGAGCGCGCGCAGCCGCCGGACCGTCGGGACGAGGCGGCCCCCGTCGTCGTTGGTCGCGATGACGACGGCGGGCGACTCAGCCACGCGCGACGCCCGGCTCGAGGTGGACCACCTTGGTCACCGTCAGCTCGTCGAGCAGCTCCGGCCCGTAGCCGAGGCCCTGGCCGCTGATCCCGCGCGGATGCGCGGCGCCGCCGGGTGCCCCGCCGAACACGGCGTTGACCTTGACGGTGCCGGCGCGCAGCGCGTCGCACGCGCGGGCGGCGTGCTCCTGCGAGCACGTGAGGACCGTCGCCGCCAGCCCGTACGGCGAGTCGCCGGCCAGGCGCAGCGCCTCGTCGAACGACGCCACGGTCCGCACGGGCGCGACCGGCCCGAACGTCTCCTCGCGCATGACGGTCAGCTCGTCGTGCACGTCGACCAGGACCGTCGCCGGATAGAACGCGCCGGGCCCGTCCGGCACGCTGGCGCCGCACGTCGCGCGGGCGCCCTTGTCGAGCGCGTCGGCGACCTGGGCGTGGACGCCGTCGCGCGCCCGCACGTCGACGAGCGGGCCGAGCTGGACGCCGTCGTCGGCGGCCGGGCCGCTGCGCAGTGCCCGGGCGCGCTCGGTGAGCGCGCGCACGAACGGCTCGGCCACCGCGTCGTGCACGTAGACCCGCTCGACCGAGACGCAGATCTGCCCGGCGTTGGCGAAGGCGCCCGCGGCGGCCTGCGCGGCGGCCCAGGCCGGGTCGACGTCGGCGTCCACGATCAACGGGTCGTTGCCGCCGAGCTCGAGGATGGCCTTCGCCCCGCGGCGCGCGCACTCCTGGGCGATCTCGCGGCCGGTCGACGCCGACCCGGTGTGGAGCACGGCGTCCACGCCGGGATGCGCGACCAGCGGCCGCCCCGCGCGGGCGTCGCCGTGCACGAGCTGCACCACCCCCTCCGGCAGCTCGGCGGCGAACAGCTCGAACAGCAGCTCGCTGCAGAACGGCGTGCGCTCGGAGGGCTTGAACAACACGGTGTTGCCGGCGACGAGTGCCGCGGCGAGCCCTTGGGCGGCGATGGCCACGGGGTCGTTCCAGGGCACGATGGCCGCCACGACGCCACGCGGCTCGTGGCGCATGGCGTCGAAGCTGCCCCGGGCGCCCTGCAGCGAGCGGCCGCGGTGCAGCGGCCCCAGCTCGGCGTACTGGTCGATCGCGCCGGCGCCCGCGTCGACGCCCCCGCGGGCGTCGCCGAGGAGCTTGCCGCTCTCGCGGCAGTTGCGCGCGGCGAGCTCCTCGGCCTGCTCGCGCACGCGCGCAGCCACGCGGTGCAGCGCGGCGGCACGCTCGCCGGCGGGCGTGGCGGCCCAGCCTTCCTGGGCGGCGCGGGCCCCGGCGACGGCGGCGTCGACCTGCGCGGCGTCGCCGGCCGCGATCGTGCCGACGGATTCGCCGGTCGAGGGGTCGAGGATCTCGATCGTCTCGGTGCGGGCAGCGGTCGTGGCCATGATCCCGACGCCTACCCGTCTGCGGCGCGGCGCGGACATCCCGGTCGCCGCGCGGCGGCAGCGCGTACGCCGCGGA
Source organism: Baekduia sp. (assembly GCA_035628295.1). Classification (GTDB taxonomy): domain Bacteria; phylum Actinomycetota; class Thermoleophilia; order Solirubrobacterales; family Solirubrobacteraceae; genus Baekduia. Next base: position 14,740 of record DASPKC010000180.1, read on the forward strand.
CACCGTGTCTGGTCACATCGTTCCGAAGAAGCCGAGCGACGCGCCGGAGCCCGGCGAGGTCACGAAGGCCGACGGCCTGGCCGAGCTCGAGCGCCGCCGCGCACTCGCGCTGGCCATGGGTGGGCCCGAGCGCGTCGCCGCGCACCACGCCCGCGGGCGGTGCACGGCGCGCGAGCGGATCGCGCTGCTGGTCGACGACGGCTCGTTCGTGGAGCTCGGCATGCTCGCGCACTCCGACCGGCCCGAGGTCGGCGAGCGCGCGCCGGCGGACGCGTGCGTCACCGGCGTGGGCCTGATCGACGGGCGCAAGGTCTGCGTGATCGCCAACGACGCCACCGTGCTGGCCGGCACGACGGGCAAGGTCGGCTCGCGCAAGCAGGGCCAGATCATGAGCCTCGCCGCCCGCAAGGGCTTTCCGCTGGTCATGCTGGGCGATGCCAACGGCGGGCGCCTGCCCGACCTGCTCGGCTCGGACTTCGCGGCGGCGGCCGGCGGCGACGAGGGCGAGCACTTCCTGGGCATCCGGGTCACGCGCGACCGCATCCCGCGCGTGACGGCGATCCTCGGCAACGCCTACGGCGATCCCGCCTTCTGGGCGGGTCCTCGGACTTCGTGGCGATGGCCGAGGGCTGCTCGGTCGCGCTGTCCGGCCCCTCGCTGATCGGGTCGTCCATAGGCGCGACGGCCACCCACGAGGGGCTCGGCGGCGCCGACGTGACGGTCCGCCTGACGGGGACGGTGACCCGGCTCGAGGACGACGAGCCGAGCTCGATAGCCGCGGTCCGGCGCTTTCTCTCCTACCTGCCCTACAACGCGGCGTGCCCCGCGCCCGTGACCGAGGCGGTCGCACCCGCCACGCCCGGCGAGCGGCTGCTGGAGATCGTGCCCGACCGCGGGCGGGCGCGGCTACGACGTGCGCCGGGTGATCGACGCGGTGGTGGACGGCGGCTCGCTCTTCGAGCTGCACCCCGACTTCGCGCGCAGCGTCGTCTGCGGGCTGGCGCGGGTGGACGGCCGCCCCGTCTGCGTCCTGGCCAACCAGCCCAAGGTCCGCGGGGGCGTCCTCGACGTGCCGGCCATCGTCAAGGCGACGCGCCTGCTGGACCTGTGCGACGGCTTCGGGCTGCCGCTCGTGACGCTGCAGGACATGCCCGGGGTGATGATCGGCGAGGAGGCGGAGCGCCACAGCGTCGGCCGCCGGCTGATCGAGCTGTACACGATCATCGCGCGCTCGCCCGTCCCGAAGGTGACCGTGATCCTGCGCAAGGCCTTCGGCTTCGGCTACATGGCGCTCGCGGGGCCCTCGCTGGGGACCGACTACGTGGTCGCGTGGCCGAACGCCGAGATCGGCTTCATGGCGGCCGGCAACGCGGTGCAGGTGGTCCACGCGCGGCGCCTGCGCGAGGCGCGCGAGCGCGACGGCGAGGAGGGCGCCCGCGCGCTGGCCGCCGAGCTCGAGGCCGAGACGCACCATGCCTTCGCGCCGTGGCAGGCGGCCGCGCAGGCCTACCTGCACGACGTGATCCGTCCGCAGGACACGGCCCGGGCCGTGCGCGACGGCCTCTTCGTCGCCTACGCCTACCGCTGACGGGGCGCGCGCCTAGTGCACGCCGAGGATGTCGCGGGCCTCGTCGACCTCGAGCTCGCCGGCGCAGACCTTGAACGCGACGGTGTCGGTGGTCCGGGCGGCACCCGCCGACGTCCGCAGCGACGCCGCCTCCGGGCTGATGCCCGCGTCGGCCATGTCCTCGGCGGCCGCCGGGTCGTAGCAGCGCGCACGCAGCCACTGGTCGACCTCCTCGGCGGGCAGGCCGGTCTCCTCCCAGGCTTCGGCGGCGGCCTCCGGGTCGCCGCGGTGGGCGAACTGCCCGTGGCGCTCGACGACGTCGCGGATTGTCATGCCGCCTCGACGAACGCCTCGAGCTCCCGCCGCAGCGCGAGCTCGCGCAGCGCGCGCTCCTCGATCTGCCGGACGCCCGTGGGGTCGATGTGCAGCCGGCGGCCGATGGCCGCGTAGGTCTGGGGCTCGGGGTCGCCGTTGAGGCCGTAGCGCAGCTTCAGGACCGAGCGCATCGGCTCGGTCATGTCGGCCACGGCGCGGCGGACCGCCTCGCGGCCGAGCGCGATGTGGACCTCCTCGCCGACGTCGGGGGTGTCCGCCGGCAGCAGCGCGCCGAACGACGTCTCCTCGTCGCCCACCGGGCGGTCGAGGCTGGTGACCACCCGCGGCGTGGTCGTCAGCTCCACGACCTGCTCGACCGGCAGCTGCGTGTGCTCGGCGAGCTCCTGCGGCGTGGGCTCGCGCCCGAGCTCGGAGGCCAGCCGGTGGAAGGCGGAAGCCATCGCGCGCTCGCGGCGCTCGACGTTGTTCGGCAGCCGGATCGCGCGCGACTTCGTGGCCAGCCCGCGGCCGATCGCCTGGCGGATCCACAGCGTGGCGTACGTCGAGAAGCGAAAGCCCTTGCGCCAGTCGAACTTCTCGGCGGCGCGGATGAGGCCGAACATGCCCTCCTGGATGAGGTCGAGCAGCGTCAACTCGCCGGCGCCCTGGT
>DASPKC010000181.1:0-2655 GCA_035628295.1 Baekduia sp.
GTCGAATCGCCCGAGAACCTGGCCCGCGATTCGCGGTACTGGACCACCACGGGCCGGCTCGCCGCCGGCGTCGAGCCGTCGACCGCGCAGGCGGAGCTCGCGGCGCTGGCCGACAACCTCGCCCGCGAGTATCCCGCCACCAACCGCGGCTGGTCCTTCGTCGTTTCGCCGCTGCTCGAGCACCGGACAGGCGAGCTGCGCCGGTCGCTCGGCATGCTCGTCGGCGCGGTCGGTCTCGTGCTCCTCGTCGCCTGCGTCAACCTCGCCAACCTCCTGCTCGCCCGCGGGGTCGCGCGCATGCCGGAGTTCGCTGTCCGTCTCTCGCTTGGGGCGACGCCGGGGCGGCTCGCGCGCGGCGTGGTCTGGGAAAGCCTGCTGCTGGCGCTCGCCGGCGGCGGCCTCGGCGCCGCGCTCGTCGCCGCGGGGCTGCCGTGGCTGGCCGGGCGCCTGCCGCCCGGCCTCGTCGCCCGCTCGCAGTCCATCGCGGTCGACGGCGGCGCGCTGGCGTTCGCGCTCGCGGCTTCCGTCGCGACCGGCCTGGTCTTCGGGCTCGTCCCCGCCTGGCAGGTGCTGCGCGCGGACGTGAACGAGACCCTGAAGTCCGGCGGTGCGCGCGCCGGCACCGGGCGGTTCGCGGGCCGGGCCCAGGCGGCGCTCATCGCGGGCCAGGTCGCCCTGACGCTCGTCGTCCTGTCGGGCGCCTCGCTGCTGGTGCGGAGCCTGCTCAACCTGCAGCGCACCGACCCGGGGTTCGACCCGCGCGGCGTGCTCACTCTGCGCGTCGCCCCGCCCGAGAGCCGGTGGCAGGATTTCGCCGCGCTCGCCCGTTACTACGACCGGCTGGTCGAGGCGGTCCGCCGCGTGCCCGGGGTCGAGTCCGCCGCGTTCGACTCCAGCGCCCCGCTCTGCGGGATCACGCTGCGGTATCCCTTCTGGGTGCACGGACGGCCCCGCCTCGAGGGCAACGCCGACGAGGCCGTGTTCCACGCCGTGACGCCCGACTTGCTGCGCACGCTCCGGCTGCCGCTTGTGCGCGGCCGCTTTTTCGCGGAGTCCGACGAGATGAAGTCCGCCAAGGTGTGCGTGATCAACCGCGCGCTCGCCGAGCGGCTGTTCCCGGGCGAGGACCCCGTCGGAAAGCGACTCCAGACCCTCCCCTGGATGGTCCGCGAATACCGCGAGGTCGTCGGCGTGGTGGGCGACGCGCGGCAGGAGAACCTCGCGGACGCGCCGCCGCCGCAGATTTTCGTGCCGCAGGCGCAGTCGCCCTGGTTCTTCTCCACCCTGCTGGTCCGGGCGGAGGGCGGCACCGCCCGGCTGGCGGAGATCCAGGCCGCGCTCCGGCGCGCGGATCCCGGCCTGGCGCTCGAGATCCGGACATTGGAGGACCAGATCGCCCAAACCGCCGTTCAGCCGCGGCTCCGCGCCGTGCTCTTCGGCACGTTCGCCGCGCTCGCCCTGGGCCTGTCGGCTTTCGGCACCTACGCCAGCATGACGTTCACCGTCGGCCAGCGGACGCGCGAGATCGGCGTGCGGATGGCGCTGGGCGCCTCGCCTCGCGCGGTTCTGGCCTGGATCGTCCGGCGGGCCGCCGTCACCTGCGCCATCGGCGTGGCGGTGGGGCTCGCGGGCGCCGTCGCGCTCGGCCAGCTGCTCCGCGGGCTGCTCCATGGGGTCGATCCGGCCGACCCGCTCATCCTGGCCGGGCTCGCGCTCTTCCTGCCGGTCGTGGCCGTCCTGGCGAGCGCGGCGCCCGCGGTCCGCGCCGCCCGCCTCAATCCGACGCAGGCGCTGCAGCAGGAATGATCGCGCCGTCGTCCCCTTCCCATGAAAACCCGCCTCCTCATGCTCGTCGCGCTCGCGGTCTCGGCCGCGGGCGCCTCCGCCTCGGTCGAACAGGCCGTCGCCGCCATCAAGTCCGGCGACCTCGCCCTCGCCGAGTCCCTGCTGACCCCGCTCGCCACCGGCGCGGCGCCCGACGCCGCCGCCGTCCACCAGCTGGGAATCGTGCGGCTGCAGCAAAAGCGCCTCGCCGACGCGGTGGGGCTCGCCGAGCAGGCGGTGAAGCTCGCGCCGGACGTGGCCGACCATCACGTCCAGCTCGGCCAGGCGCTCGCCCAGCGCATGGGCGAGCTGCCGTTCATGCAGCAGGCCATGCAGTCCGGACGGATGAAGCAGGCGTTCGAGCAGGCGGTCGTCCTCGATCCGAAGAATGTCGGCGCGCTCATCGGTCTCGCGCGCTGGTACGGCAACGCCCCGGAGATGGCCGGCGGCTCGCTGGTCAAGGCCCGCGAGTACGCGGCCCGGGTGCAGGAGATCCTGCCGTGGCTCGGCGAGCTCGAGCTCGGCCGCGTTGCCGAGCGGGGGAAGCGGCATGCGGACGCCCTGGCGCACTACGAGACCGCCGCCCGGCTGCGGCCCGATCACGCCGGCGCGCTGGTCGCGTGCGGGCGCATGCTGGCCGAGCTCGGCCGCAAGGACGAGGCGCGCGCCCGCTATGAGGCCGCGCTCACGCTGCAACCCCAGCTCGAGGCGGCCCGCCAGGGGCTGGCCGAGCTCGACCGGTGATGCGCTCGTCGAATCTCTGTCGCATATGCGACAGAGATTTTGCGGTGTCTGGACGGAAGCCCCGCTCGGCGCAGGGCGGCCGCCTTT
>DASPKC010000182.1:0-11505 GCA_035628295.1 Baekduia sp.
CGGGGACGAGCGCAGCGGCGACCGCGGCGCCCGCGATGAGGGACGTCTTCATGGGTGTGGCTCCTCGCTTCGAGGTCGATGGATGGGACGGAGGGGACGCCGCGGCGCCCGCCCGTCCCGTCGCTCAGGACCGGGCGAGCAGCGCCGGGGCGCGCCGCGCCGGAGGCGGGCGGCCGCGCAGGTGGCGCAGCGCTGCCGCGCGATGGCGCGGGCGCGTGGAGCGGGGAAGCGGGTGCCCGGCGACGGCCTCGCGGACCGCCTGCCGCGCGGTCACGGCGGCGCGCGCCACGAGGGCGTCGGCGCCACGCAGCAGCGCGGCCCCGACGGCGCCCGCCGCGGCCGCCAGCGGCAGGACGGCCCAGCCGCCGTCGGCCAGCAGCCCGTGGAGGCCGGCCGGGTGGCCGGCCGTCAGCGCGCCGGCCAGCAGCTCGTGCGCCGCGTGGGCGGCGAGGACCGCACCGGCGAGCGTCAGCCAGCGCCGGCGCCACGACGCCGGGTGGGCGCCGGGGCCGCCGGACGCCGGGCGCAGGAGGCAGGCGGCGAGCGCTCCGAGGGCGACGGCCGCCAGGGCGGCGACGAGCGCCACCACGACGTCGAGGTAGGCGTGGCCGGAGGCCGTCGCGCCGGCGGCGTGCTCGCCGCCCAGCGCATACCGGGTCTGGTGCAGGGCCAGCGCGCCTGTCGCGACGACCGCTGCGCCGCGCAGCGCCGGAGCGCGGTCGAGGGCACGGCGCGGCGGCGTCATCCCCGGCCAGTGTAGAGCGCTACGGCGTGGCCGGCGGCTGGGGCTGGGGCCGCGCGAGCGCCGCGATCCGCCATTCCCCCTTTTCGCGGACGAGCTCGAGCACGTCGTCGGAGGGCTTCTGGTTGGTCGCGGTGGAGCGGACGCCCACGAGCGCCTGGTCGCCGCGGACCGCCACGGTGCGGATGGTGAGCGCCGGGGCGTCGGCCTGCCCGAGGCCCGTGCGCCAGGCGGTCTCGCACGTCAGCCCGGCTGCCTCGACCTCCGCGACGAGCGCCCGCGACATGACGTCCTCGCAGATGCGCTCGTAGTCCTTGGCCTTGGAGGCCTTGGCGAACGCCTCGACGGTGTCGCGCACCTGGTCGGTGGCGGATGCCTCGCGTCCGCAGGCGCCGAGGCCGAGCGCGAGGACGACCGCGACGGCGGCACTGATGGGACGGCGCACGCCGGCAGGGTAGCCTGCAGGCATGGCTCGCGAGCCGCTCGTCGACGGCCACGGCCGGCGGATCGGGGACCTCCGCGTCTCCGTCACCGACCGGTGCAACTTCCGCTGCCAGTACTGCATGCCCGCGGAGGGCCTGCCCTGGCTCGAGCGCGACGAGGTCCTGCACTTCGAGGAGCTCGAACGGATCGTCGGCCTGCTGGCTTCGATGGGGATCGCCTCGGTGCGGCTGACGGGCGGCGAGCCGCTCGTGCGCCGCGAGCTGCCGCGCCTGGTCTCGATGCTGGCGCCGCTGCCCGGGCTGGACGACCTCTCGATCACCACCAACGGCTACCTGCTCGAACGCGACGCCCAGGCACTGGTCGATGCCGGCGTGCGCCGCTTCAACGTCTCGATCGACTCGCTGCAGCAGGACCGCTTCTTCGAGATGACGCGCCGCGACGCCCTGCCGCAGGTCCTGCGGGGGCTCGACGCGCTCGCGGCGACCACGCCCCGCCCGCGCATCAAGGTCAACGCGGTGGCCCTGCGCGGCTACACCGAGGGCGAGGTCCTGCCGTTCGCCGCCTTCGCTCGCGAGCACCCGTACGAGGTGCGCTTCATCGAGTTCATGCCCCTGGACGCCGACCGGGCGTGGAAGCCGGAGGACGTCCTGACCGGCGCCGAGGTGCGCGCGATCGTCGAAGCGCAGTACGGCCCGCTCGTCGCCGAGGAGCGCGAGCCGCACGCGACCGCGCGCACGTTCACCTTCGCCGACGGCCGCGGCCGCCTCGGCTTCGTCGAGCCGGTCAGCCGGCCCTTCTGCTCGGACTGCGACCGGCTGCGCCTGACCGCGGAGGGCAAGCTGCGGACCTGCCTGTTCAGTCTGCGCGAGACGGACCTGCGCGGGCCGCTGCGCGACGGTGCGACCGACGACGAGCTCGAGGCGCTGATCCGCGCGGCCGTGTGGCGCAAGGAGCTCAAGCACCGCGTCAACGAGCCGGGCTTCGTGCAGCCGGTGCGCAGCATGTCGGCCATCGGCGGCTGAGCCCCGGCCGTCAGCCCGAGGCGCTGGCGCGCGGCGGCAGCGCCCGCGGGCCAGGACGGCCAGAGAGCAGCCCCGAGGCGGACCACAGGTCCTCGGGGGCGTTGACGTTGTGCAGCGCCGCCGGGTCGACCTCCACCTCGCCGACGGCCAGGCTCCCGACGACCTCCATGAGCCGGGCGTCGGGCGCGAAGCCCTCCAGCTCGGCGAGCGCGCCGGGCAGGTAGAGCGCGCACAGCGGCTGGCGCCGCCCGCCGGCGGTTGCGACCACGGCGTGGAGGCCGGCGCGCGGCGCGCCGAGCAGCGCGCGCAACGTGGCGCCGTCGAGCAGCGGGAGGTCGACGGCGACCGCCAGGACGGGACGCCCGCCCGCCTGGCGCAGCGCGTGCAGCACGCCGCAGACGGGATGGCGCGGCTCGGCAGGCTCGACCAGGACGTCGGCCAGCCCCGCCAGCGGCGGCAGGACGGTGTCCGGCTTGGCCACCACCACGACCTCCTCGACCACCTCGCGCACGGCCGCCACCGTCCAGTGCACCAGCGGGACGCCCAACAGGCTGACCGCCGCCTTGTCGCCGCCGATCCGCCGCCCGGCTCCGCCGGCCAGCACGGCGCCGAGCGGGCGCTGCGCAGGGGACGGGCCCGGGGCCATCGCGACGAGCATAGACTGACCCGATGGAGGGCTTCGCCACGACCCGGCCCTGGTTGCGCTGCTACCGCTGCTGGTCGACCGACCTCGAGGTGCAGGTCCACTACGACGGGATCCATCGCATCGACCCCGAGACCGGCGAGCGCGCGGAGGTCGTCGACGAGGTCCAGGAAGCCGTCGTGCAGTGCCTGGAGTGCATGCACGACCAGCCGCACCTCACGTTCGCCGACGGGCGCGTCATGCCGGTCGAGGACCGCTGGGAGCGCATGGTCACCGGCACGCCGTGGGTGGCGTCCTGCACGGTGGAGGTCGACGCCGAGGAGGTCGAGACCTGCTCGGGTCCCGACGCCGGCGATGCGCTGAGCTTCGCCGCGTTCGGCGACCACGGGACCCGCGAGTTCTTCACCCATGTGCGGTTCCACAAGCACGAGGGCGACGACCGCATCATCGTCCACCTCCTGGTCGAGCTCTACGCCCGCGACAAGGACGAGGCCACGAGGGTCCTGGAGGACGCGGCCCGCGGGCTGCTGACCATCACCTCGCTCGCCGAGGAGTCCCGGCCGCCCGCGGCGGCCGAGGACCGCCATTAGGCCAGCGCGCGGAGGTGGCGGACGGCGAGCGTCACGCCCGCCAGGTCCTTCGGCCCCTCCTCGAGGTCCAGCGCGCGGGTGAAGGCCTGCAGGCGCCGCCCCGTCTCGGCGCGGCGGCCCAGGAAGGCCGACACGGCGTCGGCGCCCGGCGCGTCCGGCGACTCCTCCAGCGCCTTGCGGGTCAGGACGCGCCGCGCCTCGAGCACGTCGTCGCGGACCGCCTGCACCGCCCAGCGCTGCAGGCGCGACTGCGTCGGCAGCTGGTCGACCTCGCGCTCGAGCCACTCGAGCGCCAGCGCGTCGCCGAGGGCGAACGCGGCGCGCGCCACGTCGAGCACGTCTCGCCTGGTTGCCCCCGCCGTCACCACCACGTCGGGTGCGTGCACCAGCGCGGGCTGGCGGGCGTGGCGGCGCGCGACCTCGTGCGGGACGCCGGCCGCCACCAGGCCCTCCTCCTCGTTGCGGCACGCGCTGCACCACGCGTCGGAGCGCAGGTCCGGCAGGGCCGCCTCGAGCTCTTCCACGCCCGCACGATGGGCCGCGACGGCCTCCTCGGGGTCGCCCTGGGCCGGATGCGCGAGCCACCAGCGCGCGCCTGTCTCGACGAGCCCGTCCACCCCGCGCTTCAGGTGCCAGTACACGGCACGGTCCTCCAGCGCGCCGTCCAGCGCCTCGACGGCGCGCCAGCGCGCCACCGCGTCCGACGCGTCGCGCGCCAGTCGGAACGCCCGCACGACCTCCGCGGGGTGTGCGGTCTGCTCGACCACCAGCCGCGAGGCGAAGAACGGCCCGAGCGAGTTGACGACGTCGTTGGCCACCAGCGTCGCGACCAGCTCGCGCCGCAGCGGGTGCTGGTCGAGCAGGTGGCCGAACCGCGCGACGACCGCCGGCGGGAAGTAGCCCCGCAGCTCGGGCCCGGCGATCCACGGCTCCTCGGGCAGCCGCGACTCGAGCAGGGCGTCGGTCAACTGGCGCTTGGCGTAGGCGACGAGGACCGCGAGCTCCGGGCGCTCGAGGCCGTGGCCGGCCCGCCGGCGCTCGCCCATCTCCTCGCCGCCGGGCAGCCCCTCGGAGGCGCGGTCGAGCAGCCCTTCGCCCTCCAGCGAGGCCATGAGGTCCTCGGCGGCATAGAGCGCGCTCGCGGCGACCTGCACCTCCTGCGCGAGCGTCTGCGCCTGCAGGAACGAGTCGCGCAGGACGTGCGCCGTCACGTCGTCGGTGACCTCGCGCAGCAGCTCGTCGCGCTGCGGCCCGTCGAGCTCGCCGCGGCGGACCGCCAGGCCGAGCAGGATCTTGAGGTTGACCTCGTGGTCGGAGCAGTCGACCCCGGCGGAGTTGTCGATGAAGTCGGCGTGGCACAGGCCGCCGCCGCGGGCGAACTCGATGCGCGCCGCCTGCGTGAGCCCGAGGTTGCCGCCCTCCCCCACCACCCGGCAGCGCAGGTCGCGCGCGTCGACCCGGATGGCGTCGCTGGCCCGGTCCCGGGCGTCGCTGTCGCTCTCGGCGGCGGCCTTGACGACGGTGCCGATGCCGCCGTTCCACAGCAGGTCGACAGGGGCGCGCAGGACCGCCCGGATGAGCTCGGACGGCGGCAGCTCCTGCGCGTCGGTGCCCAGCGCCGCCCGCATCTCGGGCGTCAGCTCGATCCGCTTGGCGGTGCGGGGGAACACGCCGCCGCCGGCGCTGATGAGGCTGCGGTCGTAGTCGTCCCAGCTCGAGCCCGGCAGCTCGAACAGCCGCCGGCGCTCCTCCCACGAGCGCTCCGGGTCGACCGGGTCCGGATCGACGAAGACGTGGCGGTGGTCGTAGGCGGCGACCAGCTTGAGCGACCGGCTCAGCAGCATGCCGTTGCCGAACACGTCGCCGCTCATGTCGCCGATCCCCACGGCCGTCACCGGGTCGCGCTCCGGGTCGACGCCCAGCTCGCGGAAGTGGCGGCGCGCGGCCTCCCACGCGCCGCGTGCGGTGATCCCCAGCGCCTTGTGGTCGTAGCCGGCCGAGCCGCCGGAGGCGAACGCGTCGCCGAGCCAGAAGCCGCGCCGCTGCGCCACCTCGTTGGCCGTGTCGCTGAACGTGGCGGTCCCCTTGTCGGCCGCCACCACGAGGTAGGTGTCGTCCTCGTCGCGCACCCGCACCCCGTCGGGGTGCACGACCTCGCCGGACGCCTCGAGGTCGTCGGTGACGTCCAGCAGCGCCTCGATGTAGCGGACGTACTGCCGGCGCACCTCGGCCGGCGACGGCGGCCCGGCCTTGAGGAAGAACCCTCCCTTCGCGCCCGCCGGGACGATCACCGCGTTCTTCGTCATCTGCGCCCGCAGCAGGCCCGCGACCTCCGTGCGGTAGTCCATGCGGTCGGAGTGGCGGATCCCGCCGCGGGCGATGCGCCCGCCGCGCAGGTGGATCCCCTCGAAGTCGGCCGCGTAGACGTAGACCTCGAACAGCGGCGCCGGGCGCGGCAGCGCGGGGACCTCGCCGCTGCAGATCTTCAGCGCCAGTGCGTCACGGCCCGGCCGGTAGGCGTTGGTGCGGACGATCGCGTCGATGAGCCCCAACTGGTTGCGCAGGATCCGGTCGTGGTCGAGCAGCTCGACCTCGTCGAGACCGGTGAGGATCTCGTCGCGCAGCGCCGCCTCGGCGGCGGGGTCCGGCTCCTGGCCGATGCCGTGGCGCAGCTCGAAGAGCCGCAGCTGCTTGGCCGTCAGCTCCGGGTGGACGGCGATGACGTCGTTCTGGAAGGACTCGGTGTAGCGCGAGCCCAGGCGCTGGCGGTAGCGGCGCAGCGCGCGCAGGATCCCGACCTGGTGGTGGTCGAGGTCGGTGAGCGCCAACAGCCGGTCGAGCGGGTCGGACTCCGCCGTGCCGTCCCACACGGCCTCCAGCGCCGCGGCGATGCGCGAGCCGCAGTCGTCGAGCGCCAGCGGCGCGTCCCCCGGTCCCAGGACGTTGAACGCCTGGATCCAGAGCTCGTCGGGGCCGAGCAGGCGGGCAGGCAGCTCGTCGATCACCCGCAGGCCGAGGTGCTCGAGCATCGGCGTGGCGCGCGAGAGCTCGACCTTCGGACCGCGCTTGGCGAACGCCACGCGGGTGCGCCCGGCGTGGTCCTGCAGTCCGACGACGAAGTCGCGCGCGCCGCGCGCCAGCTCCTCGAAGCAGCGCAGGTCGTCGACGGCCGTCGCCGGCTCGGTCGCCGCGCGGTAGGCCTCCGGAAGGCGCCGGGACCAGCGGGCCGCCAGCATCCGGCCGCGCTCGTCGCCGTGGGCCTCGACCAGCGCGTCGCGCAGCCGGTCCTCCCACGTGCGGGCGATCGCCCGCAGCCGGTCCTCCAGGGCCTCGAGGTCGACCGGCGGCAGGCCGCCCGGGGCGTGCACGGCCACGTGGACGTGGACGCGCTCGCCCTCCCCGAGCACCTCGTGCACGTGCAGGCGGTCGGTGCCGCAGACCTTGGCCAGCAGGTCGCGGATGCCCTCGCGGACGACGGGGCCGTACGAGGCGCGCGGCACCGCGGCGATGAACGAGGCGCCCTCGCCGTCGGTGTCGAAGCGCGCCAGCAGGCGCACGGCGCCGCCGCTGAGCGCCAGCAGCTCGGCGATGGCGGCGCGCAGCTCGTCGGCGCTGGCGGCGAACAGCTCGTCCTTGGGGAACGCGTCGAACAGCCCGACGGAGGCCTTGAAGTCATGCGAGCCCTCGATGAGGTCCTCGGCGGCGAGGATCCGCCGCAGCTTGGCGGCCAGCAGCGGCGTGGCGCTCGCGCGCTCCGCGTAGGCGCGCGAGGTGAACAGCCCCAGCAGCCGCGCCTCGCCGTCGCCGGGCAGGCGGATGCCCACGTCGTCCATGCGCTCGCGGCGGTGCACCGGTGAGAGCGCGGTGGTCTTGCCCACGACGAGCGGCTCGCCGGGCGGGATCGGCGTCAGCGACTCCTGCGGGCCGTCGCGCAGGAGCCCCAGTCCCGCACCGTCCTCCCACCAGCCCAGCAGCACCATGTGGCCGTCGGCCAGCCAGCGCAGGAACGCGGCCACGTCGGCGTCCTCGACCCGGTCGGCGGCGGCGCCCAGGCGCTGCAGCATCGGCTCGAAGTCGCCGACCACCCGCCGCACGTCGGCCAACGTGCGGCGCACCTCGTCCTCGAGCTCGGCCAATTCCTCCGGCGTCAGCCGGCCGTCGAGGTCGAAGTGCATGACCGACTCGCGCTCGGGCAGCGCGCGCGGGTGGCCGATCTCGACGAGCCGCCCGCCCGCGTCGCGCCGCGTCCCCACGACCGGGTGCACGACGCGCGCCACGCGGTGGCGGCGGGCCTCCAGCAGCGCGGTGACCGAGTCCACGAGGAACGGCAGGTCCTCCGTGCTGGTCTCGACGACCGAGCCGGAGGACTCGTACCCGTGGTCGGTGCGCGTGGGCGTGAACGCCCGCACCGCGGCGGGCGCGCCGTCCCGGCCGGAGGCCAGGGCGAACGCGCCGCGCATCTCGGCGTGGAGCTCGTCCTCGGGCCGGTCGCGCGCGTCACTGCGGCGCCGCAGGTAGGCGGCGGCGAACGCGTCGAGTGCGGCTGTGTCCTCCTGGCCCAGCGCCACCGTGGGGCGACGCTACACGCTCCCGGGCGCCGCGTCGCCCCCTGCCGCCGGCCGGTAGTCCCCGACCGACCACACCCGGCCCTGCGGGTCGCGCACGGCGAAGAACCGGCCGTAGGTCTCCTGGCGGATCTCCTCGACCACCTCGGCGCCCGCCGCCCGGGCCTGCGCGAAGGCGGCGTCGAGGTCGTCGACGACGAGGTAGGGGACGTCGCCGGCGTAGGGGTCGCCGGGCGGCCGCGTGGTGCCGACCATCAGCCAGGTGTCCTCGCCACGGCGCAGCTCGGCGTGGGCGACGGCCCGGCCGTCCTGGCCGGGGACGGTCATCGTGGGTTCGAAGCCGAGGGCGTCCTGCAGCCAGCGGATGGCGCCTTCGGCGTCGTCGTACTGCACACCGCAGATCAGCATGGGCCCGAGGCTATGCGAGGTCCAGCGGCTCGCTCTTGTACGAACCGGAACGGCGCTCGAGCAGCAGGGCGCGCGGCGGCAGGCCCGTCATCGCCCGGACCTCGCGCGACAGGTGGGCTTGGTCGGCGAAGCCGGTGTCGGCAGCGACGCGGGCGGCGGGCTCACCGGCCTCCAGCAGCCCGATCGCCCGCTCGAAGCGCAGCAGGCGCGCGGCGCGCTTGGGCGCCAGGCCGACGTGGTCGCGAAAGCGCGCGCCGAGGTGGCGGGTGCTGCAGCCGAGCTCCGCCGCGAGGTCGCCGACGCGCACCAGGCCGCCGCTGCGCTCCAGGCGCGTCCACGCCCACGCCACGTCCGGCGGTGCGTCGGGGCCGTCGAGCAACCGGCGGGCCAGGAACGCCTGGACCACATCGACGCGCGCGCGCCAGGAGCGCAGCTCCCGCAGCCGGTCGGCCAGGCGCCGCGCGTCCGGGCCGAGCACGTCCTCGAGCGCCACCGACCTCGCTGTCAGCTCGTGCATGGCGACGCCGGCCAGCCGCCGGCACCCCAGGGGCGTGAGCAGCACCTGGACGCCCTCCTGCAGCGCGCCCCGGGTGCTCGACAGCACCGAGGCGTCGTCGAGGCCCGCCAGCAGGCCGTCGGGGAAGCGCTCCCAGCGCCCACGGGTGCAGATCCACAGCGGCGCGCCGAGGTTGACGATGAGGACGGCGTGCGCCGTGGGCAGCTCGCGCCGCAGCTCGGGCCCGGGGACCGTTTCGGCGTAGGCGTGCAGCGCCCGGACGAACGGCCGCAGGGCGGGATGCGGCGCCGCTCTGCCGATCAGCAGCGGCGCCGCGCTCATGCGCGGGCGGGCTCGGGTTCGGGGACGGCCGGCCCGGGTGTCAGCGCCGCGCCGAACACGACGAGCGTGAACGCCAGCAGGCGGACCGCCAGCGCGCCACCGCCGTCGGGCAGCGGCTCGCCGAAGACCAGCGGCCCCGACGCGATGGTCACGACGTTCGCGGCGGCGCTCGTGATGGCGATGACGGCGACGGCAGGGCCCAGCTGCAGCGAGCGAGCGCTGACGACCAGACCCACCAGGGAGAGGACGGTGATGACGAGCGCCTCGAAGGTCAGCAGCGTCCAGAGCCCGTCGGTGCCCAGGTCGGCCGCCACCGCCTTGATGGTCACGTCCGAGCCGCCCCACAGCAGGCCAGCGCTGACGGCCAGCACCACACCGGCGCGCGGCGTGTCGCCCAGGACGGCGACGCAACAGGCGACCGCGGCGGCGGCAAGCACCGCGACGTAGGTCCACAGCGTCGCCGCCTCGAACGAGTCGTAGGCGTGCTCGGCGCCGCCCTCGAGGGTGGCGGCCAGCAGGGCGAGGCCGGCCGCGGCCAGCGCCACGCCGATCCACTCGCGGCGGCTGGCCTTGATGTGGAAGACCTTGTCGGCCAGGGGGGTCAGCAGGACGAGGCCGCCGGCGATCACCGACTGCACCAGGCTGATGGGCGCCAGCGCCAGGGCCGCGACGTGGAACACCCACGCGGCCATCGCCACGATGATCCCGAGCGTCCACCACCGGTTGGCGAACAGCGCGACCGTGGAGCGCACGGGCGCGCGCCACTGCACGTCCGGCGCGTCGACCGCCCCGCGCTGCTTGAGCAGGAAGCCCAGCAGCGCGACGACCGCGCAGCAGACGGCGAAGAACAGGCCGAGGAGGACCGAGGCCGACACCCGCGTCGCAGGCTAGCGACGCGGGTGCGGGAAGCCTCAGCCGGCGTGCGTCAAGAGGCGACGCGCTGCTCGAGCGCGTCGAGCTGCGCGCGGATCTCCGCGGGCAGCCGGTCGCCGAACTTCTCGAGGTGCTCGCGCACCTGCGCCAGCTCCGCGCGGACCTGCTCCTTGTCGACGGTGAGCAGCTGCTCGAGCGCCTCGTCGGAGATGTCCAGGCCGTCCAGGTTCAGGTCGCTCCTGGCCGGCACCAGGCCGATCGGCGTGGTCTCGGCGTGCGCGTCGCCGTCGCAGCGGCGGAAGATCCACTCCAGCACCCGGGAGTTCTCGCCGAACCCGGGCCACAGGAACCTGCCGTCGTCGTCCTTGCGGAACCAGTTGACGTAGAAGACCTTCGGCAGCTTGGCCTCGTCGGCCTCCCGGCCGAGCTTCAGCCAGTGGGCCATGTAGTCGCCCATGTTGTAGCCCGCGAAGGGCAGCTGGGCGAACGGGTCGAAGCGCAGCTGGCCGACGGTGCCGAACGCGGCGGCCGTCATCTCCGAGCTCATGGTGGCGCCCAGGAAGACGCCGTGCTCCCAGTCGAACGCCTCACGCACGAGCGGCACGCCGCTCGCGCGACGCCCGCCGAAGAGGAACGCGTCGATGGGCACGCCGGCGGGGTCCTCCCACTCGGCCGCGATCGACGGCGACTGGTCGGCGCGCACGGTGAAGCGCGCGTTGGGGTGCGCGGCGGGCTCGTCGGAGTCCGGCGTCCAGTCGCGGCCCTTCCAGTCGATGGCGTGGGCCGGCGGATCCTCCGTCATGCCCTCCCACCAGATGTCGCCGTCGTCGGTCAGCGCGCAGTTGGTGAACAGCGTGTCGTGCTCGATCGCCTTCATGGCGTTCGGGTTGGTCTTCACCCCCGTGCCGGGGGCCACGCCGAAGAAGCCGGCCTCGGGGTTGATCGCGTAGAGGCGGCCGTCCTCGCCGAACTTCATCCAGGCGATGTCGTCGCCGACGGTCTCGACGGTCCAGCCCTCGAGCGTCGGGATGAGCATCGCGAGGTTGGTCTTGCCGCACGCGCTCGGGAACGCGCCCGTGACGTACTTGACCTTCCCCTCCGGCGAGGTGAGCTTGAGGATGAGCATGTGCTCGGCCATCCAGCCCTCGTCGCGGGCCATGATCGAGGCGATCCGCAGCGCGAAGCACTTCTTGCCGAGCAGCGCATTGCCGCCGTAGCCCGATCCGTAGGACCAGATCTCGCGCGTCTCGGGGTAGTGGACGATGTACTTCGTCTCGTTCGCCGGCCACGGCACGTCCTCGGCGCCCTCGGTCAGCGGCCTGCCGACGGAGTGCACGCAGGGGACGAACGCGCCGTTCTCGCCGAGCACGTCGAGCGCCT
>DASPKC010000183.1:0-55902 GCA_035628295.1 Baekduia sp.
CGCCGCGACGAACAGCAGCGTCAGGACCAGGCTCAGCCACAGCGCGACGTCGTTGACGACGTGCAGGACGGCGAACGTCGCCGGGCTGGTCAGCAGCGCCACGGCCGTCGCGGCGCGGCCGAGCCGCCGCCACTCGCGCGCGAGGGCGTCACGGTCCGGCTGGGTCGGCGGGGCCAGGGTTCGCTGCGCCATCTGCGGGCCAGAGGGTACGACCGCGGGCGCACCTGCGCCATCGGACAGGCGGTCCGGGTACCGTGCGCCGCGGTGTCCGGCCGCATCTCCGCCCTCCTCGGCGCGCTCGCCGTGCTGCTCGTCCTCGCCCCGGGGGCGCAGGCGGCGCTGCGCTTCAAGCCCTGCAAGTCGATCCCCGAGTTCGGCTGCGCCACGCTCGAGGTCCCCGTGGACCGCGGCGGCGCGATCCCCGGCACGCTGCGCCTGCGCGTGGCCGCCGAGCCGGCCCGCCGCAGCGACAAGGGTGTGGTCATCGCGCTGTCCGGCGGCCCGGGCCAGGGCGCCGTGCAGTTCGGCCGGGGCTTCCGCGAGACCCTGGCGCCGCTCATCCGGCGCAAGCGCCTCGTGCTGCTCGACGAGCGCGGCACGGGGGGCTCGGCGGCGCTGCGCTGCTCCAACCTCCAGCGCCTGACGGGCATCGACCCCGTCCGGCCGTCGCTGATCGGCTCCTGCGCCCAGGATCTCGGCCCTGCGCGCCAGCGCTACGGCACGCCCGACACGGTCGCCGACCTCGACGCGTTCCGCCAGGCGCTCGGCGCCGAGACGTGGACGCTCATGGGCATCTCCTACGGCACGTTCGTCGCCCAGCAGTACGCGCGCACGCACCCCCAGCACACCGACGGCCTGGTCCTCGACTCGGTCCTGGCCGACGGCTTCGAGCCCTTCCTGTTGAACTCGTTCTCGCGGACGGAGCGGGTGCTGCGCGAGCAGTGCGCGCGCAACCGCTGCCGGCGGACCACCCGCGACCCGGTGGCCGACGTCGCCGCGGTCACGCGCAAGCTCGCCGCCGGGCCGATCAGGGGTCGCCTCCCCGACCGCGACGGGCGCCTGCGCCCCCGCCGGCTCGACGGGACCGGGCGCTTCTTCCTGACCGTCCAGGGCGGCGACCTCAACCCGTTCCTGCAGCCGGCGATCCCCGCCGCCGTCGCGGCGGCCGCCCGGGGCGACCATGCGCCCCTGCTGCGTGCCGCGCGCCTCGCGTCCGGCGGCGCCGAGCCGGCGCACGCGTTCAGCCTGGCGCGCAACGTCACCACCGCGTGCGCCGACACGATCCTGCCCTACCGCTTCGACGAGCCGGTGGCCGAGCGCGCGGTCAAGCTCCAGCGGGCGGTCGACGGCCTCGGCCCGGACGCCGGCTCGCCGTTCGACGTGGCGGCCCTGCGGTCCGTCTCCATCGCCGAGGACTGCCTGTACTGGCCGGAGGGCGACACGTTCAACGAGCCGTCCGAGGCGCCGCTGCCGGACGTCCCGGCCCTGCTGCTGGCCGGCCGCCTGGACATGCGCACGCCGTTCGAGGACGCCGAGTCCGTGGCCGAGGAGCTCCCCCGGGGCACCGTGGTGCGGGTTCCCGGCACCGGGCACGACGCCATCGGCAGCGACCTCTCGGCCTGCACGCAGACGGCCCTCAAGCGCTTCGCGGCGCGCAAGGCGATCGGGTCGCCGTGCCGCGGCAAGACCAACCAGATCCCGCCGTTCGGCCGCCCGCCGCTGCGCCTCGGCGAGGTCGACCGCGTGCCCGGCGTGGCGGGGCGGCGCGGCCGGGTGGTTGAGGCGGTGCTCGAGACGGTCTCCGACGCGCAGTTCTCCGCCGTGCAGTCGGTCTTCGCCGGGTTCGAGCGCAACGAGGGCGGCGGCCTGCGGGCCGGGTCCTACCGCGCCTCCGGCCTGGCGGAGGTCGTGCGGCTGCGCGGCTACTCGTACATCCCGGGCGTGCGGGTGACCGGGCGCATCGACGCCTCCGGCGGCCGCGTGCGCGTCCGGGCCCGCGGGGCCAACGGCTGGCTGGACCTCGACGGCCTCGGCGGCGTCGAGGGCGTGCTGGGGGGTCGGCGGGTGCGGGCCACGGCCCAGCAGACGGAGTCGGTCGTCGCCGAGGCGTCCTCGGCCGGCGGCCGGGCGCCGGCGTTGCGGGCGGCGGCGCGGCTCGCGCTGCGCCAGGCCGCGACCCTGCGCGGCTACCGGTCGCGGCTGCGCTGAGCGGCGGCCATCGCGCCGCCCACCAGCAGCCCCAGCACGACGGCGAGGACGACGGCCGCCACCGGCCGCTGCGCCGTGCCCAGCGCGGCGGTGGAGACGGCCAGGCCCAGGCCGAGCAGCGCGACGATGACCCCCACGAAGGGGCGGCGGCGGTAGAAGTCGACGACGTCACGCACGCCCGCAAGGGTACGGTGGGCCGCTGATGTGCGGCATCGCGGGCCTCCGGACGCTCGACGGCGCGCCCGCCGATCCGGCGGCGGCCCGCGCGATGGCGGCCCGGCTCGAGCACCGCGGGCCCGACGGCGCAGGCGAGCACCACGACGGGCCGTGCGCGCTGGCGATGACGCGTCTGGCGCTCGTCGACCCCGAGCACGGCCGCCAGCCCGTGCGCAGCGAGGACGGCTCCGTCGTCGCGGTGCTCAACGGCGAGATCTACGATCATCGCGACCACGCGCGGCGCCTGCGCGCCGCGGGCCACTCGGTGGCCCCGGGCTCGGATGCCGAGGTCCTCGTGCACCTCTACGAGGACCACGGACCCGCGTTCGTGCGCCGGCTGCGCGGGATGTTCGCCATCGCGCTGTGGGACGCGCGCCAGCGCCGCCTGGTCCTGGCGCGCGACGCGTTCGGGATCAAGCCGCTCTGCTACGCCCGCGACGGCCGCCGGATCGCCTTCGCGTCCGAGCTCCAGGCCCTGCTGGCCCTGGCCGACGTCCCGCGCGACGTCGACCCTGCCGCGCTGCACGAGCTGCTGGCCTGCGGCGCGGTGCACGCGCCGCGCTCGATCCTGGCGGGCGTCCGGCGCCTGGTGCCCGGCGAGGTGCTCGTGGCCGACGACGACGGCGTGCGCACGGCGCTGGTGGTCGAGCGGCCGCGGCCCGGCCCGGTGTCCGAGCTGCGCGACGCCCCGCCCGAGGCACTGGCCGGTGAGCTGCGTGACCGGCTGCGGTCGTCGGTGCGGCTGCACCTCGCGGCCGACCGCCCCGTCGGCGTCCTGCTCTCCGGGGGCCTGGACTCCGGCCTGCTCGCGGCCCTGGCGGTGCAGGAGGGCGGGCCGCTGCCGGCCTTCACCGCGTCGTTCGGCGAGCGCTCGTTCGACGAGGCCGCCGGAGCGCGCGCCCTGGCCCGCCGCCTGGACTGCCCGCACCACGAGGTCCGCGTGACGGCCGGCGACGCGGCGGCGCTGCTGGCGCAGCTGGCGCGGTCCTTCGACGAGCCGCGCGCCGACGCCACCGCACTGCCCTACTGGCTGGTCTGCCGGCTGGCCGCCCGGCAGGTCACGGCGGTGCTCACCGGCGAGGGCGGCGACGAGCTCTTCGGCGGCTACCAGACCTATGCGGCCGGCGGCCTGCCCGGCGCCGCGCTGCGGGCGGCGGCCGTCGCCGCCCCGGCGGTCGCGGCGCTCGTGCCCAGCTCCTCGGCGCGGCTGCCGCTGGACTTCCGGCTGCGGCGCCTGGCCCTCGGGGCGGGGCTCGGGCCGCTGGACCGCCACCACGCGTTCAAGCGCCTGACCGACCCGCAGCGCGTCCTCGCCGAGCCCTGGCGCCGCGCCGCGGCCGACGTGCTGGCGGTGCACCGCACCCGCTTCGAGGCCACCGCGGGTGCCGAGCTGCTGGCGCGCCTGCAGGACGTCGACCTGCACACCTTCCTGGCCGACGACCTGCTCCTGCAGGCCGACCGCGCCGGGATGGCCCATGGCCTGGAGGTGCGCGTGCCGTTCCTGGACCCGGAGGTCGCGGGGTTCGCCGCCGCGCTGGGGCGCCGCGCGCGGGTGCGCGGGCTGGAGACCAAGCGCGTCCTGCGCGCCGCGGCTGCGCCGCTGCTGGCGCCGGAGGCGGTGCGGGGGCCCAAGCGCGGGTTCGTCGCGCCCGCGGCGGCCTGGCTGCGCGGGCCGCTGGAGGCGTTCGCCCGCGACGTCCTCGCGCCGGCGGCGCTGCGCCGTCAGGGCCTGCTGGACCCGGGCGCGGTGACCGCGATGCTGGACCGCCACGCCGCCCGCCGCGAGGACCTCGCGCGGCCGCTGTGGGCGCTGCTGGCCCTGACGCTGTGGCACGACGAGGTCCTCGCCCGGCCGCCCGCGGCCGTCACCTCCACAGGGGCCGGTACGTTGCGCGCCTGATGGCCCGCACGCTCCCGGTCCTGCTCGCCTGCCTGCTGCTCGCGCTCGTCCCCGCCGGCGCCGCGGCGCAGGACCGCGAGGCGCCGCACGGCGCCGAGCCCCACTGGCTGCCCGACGAGGAGTGGGTCAACCTGCAGTGGCTGCCGTTCGACGAGGACCGCCTGTACGCCGTCCTGCGCATGTCGCGGGGGCAGATCTTTCGCCACGTGCGCATCGACGCCTCCAACACGCTGGCGCAGCTGGCCCGGCGGCGCGGGATGAGCGCGCAGCGCTTCGCCGACCGGCTCGTGGCCGGCCGGCGCGGGCGCGTGAGCGCGCGGGCGTACCGGACGATCCGCCGCAACACGCTGCGCACCGTCACGCAGGGCCACCTGGGCCAGCACCTGCTCTTCCACAACCTGCACCAGACCGCGATCCCGTCGCGGGCCGCCCGGATCTTCGGCACGCGCAGCAACCAGCAGTTCGCGCTGCTGCGCCGCAGCGAGCTCAGCCCCCTGCAGATCGGCGACCTCTTCGGCCGCACCCGGGTGCAGCTGCGCCGCGCGACCGTCGCGACCCTGCGGGCGGCCGCCGCGCGGGGCGTGCGCAAGGGCCAGCTCTCGCCCCGTCAGGCGCGCGCGATGCTCGAGCGCCAGGAGCGCCAGATCCCCCGGTGGCTGGGCCAGAACCGCTACAACGGCCCGTCGGGCGGGCGCAACCGCCTGCGCATCCCGCCGGGCGACACCGCCAAGCGGCCGGCGCTGAGCGCGGACGGCGGGCGGGTGGTGTGGGACGCCTACCGGACGACGATCGCGGTGGCCGAGCGGCTGGGGGAGATCCACGTGCAGGGCGCCCATCTCGCCCGCCCCGGCCGGCGCGTGGCGGTCAGCCCGCGCGTGGACCCGCGCTCGCGCCGGCCGCGTTCGGCCTACAACAGCGTGCTGAGCGCCGACGGGCGCTTCGCGGCGTTCGAGACAGCCGAGTCGACGTTCCCGCTGGCCAAGCGCGTCGGCCAGATGTCGATCCTCGTGCGCGACCTCCAGACGGGCGCGACGCAGAAGGTCAGCCACCTCGGTCTGGCCGCGGGCGCGCCGACCCGGACGGCGTTCAACCCGTCGATCTCGGGCGACGGGCGGCTGGTCGCCTTCGAGGCCACCGACAGCGGCACCGAGACCGGGCTGTGGGTCGTCGACCGCGTCGCGGGAACGCAGCGGCTGCTGACCCGCGACAACGACGGCGCCGCCTACCTGCCGCGGATCAGCGCCGACGGCTCGACCGTCGTGTTCACGGCGGCACGTGGCGGCGGCGTGACGCGCGTGTACCGCACGACGCTCGCCGACGGCGCCACCAGCGTCGTCTCGGACGGCGAGGGCACCGACGCCTACGACCCGGCGGTGTCGGCCGACGGGCGGACGGTGGCCTACACCACCCGCGTCGGCGGGCGCTCGCGGATCGTCGTGCGCGACCTCGCCGGGGACAGGAGCGACGTCGTGTCGGCCGCGGCCCCGGGCGACGCGTTCTCGCCGGCCGTCAGCGCGGACGGCCGCTACGTGGCGTTCGGCGCGCGCACGCGGGTCGGCTCGGGCCTGCTGACCGATCTGCGCGCCCAGGTCCACCGCGTCGACCGGGTCACCGGGCACACCGTGCTCGTGAGCGCCCGGCGCGACGGGCGGGCCTCGGCGGGCTACGCCGCGGAGCCGCAGATCAGCGCCGACGGCGCCCGGGTGGCGTTCTCGACCACCGCGGGAGACCTCGTGGCCGGCAAGCGGCGCGGCCTGACCGGTGTCGTCGTGCGCGACCTCGCCGCCGGCACCACGGTGCTCCTCAGCGACCATCGCCGCGGGAGCCTGAAGGCGTCGGCCGTCGCGGCGCACGACGCCGCGGCGGATCCGCTGCTGTGCCCAGTCGGGGCGGGCTGACCGGCTGGGCTACAGCGCTTCGCCCGGGTCGCCCTCGTCCCCCTCGAGCAGCTGCTGCAGCATGCCCATGGCGGCGATCTGGGCGGGCGTCCCGGCGAGCTCGTCCTGGCCGATCTCCTCGAGCTCGGGGTGGAACGTCGCGTGCACCGCGACGTCCTCCTCGCCGGCGTCCTCGAGCACGATGACGGCACGGCCGCGCTGCACCGGACCCTGGTCGGCCGCGTCCTCGGCGTCGGCCCCGCCGTCCACGATCGTCGCGCGCGCCGCGGTCAGCACGTCCAGCGCGAGCTCGCGCCAATGGCCCTCGGCGTCGGCGCGCTCCTCGGGCGTCATCTGCTCGAGGTGGTGGGCGTTGCGGGTCGCCAGCGCGTCGACGGCGGCGGCGACGGTCGCCTCGGCGAGCAGGGAGTCGGGGTCAGCCATGCCCCTGAGGCTACGGACTCAGCTCGCGCTCGGCGGCGTCGTCGGCCGGCGGCCGGGCGCGTCGCGCAGCCCGCGCGAGCGCAGGAACGTCCCGACCCACGTGAAGACGACGGTCAGCAGGATGATCGCCATCAGCGCGACGGTCACCGGCCCGTCCGGCAGGACGAGCCAGAGGACGAGCGCCAGGGCGACGAAGCCGAGCATGAAGGCCCACTGGCGCATCGGGGCCGGCGGGCGGCGCGGCAGGTCGTAGTCCTCGCGGATGCTCATGCCCGGGCGGGTACCCGGTGATCTACGCCGCCACCCGCTCGCCGTCGACCTCCACCACGACGTCGTCGCCGGCGAACGAGACGTGCCCGCGGGCGGCCAGCGCCTCGCCGAGCGGCTCCTCGTAGGACCAGCAGGCGTCGGGCACCCCGTCCAGGGACCAGTACGTCGCATGGCCCTTGTACGGGCAGTCGGCCACCGTCGCGCTGGGCTGCAGACCGGCCAGGACGTCCTCGCGCGGCACGTACCAGCGGTTCGGCAGGCCGGTCTCCGAGACGACGACGGGCCGCCGGGTCTCGGCGACGAGCTCGCCATGCGCGAGCACGCGGACGTGGCGCGTGGACCGCCGGGCGTCGACGCGGTGGAACGGGTCGCGCAGATGGGGCCGGACCTCCTCGTCCTCGTCCAGCCAGCGGTCGAGGCGCTCGTGGTAGACGCCGACCAGCCCCCGCAGCCACGCCGATTCGGGCTTGGGCTCGAGGTAGGTCCACAGGGCGTCGTCGGCCGTGGTCGTCCCGACCTGGATCGACCAGTAGCTGGCGTCGCCCTTGAAGGGGCAGTGGCTGTGGGTGTCCGTGGCGCGCAGGACGTCCTGACGGACGTCCTGCAGCGGCACGTACACGCGCGGCAGCAGGCCGGTCTCGTAGAGCAGGAAGGCGCTGCGCGAGTCGAGCACCGTCTCGCCGGCCAGCTCGGCGCGCACGCGCCGCGGGAACGGGTGCAGGAACAGCCGGTGGGCGGGGCTGTCGATCCTGTAGTTGGACTTCGCGGGGTGGCGCGCGAGGGGCCCGGCCGCCGTGGTGAGGCTCATGGAATGGTTGTAGCGCCGCTTCGCAGCAGCCGCGCCTGCCAGCCGGCGACCACGGGCGGGGCGATGAGCTCGATCGCCAGCAGGGCCTGCTGCGCCGCCGTCGGTGGCCCGTGACGCCGCCAGCCGCCGGCGCGGGCGGCGCCCGCCAGCCAGACGGTCGCGGCAGCGGCGCGCAGAGCCCCGCTGTCGAGATGGGCGCGCGGCGCCAGGCGCACCAGCGCCAGCCCGAACGCCGCGTAGTAGGTGCCGTAGAAGCGCAGCTCGCTGTCGAGGGCGCGGTCCGGCACGGCGCGCCGGCCGGGGACGGACCCGGCTCCCGCCGCCATGGTGTGCAGCCCGGCCGCGGTGGCGACCACCCCGCCGAGACGGACGACCCTGCGCAGGGCACGCGCCGACGCCATCACCGGCGTGGCGCCAGGTGCTCGCGGGAGACGTGACCCGGGGTGGGGGCGCCCAGCAGCAGCAGGCCGAGCTCGACCTCCGCCTTGAGCAGCTCGAGCACGTGCCGGGCGCCCGCCTCGCCGCCGGCGGCCAGGCCCCACAGCGCCGGGCGGCCGACGAGCACCGCGCGG
Source organism: Baekduia sp. (assembly GCA_035628295.1). Classification (GTDB taxonomy): domain Bacteria; phylum Actinomycetota; class Thermoleophilia; order Solirubrobacterales; family Solirubrobacteraceae; genus Baekduia. The sequence goes on from DASPKC010000183.1 coordinate 8,296, forward strand.
GCCCCGAGCGCGAGCGCGGTGAGGACGTCGGTCCCGCGGCGCACGCCGCCGTCCATGAGGACCTCCGCGTCGCCGGCCAGCTCCTGGACGACCGGCTCGAGCATGTCGATCGCGGCCGGCACGCCGTCGAGCTGGCGGCCGCCGTGGTTGGAGACGATCACGCCGGCCGCGCCGTGCTCGACGGCCAGCCGGGCGTCGGCCGGGTGGTGGACGCCCTTGACCAGGACGGGGATCGGGCTCTCGCGCGCCAGGCGCTCGAACGCGGGCCAGGTCAGCGACGCGTCCACCAGCGAGAAGAAGCCCTGCGGCGTGATGCCGGCCGTCTCGCCGACCGCGGCCGTCACGGCGGGCATGTCGATGCCCTCCGGCACGGCGAAGCCGGTGCGCAGGTCGCGCTCGCGGCGCCCCGCGCGTGGGGCGTCGACGGTGACCGCCAGCGCGCGGAAGCCGCGGTCGATCGCCTGGTCGACGAGGTGGCGCGTCACGTGCTCGTCGCGGAAGCAGTACACCTGGAACCAGCGCGGCGCGTCCGGCGCGGCGTCGGCCACCTCGGCGGGCGTCGAGGTGGCGATGGTCGACAGCGTCATGATCGTCCCGGCTGCCGCGGCCGCGCGGGCCATGCCGGCCTCGCCGTCGCGGTGGGCCATCTTCTGCAGCGCGACCGGCGCGACGAGGACGGGGAAGTCGACCGGCGTGCCCAGGACGCTGGTCGCGGCGGACACGGCGCTGACGTCGACGAGGACCCGCGGCAGGAGCTGATGGCGCGCGAACGCGGCGATGTTGTCGCGCAGCGTGCGCTCGTCGGCGGCGCCGCCGGCGTAGTAGCCGAGCGGCCCGGCGTCGAGGACCTCGGCGGCGCGCGCCTCGTAGTCGGCGACGCAGCAGGGCTCCGGCCGGGTCACGTCAGGCTCCCGACCGGCGCGACGACGACCCAGCTCTTGACGAGCGGCCCGACCCGTTCGGCGCGCGCGGGGCCGAAGAGCCGCTCGACCTCGGCGCGGCCCAGCAGGCGCAGATCCGGCTCCCAGGGGGCCGCTCCCAGCCGCCAGTACCGGCGGCGGGCGCGCTCGGGCAGCCAGTGGGCCGCGGGCAGCAGCGCATGCGGCTCGAGCGGGAACTCGCGGGCCGGCGTCTGGACGTACCAGCCGCGCCCGACGCGCCGCAGCTCCGCGGCGAAGGCCCGGCGGCGGTGGGGGGCGACGTGCTCCACCACGCTGGAGCAGTACACGAGGTCGAAGGCGTTGGTGGCGAATGGCAGGCCGTCGGCCGCGTCGGCCTGCACGACCTCGCCGGGGTACTCGGGACGGGGGCTGAGATCGACGCCCGTGATGTCGAGCTGCGGCTCGAGGCCGCGCAGCCCGAGCGCCCCGCACCCCACGTCGAGCACGCGCATGCCCGGCTCTGCGCCCGTCAGGCCGAAGAACCGCTCGTGGCGCCGGCGGCGGGCGCGCGCGGCGGCGGGGGAGGCCAGGCGGCCGAGCGGACCGCGGGCGGTGCCGTAGACCTCGGTGGCGGGCATGGGCGCCGCCAACCCTACGCGGCGGGGCGTTCGTACACTGGGGGCATGGCTTCTGCGCGGCAGATCTCGGTCGGCGGCGTCCCCGTGGGGGGCGGCGCGCCCGTCGCCGTCCAGACGATGACCAAGACCGAGACGGCGAACCTCGAGGCGACGCTGCGTCAGATCCGCACCGTTGCGGACGCCGGCGCGGACATCGTCCGTGTGGCGGTGCCCCGCGACAAGGACGTCGAGGCCCTCAAGGAGATCGTCCGCCAGTCGCCGATCCCCGTGATCGCCGACATCCACTTCAATCACACGCTCGCGCTGAAGGCCATCGACGCCGGCGCGCACTGCGTGCGGATCAACCCCGGCAACATCGGCGGCCCGGAGAAGACCGGGATCGTCGTCGAGCACGCCCGGAAGGCCGGCGTCCCGATCCGCGTGGGCGTCAACTCCGGATCGCTGCCCGACCACCTGCGCGACCTCGAGTTCTCCGATCCGGTGGAGGCGCTCGTGACCGCCGCCACCGAGGTCGTCGACCTCATGGAGCGCCTGGACTTCCACGACTTCAAGGTCTCCATGAAGTCGACGTCGGTGCCGAACACCATCGCCTCCAACCGCCGGCTGGCGCAGCGCATCCCGTACCCGCTGCACCTCGGCGTGACCGAGGCGGGGACGAAGTGGTCGGGCTCGCTGAAGAGCGCCGTCGGCCTCGGCACCCTGCTGGCCGACGGCATCGGCGACACCATCCGCATCTCCCTCTCGACGTTCCACGCCGAGGAGGAGGTCAAGGTCGCCTGGGAGATCCTCAAGGCGCTCAAGCTGCGCGAGCGCGGCCCGGTGCTGATCGCCTGCCCGACCTGCGGCCGGCTGCAGTTCGACATGGACACGGTCGTGGCCGAGGTCGAGCGGCGCCTGGAGCACTACAGCGACCCGATCGAGGTCTCGGTGCTCGGCTGTGCGGTCAACGGCATCGGCGAGGCCCGGCACGCCGACTTCGGCATCACCGGCGCGAAGGACGCCGGGATGATCTTCTCCAAGGGCGAGCCGCTCAAGAAGGTCCCGACCGAGCAGCTCGTCGACGAGCTCTTCGCCGAGATCGACAAGTGGTACGCCGCCGGCAAGACGGTCGTGCGCGACGAGGGCGCCGCCGCCGAGGCCGCCGCGTGGCTGGCCGAGGAGGAGGACGCGACCGCCATGACGCCCGAGCGCCTGGCCGCCATGGAGCGCGAGGCGGCCGAGGAGCAGGCCGCGGCCGAGCGCGCCGAGGCGCAGGCGCGCGAGGCGGCCTCGCCGGTGGCGGGGCGGCGCTTCACGCGGTAGCGGGCGCGGGCGAGGTGGCGCTCCGCGCCGGCCGTGGCGGGGCGCAGGGTGTCCGCTGACAGCTCGGCGACGAGACAGGAGGGTGGTCCGCGCCTCGGCGGGGCCGGTCGCTCCGGGAGGCGGTGGGCACCCGGGCGGGCGAGTGCTGCGGTGAGATGCGAGTTGATCCCGCTGAGCGGGATCAATTCGTATGTCGATGCGCAGGGGTTCGCCTTCGCGCCGCGCCCCGGGTGCACGGCAGGCGGTGGTCGAGCGGCCGTCTGGCGGCCGACCCGCTGCGCAGATGCCGCCACCCACCGGCCGGCCGCCGCTCTCCCTCGTCGCCGAGCCGTCGACGCACGCGCCGGAGCGCCACGGCCGGCGGACGGCGCGCCACGGCCGAGGCACGAGCGTGGTCCGCATCGCGGCGCGCCGGGGCGCCTCGGAGGGGTGTGGGCGACCTGGCGGGCGGCTGTTGCGGTGAGGTGCGAGGTGATCCCGCTGAGCGGGATCAACTCGCACCTCGGTGCGGGTGCACCGGAGGCGGCGGCCCCGGGGGGCCGCCGCCGCGCAGCGCGGGCTACTGGACGTCGAACTCCTGCGACGTGTAGTGGAACGGCGCCTGCGGGATGCTCAGGCGCATGCGGACCTTGCCGGGGCCGGGGACGGTGAACGCGGGGATGTAGAAGTACCCCTCGAACACCTGGATGGGCGACTGGGCCGGGTCCAGCTGGATCGGCTGGTTCGTCTTGGTCGAGCCGATCGGCTGCCAGTCGGTGGAGCCGTCGGCCGGCTTCCAGTCCACCGCCACGTCGTCGGCCACGCCCTCCTGCCGGAAGCGCAGGCCGCCCCACGCGGTCAGGTGCGGCCGCCCGTTGGACGGCTCCGTGGTCCCGGTCGGGAAGACCAGGAACGGGAACGCGTACTGCGTCGCGGCCGGCTTCGCCACGCCGCGGTTGGTGTACAGGCCGGACTGGTAGGTGAACCAGTACGACTTCGAGCCCCGGCGGTACTGCCGGCGCGGCGGGACGTCGTAGAGCAGGAACTGCGTCTGGCCGACCACGCGCGGGTGCAGGAAGGCCTGCAGCTCGCCGAGGGCGTTCCAGTTGGCCTGCAGCTTGGGGTCGATGCCCGAGAACGGGTCCGGCGGGTTGGTCTCGAAGCCGAACTCGGCCGAGAGGATGTCGACGCCCGAGCGGATGCGCGCGGTGTTGGCGGCGATCCCGTCCAGAAGCGTCGCAAGGTCGCCGATGTTGGCCATCGTGATCGAGTCCGGGTTGGCGTCCCGGGCCTGCGGCGACTTGTTCTTGGTGTACGGGTGGTGCGCCCACCAGGTCGCGTTGAGCTTGCCCTTCTTGTCCCAGAAGGAGCACTTGCGCGCGGCGGCCTCGGCGCCCTGCAGCGGCTGCAGGTTGCCGTCGACGCAGAACATCTCGCGCAGGAACTGGGCGGGACGCATCGGCGCGCGCGAGCTCGGGTTGCTCGAGCCCAGCGGCGCGGTCTCGCCCATCATGATCACGTCACCGGCGTGGCCCGTGGACACGAGGGCGCGGTAGCCGTGGTCGTAGAGCTCGCGGTACAGGTGCGGCGAGTACGGCCGGCCATTGACGAACTGCGGGGTCAACCAGCCGCCCTGGTTGGGCTCGTTCCACAGCGACCAGACGCCGACCTTCGGCAGGATGACGCGCTCGTCGTTCTCGTCGCGGTAGCGGCCGCTGAAGCGCTTGCCGACCGCCTGGACGAACTTGTAGAACTCCTTGGGCTTCGGCTTCCAGGTCTTCTTGTTGCGCGCCTGGGACCGGGGGGCCTTCGCATGGCCCCACTCCGGACCCGGGCCGGTCACGTTGAAATAGATGCCGATGCCCAGGCGGCGCGCCGCGCGCACGAGGCGGTCGTAGCGGTCCCAGTTCAGCCGCGGGTAGGCCTTCGGGTTGTCGGCCTTGAGCTTGCGGAAGCGCTTGTCGAGCGCCTTCGTCTTGCGCGCGCCGTCGGCGACGACGCTCCAGAGGACGGTGACGCGGACCTGGTCGACGCCGAGGTCCTTCATCCGGCGCAGGGCACGATCGCGCGTGTCGTCGTCGCGGTAGACGAGCTGGTCGTCGTCCATCATCACCGAGAAGAGGTTCGGCTTCGCCTCGGCGGCGGCGACGGGGAGGGCGAGCGTCGCGACGAGACCGCTCAGTGCGGCGCGACGGAGAAGAGGTCGGATCATCAGGCTCCTGCCAGCGGGATGGTCGGAACGGCGTCACGGGGCGGCCACGACACGGCCACCCCGTGAGAGAACCCAACGGTACCGGGGAAGTTCCGGCAGGCCGCTGGTTCCCCTCGGGCCAGGCGTCGGCACCGGACCCAAGGGGCTGAAGCGGGCGCTGTCGTCCTGGCTACTTGGCTGCCGCGTACCGCTCGGCGACCTTGCCCCAGTTCACGACGTTCCACCACGCCTTGAGGTACTCGGGACGGCGGTTCTGGTACTTGAGGTAGTAGGCGTGCTCCCAGACGTCGTTGCCCAGCAGCGGCGTCTGGCCCTCGAGGATCGGGCTGTCCTGGTTGGCCGTCCTGGTCAGCTTGAGCTCGCCGCCGTCGAGGACGAGCCACGTCCAGCCGGAGCCGAACTGGGCCACGCCGTTGGCCTCGAACTGCTCCTTGAAGGCGTCGAACGAGCCGAAGGCCGCGTTGATGGCGTCGGCCAGCTCGCCGGTCGGCTCGCCGCCGCCGTCCGGGCTCATGTTCTCCCAGAACAGCGCGTGGTTGGCGTGGCCGCCGCCGTTGTTGCGGAACGGGCCCTGCTTGTCGGCGGGCAGGGACGACAGGTTCGCGAGGACCTCCTCGACCGGCTTGCCGTCGAACTCCGTGCCCTCGAGCGCGGCGTTGGCCTTGTCAACGTACGCCTGGTGGTGCTTGTCGTGGTGCAGCCGCATCGTCTGCTCGTCGATGTGCGGCTCGAGGGCGTTGTAGTCGTACGGCAGGGCGGGGACCTCGTAGGCCATGCGCTCTCTCCTGTCTCGGGGGGTGTGGATCACGGCGATCCTAAGGCCCGGGGGGCGCCTGGGTAGGGTCTGGCCCGCATGCGCCTCTCGACCCTGCTGCTGCCCACGGAACGCCAGCCCCCGGCCGACGCGGAGGCGCTCTCGCACAAGCTCATGGTCCGTGCGGGGCTCGTGCGCCAGCTGGGGTCGGGCCTGTGGACCTGGATGCCGGCGGGCTGGCGCGTGCACCAGCGCGTCGTGCAGATCGTGCGCGAGGAGCTCGACGCCATCGGCGCGCAGGAGATGCTGATGCCGGTCCTCAACCCCGCGGAGATCTGGAAGCGCAGCGGCCGCTGGGAGTCGGTGGGCGCCGAGCTCTTCCGCCTGCAGGACCGCCGCGGCGCCGACATGGCCCTGGCCATGACCCACGAGGAGGCGGTGACGACGCACGTCGCCCAGGTCGTGCGCTCCTACCGCGAGCTGCCCAAGCTGCTGTACCACTTCCAGGTCAAGGAGCGCGACGAGCCGCGCCCGCGCGCGGGGGTGCTGCGCACGCGCGAATTCATCATGAAGGACTCGTACTCCTTCGACCGCGACGACGACGGCCTGCAGGCCTCCTACCAGCTGCACCGCGAGGCCTACGCGCGCATCTACGACCGCTGCGGCCTGGAGTGGTTCGAGTGCGCCTCGGACGTCGGGATGATGGGCGGCACCGCCGCGCACGAGTACATGGCGCCCTGCGCCGCCGGCGAGGACGAGGTCGTGGTGGCGCCCGGCTACTCCGCCAACCTGGAGGTGGCGTCGGCCGACCCGCAGCCCGTGCCCGAGCTGGCGCTGCGCGGGGACCTCGAGACGCCGGGCCTCACCACGATCGAGGCGGTGGCGCGCCACCTCGGCGTGCCGGAGGGCAACCTCCTCAAGGCCTTCCCCGTCGTGACCGACGGCGGCCGCACGGTGCTCGTCCTGCTGCGCGGCGACCACCGCGTCAACGAGACGAAGCTGCGCAACCACCTCAAGGAGGGCTTCCGCCCGGCGGCCGACGACGAGCTGCACGGACCCGCCGGCTTCCTGGGGCCGGCGCCCGGCGCCGAGCTGCTGGTCGACGAGGCGGTCGGCGGCGGCCCGTGGGTCACCGGCGCCAACCGGCCCGACCTCCACACGGTGGTCGAGCGCCTCGACGGCCCGCGCGCCGACCTCCGCGCGGTGCAGGAGGGCGACACGGCCGGCGGCGCGCCGGTGCGGATCGTGCCGGCGATCGAGATCGGCAACATCTTCCAGCTGGGCACCCGGTACTCCGAGCCGCTCGGCGCGACCTACCTGGACGAGTCGGGCACGGCGCGGCCGATCGTCATGGGCTCCTACGGCATCGGCCCCGCCCGCATCGCCGCCGCGGCGGTGGAGCAGCACGCCGACGACCGCGGCATCGCCTGGCCGAAGGCCATCGCGCCGTGGGACGTCGAGGTCGTGGCCCTCGGCAAGCCGGGCACCCCGGAGCGCGCGACCGCCGAGGCGGTCTACGACGAGCTGCGCACCGGCGGCCTGGACGTGTGCCTGGACGACCGCGACGCCGGCCCGGGGGAGAAGTTCGCCGACGCCGAGCTGCTGGGCTGCCCGCTGCGGCTGACGATCGGCAAGCGCTCGGCGGAGTCCGGGCTGGCCGAGGCGGTCGGGCGCCGCGGCATGCAGGAGCTGGACGGCGTGCCGCTCGACGCGGCGCTCGAGGCGGTGCGGGAGCGGTGGCGCAACCTCCCGTAGAGCGCGCCCGCGACGCGATCCAGGAGGCGTGGGAGAACCCGCGCCTGACGTTCCGGCGCCTGAGCGGGCTGGACCGGTCCGGCCCGCCTCCGCCCCAGACGCTCGCCGGCGCCCCGCTGAACCCGTGGACGATCCCGAACGCCATCGGCATCGTCCGCCTGGCGCTCATCCCCGTCTTCATGGCCCTCGCGCTGGGCTCCGAGGACGGCACGGACACCGCCGCGGTGATCATCTTCGCCGTGGTCGCCTGGAGCGACTACGCCGACGGCATCGCCGCCCGGGTCACCGGCCAGTACAGCCGCTTCGGCGCGCTGCTGGACCCGGTGGTCGACCGCCTGCTCGTGGCCGGCGGGGTGGTCGTGGTCTGGAAGTTCGACCTCCTGCCGCGCTGGGCGCTGGCCGTTCTGCTGGCCCGCGAGCTGTTCCTGCTGCTCGCCGGCCGCGCGGCGCTGCGCCGCGGCGTGGAGCTCAAGGTCAACTGGTGGGGCCGCCTGGCCGTCTGGCCGACGATGTCCGCCCTGTTCTTCGCGCTGGCCGGCGGCGTCGAGACGCTCGCGGAGGTCCTGCTCTACGTCGGCGTGGGGATGTCGCTCGTGGCCGCGTGGCTCTACGTCGCCGAGGCGCGGCGGCAGGTGCGGTCCGCACGTGGTGTTGCACCCTCAAGTGGAGCTTGAGGGGCGCGTTCCGGGTGCGCTACGCTCGCCGCAGCCATGGACACCTTCCCTGATCTCGGCGCGCTCTCGGACACGGAGCTGAAGGACCTCATCGCGCAGCTCACGGAGGAGGAGGTCGAGATCTCGTACCGCCGGCGCATCCTGCACGGCAAGATCGACATCCTCCGGGCGGAGCTCGTCAACCGGCTGCGCAAGCGCCACGAGGGCGGCGAGGAGGTCATCAGCGGAGCGGACGTCCAGGCCCTGACGGACATCCTGGCCGGCCGAGCGGTCGTCACCGAGCCCGACAGCGGCACCGAGTCCTCCTAGCTCCGGAGCCCAGGTGGCCCGCCACTGCCCGGAGTGCGGCTTCGTCAACGCCGAAGGCGCCAACTATTGCCAGAAGTGCGGCTCGTTCCTCGGGGCGCCGGACGCGGCGTCCAGCGAGCCCAGCACGGCGACCTACCGCATCGACGAGACCGGCGAGCTCGTCCCGGTCGAGATCGAGGAGGTCGTCCAGCAGGGCGGCGGCGCCGCGCTCGTCGTCCGCGCGGGCGGTGGGCGCGTCGGCGAGTCGTTCCCGCTGGAGCGCGACCGCTCGACGATCGGCCGCCGACCGGACTCGGACGTCTTCCTCGACGACGTCACGGTTTCGCGCGACCACGCGCTGATCGTGCGCCGCGGGGGCGTCTACCACCTCGACGACCTGGGCTCGCTGAACGGGACGTACGTCAACCGCCAGCGGATCGACACCAAGCGCCTGGAGGACGGCGACGAGCTGCAGGTCGGCAAGTACAAGCTGACCTTCCTCTCGCGCTAGGACCGCCCGCAATGGCCGTGCAGGAACCGCCCGCCACCCCCGTCCGCGACAAGGCCATGACGATCGGGGCCGTGTGCAAGGCCCTGGCGCAGGAGTTCCCGGACATCTCGATCTCGAAGATCCGGTACCTCGAGGACCAGAAGCTGCTCACGCCCCGGCGCACGGCGGGCGGCTACCGCCTCTACACCAGCTCGGACGTGGCGCGGCTGCGCACCATCCTGCGCCTGCAGCGCGACGAGTTCCTGCCGCTGCGGGTGATCCGCCAGGAGCTCGCGTCCGGCCGCTCGGCCGGCGACGCGCCGCCCGCCCCGGCGGACGCCGCGCCGGAGCGGCGCGGCGGCCGCCGCCATTCGCTGACGCGCGGCGGGGCCCTGTTCTCGCTCGAGGACGTCCTGGAGGAGACGCGCGCCGAGCCGCGGCTCGTGGCCGAGCTCGAGGACTACGGCGTCATCCGCGGCGAGGTCCGCGCGGGCGTCAAGTACTTCGACGAGACCGAGCGCGAGATCATCCGCGCCGTGACCGAGCTCGCGCGCTACGGCGTCGGCGGGCGCAACCTGCGCGCGTTCCGCACGAGCGCCGACCGCGAGGCCGCGCTGCTGCAGCAGATCCTCGCGCCCGCCCTGCGCTCGCGCAACGCCGAGCGCCGCAAGGAGGCGGTCGAGGCGCTCGAGAACCTCGCGGCGGTGACCACCCACCTCAAGCACCTGCTGCTGATCCGCGACCTGCGGAAGATCGTCGGGTGACCGAGGAGGCCGTGGCGGTCGCGCAGCTGCGCGACCGCATCCGCGACATCGCCGACTTCCCGCAGCCCGGGATCGTCTTTCGCGACATCACGCCGCTCATGGCCGACCCGCAGGCGCTGGACGCCGCGGTCCGCGGCCTGGCCGCCTGGGCGCGGCCGCTGGACATCGACGTCGTCATTGCGGCCGAGGCGCGCGGGTTCCTGCTCGGCCCGGCGCTGGCGCGCGAGATCGGCGCGGGGTTCGTCCTCGCGCGCAAGCCGGGCAAGCTGCCCTACGAGACGGTCAGGGCCGAGTACCTGCTCGAGTACGGCACCGACTCACTCGAGCTGCACTCCGATGCCATCGCCGAGGGCTCGCGCGTGCTCGTGCACGACGACCTGCTTGCCACGGGCGGGACGGCCAGCGCGCTGTGCGAGCTCGTCGAGCAGCTGGGGGGCGGTGTGGTCGGCTGCCTGTTCCTGGTGGAGCTCTCGTTCCTGGGCGGCCGCGCCAAGCTGGCCGGGCGCAACGTGCACGCGCTGCTCGACTACGCCCACGAGTGATGCCGGCGAGCAAGCGCCATCGCGTCCTCGCGGCGCCGGTCGAGGAGGTCTGGGCCACGGTGGGCGACCCGTACCACCTGCCGCGCTGGTGGCCGAAGGTCGCCCGCGTCGAGCAGGTCAGCGAGGGCGCCTTCACGGAGGTGCTGCGGACCGCGAAGGGCTCGACGGTCCGCGCCGACTTCAAGCTGCTCGAGCTGCGCGAACCCGAGCGCATCGCCTGGCGCCAGGTCACCGAGGGCACGCCCTTCGAGCGGCTGCTGCGCCACGCCGACACGACGATCGCCCTGCGCCCGGTCGACGGCGGCACGCGCGTGGACCTGCGCCTGGAGCAGAAGCTCCGCGGACTGTCGCGCTTCGGCGGGTTCATGGTGAGCGGCGCCGGGCGCCGGGTGCTCGACGAGGCGCTCGACGGGCTCGAGGCCCTGCACGGCCGACGTGGCTGAGCCCGGCCGCCAGATGCGCTGGTGGGGATGGGGCGACCCCGGCCACCGCTCCGACCCGCCGGCCCACGCCCTGGCCTGGCTGGAGGGCGAGCTCGGCGCGCTGGACGCCGGGCGCCGGCCGCCGGCGCTGGAGGACGTGCGCCTCGGCGACCCGGCGCTCGAGGCCGGCGCGCGGCGCGCGCTGGAGGCCACGGTGGGCGCCGAGCACGTGCGCGACGACCGGGAGGCCCGCGTCCTGCACGCTGCCGGCAAGTCCTACCCGGACCTCGTGCGCCAGCGCGCGGGCGACGCGCTCGGCGCCCCCGACGCGGTCGTGGAGCCCGGGACGCACGACGAGGTGCGGGCCGTGCTGGCCGCCTGCGCGCAGGCCGGCGTGGCGGTCGTGCCGTTCGGGGGCGGGACGTCGGTCGTGGGCGGGGTGGAGCCGCTGCGCGGCGGCCACGCCGCGGTGATCGCGCTCGACCTGGGGCGGATGGACCGCCTGGTGGGCCTCGACGCCCGGTCGCGGACCGCCCTGCTGGAGCCGGGCCTGCGCGGCCCGGAGGTCGAGCGCGCGCTCGCGCCGCACGGCTTCACACTCGGGCACTTCCCGCAGTCCTTCGAGTACGCCACCGTGGGCGGGTTCGTCGCCACGCGGTCGGCGGGCCAGGCGTCGACCGGCTACGGGCGCATCGACGAGCTGGTCCTCGGCCTGCGGATGGCGGCGCCGGCGGGCGACATCGATCTGCCGCCGCTGCCCGCCACGGCCGCCGGCCCGGGATTGCGCGAGACGCTCGTGGGCTCCGAGGGCGTGCTCGGCGTGCTGACCCAGGTGGCGCTGCGCGTCGCCCCGCTGCCGCAGGAGCGCCGCTACGAGGCGTGGGTCCTGCCGTCGTTCGCCGCCGGCGCGGAGGCCTTTCGCGAGCTCGAGCAGTCCGGCGCCGCGCCGCACGTCGCGCGCCTCAGCGACGAGCGCGAGACGCAGATGAACCTGGCGCTGGCCGGCGCGGGCGGCGCGAAGGGCCGCGTCCTCGCCGCCTACCTGCGCGCCCGCCGGGTGGCCGGCGGCTGCCTGGCGATCCTGGGCTGGGAGGGCACGGAGGTCGCGGTCCGCGCGCGGCGCGCCGAGACGACCGCGGTCCTGCGCCGCCACGGCGCCGCGTCGCTGGGCGCCTCGCCAGGGCGCTCCTGGGAGCGCGGGCGCTTCCACGCGCCCTACCTGCGCGACGACCTGCTCGACCGCGGGGTCCTCGTCGAGACGCTCGAGACGGCGGCGCAGTGGTCGGACCTGGAGCGGGTGCACGAGGCCGTCGGCGCCGCGCTGCGCCGCCACTGCCCGGTCGTGGCCTGCCACATCTCGCACCTGTACGCCAGCGGCGCGTCGCTGTACTTCACGTTCCTCGCCCGGCAGGAGCCCGGCGCCGAGCTCGAGCAGTGGCGGCGCATCAAGACCGACGCGTGCGAGGCGATCGCCGCCTCGGGCGCCACCATCACCCACCACCACGCCGTGGGGCGCGACCACGCGCCGTGGATGCACGCGGAGGTGGGGGACACCGGGGTGGCGGCCCTGCGCGCCCTCAAGCGCGAGCTCGATCCGGCCGGGATCCTCAACCCCGGCAAGCTGCTGCCCTGACCCCGGCTACGGCTGGGTGGTCGTGCCCTGGCCCTGCTGCTGGCCGGCGCCGCCGGTCGTGCGGAACTCGCCGCGCAGCACGATCGTCCCCGGCTGCTTGGGCCGGTCGACGCGCTCGCGCGTGATGACGAGCTGGCTGAACTGCTCGGCGTTCTCGGGCAGCGGCGCGAGGCCCTGCAGGCGGCCCTTGGCCTCGCCGCTGTTGGTCACGGGCGGCGCGAAGCCCAGGAACTGGGCCTTGGTCGGGCTCGAGTACAGCCACACGGCGTACCGGGGGCTGGCCGCGAGGCCCTGGGCGATGACGGCGATCGCGCGCTGCTCGCCCTGCGCCACGACGTTGGCCACGCCGAGCGCCTCGGACCCCTCGTTGGCCGGCTGGAGGTTGATCTGCGCCAGGACCTGCGGCTGCCCGGCGGCGGTCGTCGCCGTGGTGGCCGCGGCGTCGCCACCCTTGTCGTCGTCGTCGCCGCCGATAGCCCCGGTGAGGAGCAGCACGACGAGCGTCAGGCCGAGCGCGACGGCGCCCAGCAGGACGTAGCCGCCCACCCGCGAGCGCTGCTGGTTCTCCTCCCGGACGCGGCGCCGCGCGTCGAGGGCGTCGAACGCCTCCTCCTGCTCGACCGTGTCGGCCGGGATCTCGGGCAGCGCGTCGCCCGCGAGGGGCCGCAGCTCGCCCGCCACCGCGCGCGCCCACGAGCGGCCCGCGGCCGACGCCTCGAGGAATTCCCGGGTCGCCGCCCGGCCCGACGCGGACTGCTGGCCGAGCAGGTAGTCGGCCACCTCGTCCTGGCGCTCGGGGCTCAGGCCCGCGGCGTCCTCGGGGCCCAGCGTGTCCAGCGCGGTGAGCGCCCGGTCGCGCACCGCTTCGGGCGTCGTGCGCAGCAGCCCGGACAGGTCGTCGTAGCTCTTGCCCTGCTTCAGCAGGAGCTGGAGGACGGCCTTCTGGTCGGCGGGCAGCGAATCGAAGCGGGACATCGGCGCGCGAGCCTACCGGGGCACGCGGCTAGGGTGCGCCACCATGGCCACGACCGACCTGCAGTTCCCCATCGTCCACGACCACGGGTTCGACGGCCTGTACGGCCTCGTCGTGGACGGCTACGACGACGACGGGACCGTCCGCGCACACGTCGACATCGACGAGCGCCACAAGCAGCCCGCCGGGCTCGTCCACGGAGGCCTGCTCGCCGCGATCGCCGAGTCCATCACGTCGATGGCGACGTACGTCGCGGTGGCCAAGGACGGCCGCACCGCCCAGGGCCTGTCCAACCAGACGTCCTTCCTGCGGCCCATCCTGCAGGGCACGATCCACGCGATCGCGCGGCCCAAGCACCGAGGCCGCACCACCTGGGTCTGGGAAGTGGAGATGCAGGACGACGACGGCCGGCTCTGCACGCTGGTGCGCATGACGATCGCGGTGCGCTAGGCGGCCGGCATGGGTCGCGCGGCGTGGCGCGCGGGCTGCCGCGGCGCGCGCCGCCCCGCGGCCGCATGTGTTGGCGGATCCACCCTCGGATGCGGCGGCGATCCGCCAACCAGGCGGCGTGGCGGGTCGGGCCGACGCCGCGGCGAGGGGCCGGGGCGCCGGTTCAGCACCTGTGGGTCGCTCTGCGACCCCTACGTGCTGAGGTGCCGTGACGCGCCGCTCCCGCCCGCGACAGGCCGCCGCGGCCCGCGCTTTCCGCCCGCCGCCTCGTCGTTGAGCTGTCGGCGACGGTACCGTCCGCCGCCCCCGCGCCGCGCGGCGCGCCGGCGCGCCCGGGCCCCCGCATCACCGCCCGAGCCAGAACTCCACGAAGCGCCGGAGCGCCGGGTCCCGCGGGCCGGTGGCGCGCAGTGCGCGGCCGTCGGCGTACGCGACCACCTCGCTGCCGGCCGCGGCGCGCAGCAGCACCGCTTGGCCTGCGGCGCGCAGCGGGCCCTGCTCGGCCGGCGGCAGGCCGGTCACGTCACGCACGAGGGCCGCGAGCGCCCGCCGCTGCGCCGCCGGGTGCAGGACGACGACGTTGCCGCGCCGCACGTCGCCCGCCACCGCCGCGGGGACCTGCGCGGCCCGCCCCGGCGCGCCCTGCCGCCCGGCATCGCCGGGGGTCGTCGTCGCGTCGTCGCGGGCGGAGAAGAAGAGCACCGCGCCGGCGGCCCCGGCGGCACCCAGCAGGATCGCCGCCGCGAGCGCGAGCGCCCGGCCCCTCAGGACGGCGCTCCGGCGGCGGCGTGGGTGGCGCGGCCGTTGCTGCTGGGCGGCGGCAGCACGCCGGCCGCGGTGGTGAGGGAGGCGAGCGCATCGCGCAGCTCCGCCGTCAGGTCGTCGAGATCGGGCAGCGCGTCGTAGTCGGCCAGCAGGCCGAAGCCCATCCGCCCGTCGTAGCTCAGGACGGCCACGCCGAGCGCCAGGTGCTGCGCGAGCGGCACGACGGGGTACATCGCGGTCAGCCGGTGGCCGAGGAGGTACAGCGGCGTCTGCGGGCCCGGCACGTTCGTGACCACGAGGTTGAACAGGCGCTGGCGCGCCTGCAGCCGCGCGGCCTGGCTCAGGATGGTGGGCGGCGCGAAGTCGCCGATGGCGGTGATCGCCTGCGCGCCCAGGGCCTGGCCGGAGTGCTTGACGTGCTCCATGGCGCCGTGGACCTCGCGGAAGCACGCGACCGGGTCCTCGACGCCGACCGGCAGCGGCGCGAACATCGCGGCGACCTTGTTGTTGAACTGGTGGTGCTCGGCTTGGGTGCGGACCGACACCGGGACCATCGCGCGCAGGACCAGCCCCTCGGTGTCCTCGCCGCGCCCGCGCAGCCAGCGTCCGAGCCCCAGCGCGACGCCGGTGAGCACCACGTCGTTGACGGTGCCCCCGAGCGCGTCCTTGACCGCCTTGAGCGCGGCCAGGTCGGCGTCGACCCAGGCGAAGCGCCGGTGCGGGCCGGTCGGGACGTTGAGCGGGGACTGCGGCGCGACGTCGAGCGCCGCGCGCGCCATGGACGCCAGCCCCGCCGCGCTGCGCAGCACCTGCTTGGGCGCGCGCGTGACGGCGCGCAGGAGCTCCGATGGGACGGTGACGCGCTCCACGAGCGCCTCGCCGAGCAGCTGCACGGCCGAGGGGGTCGGGCGCGGCTGCCAGGGGTGGGCGGCGTCGGGCTCGGCGACCGGGTCGGGCGCGAACAGCACCGACAGCAGGTCGACGCCGCTGATGCCGTCCACGAGCGCGTGGTGCGTCTTGGTCACGACCGCGAACCGGTCGCCGGCGAGGCCCTCGACGAGCCAGATCTCCCACAGCGGCTTGTGGCGGTCCAGCGGCTGGGCCATGAGGCGCCCGGTGAGCCGCGCGAGGTCGCGGTCGGCGCCGGGCCGCGGCAACGCGGTGTGGCGGACGTGGTAGGCGATGTTGAAGTGCGGGTCGTCGACCCACCGCGGGCGGCCCTGCGCGAGCGGGACCCACGCGATGCGCTGGCGGTAGCGCGGCACGAGGTGCAGCCGCGACTCGATCACGGCCATGAGGTCCTCGTGCGACGGCGGCCGTCCCTCGAAGAGCAGGACCGAGGCGACATGCATGTGCGCCCCGCCGGCCTCGAGGTGCAGGAAGGAGGCGTCCAGCGCCGACAGCCGGTCCGTGGAGCGCATGGGCGGATCGTCGCCGAGTCGTGGCGCGAGGGCAACCTGGACAGACTCTGCACAAAACGTTGAAGTCCGTTGTACAGCCGGTACAACTGTCGCCATGGACCTCACCGACCCCCTGACGTTCAGCGCGATCTACGACGAGCACGCCCCGGGCGTGTACGCGACGGCGATGCGGGTCCTGGGCGACGCCGCCCGCGCCGAGGACGTCACCCAGGACGTCTTCCTGCGGCTCTGGCGGTCGCCCAGGCGCTTCGACGAGCGTCGCGGCGGGCTCGGCCCGTACCTGCGCCTCATGGCCCGCAGCCGCGCCGTCGACGTCTGGCGCGAGGGCCAGGCCCACGGGCGTGCCCGCCAGCGCCTCGAGCACGTGGTCGAGCGCGCCGAGCCCCGCAGCGACGAGCGCCCGGACCAGGTCGCCGAGGACCGCGACCGGGACCGCGCCGTGCGCAGCGCCGTCCGCGCCCTGCCCGAGTCCCAGCGCGAGGCCGTCACGCTGGCCTACTGGGGCGGACTCACCGCCGAGGAGATCGCCCGGCGCGCCGGCGTGCCGCTGGGCACCGCCAAGAGCCGCGTGCGCCTCGGGCTGGGCAAGCTGCGGGCCGACATGGGCACGATGGCCGAGGCCGCGTAGGGCACCGCCACGGTGGCCGTAGGCTCCGGCCATGCCGGTCCGGGGCCTCGAGCACGACACCGACTTCGCCACGCTGCACGCCGACGGCGTCACCTGGGTGGGCGAGGCGCCCGTCTGGCTCGACGTCCACACCCACATCGGCCACCACGACCCCGACGGGCTGGAGGCCGACCCCGAGGAGCTGGTGGACGCCCTCGACCACGCCGGCCACGACCAGGCGTGCGTGTTCGCGATGCACGAGCCCCACGGCTACCGGCACGCCAACGACGTGGTGCTCGCGGCCTGCGAGGCGTCGCAGGGCCGGCTGATGGCACTGGCCCGCGTGTCGCCGCACGCCGAGGACGCGCCCGCCGAGCTGGCCCGCTGCCTCGCCGCGGGCGCCCGCGGCGTCAAGCTTCACCCGCGCAGCGACGACTTCCAGCTCGACCACCCCGAGATCGACGGCCTCGTCGAGCAGGTCGCGCAGATCCGCGGGGTCGTGCTCGTCCACGCCGGACGCGGGATCCCCGAGCTCGGCCGTCACGCCGTCGCCCTCGCCGAGGCCCACCCCGGCGCGCGGATCGTCCTCGCCCACGCGGGCATCAGCGACCTGGGGCTGCTGGTCGAGCACACCGAGGCGCTGGCGAACCTGCTCTTCGACACGTCGTGGTGGCAGCCGTCCGACCTCCTGCAGCTCCTGACCACCGTGCCGCCGGGGCGGATCCTGTACGCCAGCGACATGCCCTACGGCCCGCCGCGCACCGCCGCGACGCTGCTGCTGCGGTGTGCCCAGCAGGCCGGCCTGCGCACCGAGCAGGTGCGCGAGATGGTCGGCGCCCAGGCGCGGCGCGCGCTGCTCGGCGAGGACCTCGTCGACCTCGGCCCGGCGCCCGGCCCCGAGGCGCTCGGCCCCCGCGTCCTGTCCTTCGAGCGCGCGGCCGCCTACCTGACCGCCGCGGTCCAGGGCACCTTCCGCGGCGCCGACCCGGCCGAGGCCTACGCGCTGGCGCGCCTGGCCTGCCAGCGCCCCGGGGCCGAGGCGCCGCACGCCGCCGCGCTCGAGGTCCTCGAGGAGTACGTCGCGATGGCGCAGGACCGCCTGGAGGCGCACCGCGACCCGTTCGACGCGGTGCAGGCCGGCATGGCCGCCCTGCTCGTCGCCGGGACCCCGGGCGTCGCCGCCCGCCCTCCAGCCGTGTGACGGTCCTCACAGAGGACAGGGCGCGGACCGGTACGCTCGAACACTAGTTCGAGAGATCGCCGAGTCGACCCTGCCCACTGCGGGGTCGAGCGGGGGACCCACTCGCCGGCATCGGTCACCCGGAGCCGGCTGGGGCGAATCGGCCGCATCGCCGCGGCCGTAGCGCGCGAGGCGCCGTGCGAAGGAGCACGCGCCGCGCCTGCGAGCCCGACAGCTAACCCCGTAGGCGGCACAAGACAGGAGGACCCTCGTCGTGAGGCCGCAGTTCGACCTGCGCGCCCGTGCCGGCCTGGCCGGTGCTGGAGCGCTGCTGACCATGACCCCGCTCGTCGTCGCGCCTGCCACGGCGCGCTCGCAGGACCCCGCGCCGCCCGCGGCGCAGGCCGCCAGCGGCCCGGTGGCGACCAAGTCGTCCGCCGCGCTGAGCGTGCGCTCGGTCCGCCGGCACGTCACCACGGGCCGTGCGGTGCTGGTCACGGGCATCCTGCGCCCCGCCCGCGCCGGCAAGGCCGTCGCCCTGCAGGTCCGCGGCCGGCGCGGCTGGACCACGGTCGACAAGGACCGCACCAACCGCGTCGGCGCCTACCGGCTGACGTGGGACGCCGGCCGCCCCGCGACGCGCCTGGTGCGCGTGCACTTCGGCGGCACGCGCGACCTGCGCTCCGACCGCCGGCGCGTCGGCCGCGTCAACGTCTACCGCCGCGCAGTCGCGTCGTGGTACGGCCCCGGCCTGTACGGCAACAAGCTGGGCTGCGGCGGGCGGCTGTCGCCGGGCACCGTCGGCGTGGCGCACAAGTCGCTGCCCTGCGGCACGCGCCTGACCCTGCGCTATCGCGGGCGCACCGTCCGCACGAAGGTCATCGACCGCGGCCCCTACGTCGGCGGGCGCGAGTTCGACCTCACCGCCGCCACGAAGCAGCGGTTGGGCTTCGGCTCGACCGGCACGGTCCTCAGCACCCGGTAGCCCCGACGGGTCCGTCCCTGCCGCCGCCTACCCTGCAGGGCGGCGTGCAGCGGACGGTGGCCCACCTCGATCTGGACGCGTTCTACGCGACCGTCGAGCTGCAGCGCCGCCCGGAGCTGCGCGGCCTGCCCGTCATCGTCGCGGGCTCGGGCCCCCGGGCGGTCGTCACGACGGCCAGCTACGAGGCCCGCCGCTTCGGCATCGGCTCGGCGATGCCCGCGGCCAAGGCCCGCCGGCTGTGCCCGGACGCCATCGTCGTGCCGCCGGACTTCGCGGCCTACCGCGAGGTCTCGCGCCAGGTGATGGAGCTCGTGCGCGCGCACGTCGAGCAGGTGGAGGTCGTCGGGCTCGACGAGGCCTACCTGGAGCTGACCGGGATGGTCGCGCCGCGGGCGGCGATGCGCCGCCTGGTCACCGAGATCCGGCAGCGGACGGGCATGAGCGCGTCGGTCGGCATGGGCCCGAACAAGCTCGTCGCCAAGGTGGCCTCCGACGCCGAGAAGCCGGCCGGCTTCGTCGTCCTCACCCGCGAGCAGGCCTGCGCGCGCTTCGCCCGCCGTCCGCCGTCGCTCGTACCGGGCATCGGCGGCAAGACCGCGGCGAAGCTCGAGGCGCTGGGGATCACCACGCTCGGCGCGCTCGCGGCGACGTCCGACGACGCGCTGGCCGCGCGCTTCGGCGCCCGTCAGGGCCCCTGGCTGGCGCGCCGCGCCCGCTTCGAGGACGACGGCGAGGTCACCGGCCACCGCGAGGCCGTCTCGGAGTCACGCGAGACCACGTTCGACGTCGACATCGCCGAGGCAGAGCGGATGGAGGCCGTCCTGCGCCGCCTGGCCGCCGAGCTGTGCGCCGGCCTGGCCCGCCACCAGCGGCGCGGGCGGACCATCGCCATCAAGGTGCGCCTGGCCGACTTCACGACCGTGACCCGCGCGCGGACGATCGCCGAGCCCACCGCCGACCCGCAGCTCGTCGGCGAGGTCGCCGTGGAGCTGCTGCGCGAGTACGCGCCGCCGGCACCGGTCCGCCTGCTGGGCGTCCGCGTCGCGTCGTTCGCGCGGCCGTCCGACGCCGCGCGCGACGGCGCCGGGCAGCTGGCGCTGCCCGTGTGAGCGACGTAGGGTCGGCGGCGCACCATGGCCGCGCTGCCCGATCCGTGGGTCGCCGTGGATCCGGTCTCCGACCGGGTCGCCCACGCGCGGGCGCTGCGGCGGGTGCACGACGCCGTCGTGTCGGGCGCCACCGCGCCGGCCGGGCTGCGCGCCGTGGTCGCGCAGTCGTGGCGGCGGTCGGGCGCGGCGGGGATCGACCCCGCCCGCCACCTCGCCCCGATCGTCCTGGACGACCGCGAGCTCGAGGCGCGCTGGCACGCCCACCCGCTGTTCCCGGTCCTGCCGGTCCTGCGCGAGCTGCTGACGGCCGCCACGGCGCAGGCGGCGCACATGATGGTCATCAGCGACGCGCGGGGCGTGCTGCTGTGGATGGAGGGCCACCAGCGGGTCATCGAGGCCACCGAGGACATGCACTTCGTCTGCGGCGCCGACTGGAGCGAGGCGGGGGCCGGCACCAACGCGCTGGGCACCGCGATCGCGGTCGACCACCCGGTGC
Organism: Baekduia sp.; assembly: GCA_035628295.1. Classification (GTDB taxonomy): domain Bacteria; phylum Actinomycetota; class Thermoleophilia; order Solirubrobacterales; family Solirubrobacteraceae; genus Baekduia. The sequence continues at coordinate 28,616 of DASPKC010000183.1, forward strand.
AGATCTTCTCCGCCGAGCACTTCAACCGGCTCGTGCACCCGTGGCAGTGCTCCGGCGCCCCGATCCACGACCCGGTGACCGGCGAGATCCTCGGGGTCATCGACCTGACGGGCCACCTGCGCACGGCCCACCCGCACACGCTGGCGCTGGTGGCGGCGGCGGCCGGCATGGCGGAGGCGTTCCTGCGCGCGCGGGCCGCCGAGCGCGAGGCGCACCTGCGCGAGCGCTACCTGGCGCGCGTCGGCGGCCGGGCCCGGCGCACCGCGCTGGTGGGGCCGGGCGGCCGGGTGCTGGCCGCCGTCCCGCACGGGTGGGCCGGCGAGCACGTCGACGTGCCGCCGGACGGGGGCGAGGTGCGGCTGGCCGACGGCCGCCTGGTCGTCGCCGAGCCACTGGGGGAGGGCGGGCACGTGCTGTGGGCGTCGGGCCGGGACGTCGCCGACGTCCCGCCGCTGCGCCCGCGTCTCGAGCTGGGGGCGCCGCGGCCGCGGGCGGTGCTCGGCGGCCGCGTCGTGGAGCTCTCGCCGCGCCATGCCGACCTGCTGGGCGCGCTGGCGCGCCATCCGGAGGGCCTGAGCGCCGAGGCGCTCGCGGCTGAGCTCTACGGCACGCGCGGCAAGGCGGTGACCGTTCGCGCCGAGCTCAGCCGCCTGCGCCGCCGGCTGGGCCCGGTGCTGCGCACGCGGCCCTACCGGCTGGCCGACGAGGTCGACACCGACCTGCCCGCCGGGCGCTAGCGTCCGCGCGCATGCCGCTCGTGGAGGTCGCGCCGGATCGCCGGCTCAACGTCGTGCGCCGGGGCAGGCAGGGCGCGCCCGGGCTGCTGCTCGTGCAGGGCATGAGCGGCAACGTGGTGCACTGGACCGAGCCGCTCCTGCAGGCCCTCCAGGAGCACTTCGACGTCGTGGCCTTCGACCATCGGGGCGTCGGCTGGTCGGACCGGGTGACGGAGCCCTTCTCGATCCGCGATCTCGCCGACGACGGCGTCCGCGTGCTGGATGCGCTGGGGCTCGAGCGCGCCGCCGTCCTGGGCATCTCGATGGGTGGGATGGTCGCCCAGGAGCTGGCCCTCGCGCATCGCGAGCGGGTGGACAAGCTGGTGCTCGGTTGCACGTACGCGGGAGGCGCCGGCAGCGCGCTGACCGCGCCCGAGGACTTCGCGCCGCTGGCGGAGGCGATGCGCGCGGGCGACCGCGACGCGGTCATGCGCCACGGGTTCGACCTGAACCTGTCGTCCGGCTGGGCGCGGAGCCAAGGGGCCTACGAGGAGTTCCAGCGGATCGCCTCCACCAAGCCGGCGTCCCAGGCGGTGATCATGCTCCAGCTGCAGGCCATCGGCGGCCACGACACCAGCGCCCGGCTGCCTTCGCTCGACGTGCCGACGCTCGTGGTGCACGGCAGCGACGACCGCATGCTGCCGGTGGCCAACGCCCGGCGCATCGCTGAGCTGATCCCCGGCGCGCGGCTGGAGGTCCTGCACGGCGCGGGGCACCTGTTCTGGTGGGAGCAGCCCGACCGCGTGCTGGAGCTCCTGGAGGACTTCTTGCTCTAGTAGAGCGCGGCGGCCAGCCGCCGGCGGGCGTCGCGCGCGAAGGGGTGCTCGACCCCGAGCTCGTCGAGGACCGCGACCACGACGCGCCGCAGGTCGTCCTTGCGCCCGTCGGCCCCCGGCAGCGCCTCGATGAGCAGGTCGACGCCCTTCTCGCGGTCGCCGGTGTCCAGCGCCGCGAGCGCGTCCTGCGTGCCGGGCAGCGGGTCCTGCTCCAGCCGGATCCGGGCGGCGAGACCCTCCGCGGCGAAGTTCCCGGCCACGTTCTCGAGGAGCTCCAGCGCCTCGGTGGAGGCGCCGCGGGCGTGCAGCAGCCGGGCGAGCGCCACCTTGGCGTCCGTGCGGGCGGGGTCGAGCTCCAGCGCGCGCCGCAGCGACACCTCGTCGCCGCCGGCGGTGAGGCGGTCGGCCTCGCTGGGCACGAGCGCGTCGAAGAACTGGGCGACGCGCGCCGGCGGCTGGGCGCCGACGAACTCGCTGACCACCTTGCCGTCCTTGAACGCCTTGACCGCCGGGATGCCCTGGATCCCGAAGGCCTGGGACAGCTGCGGGTTGGCGTCGGTGTCGACCTTGGCCAGCACCACCTCGCCCTCGCGGGCGTTGGCGGCGTCCTCGAGGACCGGCGTGAGCTGGCGGCACGGCCCGCACCACGCGGCCCAGAAGTCGACGACCACGGGCACCTGCTTGGAGCGCTCGACGACATCGGTCTGGAAGGTCTGCTCGGTCACGTCGACGACGGTCATCGGCCCCTAGGGTAGTGGCCGTGCCCAGCGCCCCGGACCTCCACGTCGAGCAGGCGGGCGACGGCGTCCCGGTCGTGCTCCTGCACGGCCTCACGGCCACCCATCGCTACGTCGTGCACGGCTCGCGGGCGCTCGAGCGCTCCGGTCACCGGGTGCTGGCCTATGACGCCCGCGGCCACGGCCGGTCCGCTCCGGCCGGCGACGGCTACGGCTACGACCGGCTGGCGGAGGACCTCGGGCGGGTGCTCGACGACCACGGCATCGACCGCGCCGTCCTGGCCGGTGCGTCGATGGGAGCCCACACCGCGCTGCGCTTCGCGCTCGGGCATCCGGGACGGGTGGCGGGGCTCGTCGTGATCACGCCCGCGGCGCACCCGGACGCGCCGCCCGACCTCGACCGCTGGGACCGGCTCGCGGAGGGCCTGCGCCGCGGCGGCGTCGAGGGCTTCGTCGCGGCCTACGACGCCGGCGAGGTGCCGCCCCAGTGGCAGGAGACCGTCCTGCGGGTGCTGCACCAGCGCCTCGGCGCCCACGAGCACCCGGAGGCGGTCGCCGACGCGCTGCAGCAGGTCCCGCGGTCGACGCCGTTCGCGATCGACGACCTAGGGCGCATCGACGCGCCGTGCGTGGTCGTCGCCGACCGCGACGAGGCCGACCCCGGCCACCCGCTGTGGGTGGGGGAGGCCTACGCCGACGCGATCCCCGGGGCGACGCTCGTCGTCGAGGACGAGGGGCAGTCGCCGCTGGCCTGGCAGGGCGGCGCGCTGTCGAAGGTGATCACCGGCGTGGCCGCGCGCGCCTGATCGCCCTCGGTCGCCCCCACGGAACTTCTCGGTGGTCCCTCCGATGCGAACCGGGGGTCGCGGCGCGCACCATCGTGCACCCACCGACCACAGGAGGCCACCATGACGACCCCCACGCAGATGCCCGTAGACACGCCGTTCACCCGCCTGCTCGGGTGCCCGCTGCCCATCCAGAGCGCCCCCATGGCGGGGGTGGTGCGCGACGCCGCGCTGCCCGCCGCGGTGGCCGCCGCCGGCGGGCACGGCATGATGCCGGGCGCGTTCCTGTCGGCGCCGTACCTGGCCCGGGTCCTGGACGACCTGGAGCGCAGCGGCACCCGGGCGTTCGGGGTCAACTTCGTCACCCTGCTGCTCGACCCCGCGTGCCTGGAGGTGGCGGCCTCCCGGGCGCCGCTGGTCGACTTCTTCTTCGGCATGCCGGACCCCGGCCTGGTGGCGCGGGTCCACGAGGCCGGCGCGCTGGCCTCCTGGCAGGTCGTCAGCGCCGAGGAGGCCCGCGCCGCCCAGGACGCCGGCTGCGATCTCGTCGTCGCGCAGGGTGTGGAGGCCGGCGGCCATCCGCGCGGCGAGCTCGGGCTGCTGGCGCTGCTCGACGAGGTCCTGGGCGCGGTCGACGTCCCGGTCGTGGCCGCCGGCGGGATCGGCGGACCGCGGGGGGTGGCCGCCGCGCTGGCCGCCGGAGCGGCGGGGGTGCGCGCCGGGACGCGGTTCATCGCCGCCGAGGAGAGCGCCGCGCACCGGTCCTACAAGGAGGCCCTCGTCGCCGCGCGCGCCCGGGACGCCGTCCTGACCCGCCGCTTCTGCGCGGGGGACCCCGTCGAGACGACGCAGCGCGTCCTGCGCTCCAGCCTGGACGCGGCCGAGCGTCTCGACGTCGAGACCGCGGGGGAGCTCGTGGTCGGCGGCATGCGGCTGCCGGCGCCGCGCTTCGGCTCGCTGCCGCCGACGGAGGGCTCGAGCGGCGCGCTGGACGCCATGCCGCTCTACGCCGGCCAGTCGGTCGAGGGCGTGCGCCGCGTGGAGCCCGCCGGCGCCATCGTGGCGGAGCTGGCGCGCGGCGCAGCGGTCCTGGCCGGGGGCCTGGTCGAGGCGTAGGATCGGGCCGTGTCGGCCGGCGCCCAGGAGGCGACGCGGGGCGCGCTGCTCGAGCGCGAGCACGAGCTCGGGCGCCTCCGGGCGCTCGCCGCGGCGGCCGCCGCGGGGCGCGGTGGCGCCGTGGTCATCGAGGGCGCCGCCGGCATCGGCAAGACGACGCTCGTGCGCGAGGCGGTGCGCGCAGCGGCCGGCGCGGGCCTGGAGGTCCTTGCGGCGCGAGGCGGCGAGCTCGAGCGCGACGTCGCCTACGGCCTGGTGCGAGCGCTGCTGGAGCGCCCGGTGGCGGCGGCCGCGCCGCCCCGGCGCGCCGCGCTGCTGGACGGCGCGGCTGCCCTGGCCGCGCCCGCCGTGGGGCTGCCCGCTGCGGTCGCGGCTGACGCGCCGGGGATCCTGCGCGACGATCCGACGGGCGCGGCGCTGCACGGCCTGTACTGGCTGACCGCCAACCTGGCCGCCGAGACGCCGCTGCTCGTCGCCGTCGACGACCTCCACTGGGCCGACGGTGCCTCGCTGCGGTTCCTGGCCTACCTCGCGCGCCGCGTCGACGAGCTGCCGGTGGCGCTCGTCCTGGCGACGCGCCCGCCCGCGGAGTCCCATGCCCGCGACCTGCTGGAGGCGCTGCTGGCCGAGCCGCTCGCCGAGCGCCTCCGCCCGCCCGCACTGAGCGCGGCCGCGGTCGCGGCGGTCGTCCTGGACCGCCTCGGCGGCCGGGCCGGGCCCGGTGTGGCGGAGGCCTGCGCGGAGGCGACCGGGGGCAACCCGTTCCTGCTCGACGCCCTGCTGACGGCCCTCGCCGGCCGCGGCGCGGTGGCCGCCGGGGACGTCGGCGAGGCCGGCGCGGAGGCCGCGCGTGCGGGCACCGCGCGGCGGCTGGCGGCGCTCGGCCCCGACGCCCGCGAGCTGGCCCGCGCCGTGGCCGTGCTCGGGACGGAGGCCGATCCCCGGCGCGCGTGCCGCATCGCCGGTCTGGAGCCCGACGCCGCCCTGCGGGCCGAGGACGCCCTCATGGAGGCCGGGGTGCTCGCCCGCCGGCGGCCGCTGGACTTCGTCCACCCGCTCGTCCGCGCGGCGGTCGCCGGGGAGCTGTCACCGCCCGAGCGGGCCCGGCGGCACCTCGGCGCCGCGCGGCTGCTCGACGCCGAGGGCGATGACGCGGAGCGGGTGGCCGCGCACCTGCTGGCCGCCGATGCGCGCGACGACCCGTGGGCGGTGCGCGTCCTGCGACGGGCGGCGGCGCGGTCGCTGCGCCGCGGAGCGCCCGAAGCAGCGGTGCGCTACCTGCGCCGCGCGCTCGACGAGCCGCCGGCGGCCGACGAGCGGCCGGCCGTGCTGGCCGAGCTCGGGCGGGCGGAGGTCCGCGCCGCCCTGCCCGACGAGGCCGCGGCGCACCTCCGGGCGGCGCTCGCCGCCACCACGGCGCCCGCCGAGCAGGCGCAGCTCGCGCACGACCTGGCGGTGGCCCTCATCGCGCCGGGCCGCTACGAGGAGGCCGTGGAGGTCCTCCAGGAGGCCGTCGCGCTCGCGCGCCGGGCCGACGCCGACCTGGCCCGGGGCCTCGAAGCGGAGCTCATCTGCGCTGCGCGCCTGGACCGGCGGACCGTCGCGCTCTCGGTGACCGCGGCCGCCGAGGCCGCGCGCGACGCGCCGGAGGGCACGCCGGGCGGGCGGATGCTGCGCGCCACCCTGGCCCACGAGCAGGTCCTGCGCGGCGGCACGGCGGCGCAGACCGCCGAGCACGCGCGCAGCGCGCTGGACGGCGGGCTCATCGAGCAGCTGACCGCCGACTCCGGCCTCGTGCTGGACGCCGGGTTCGCGCTCATCATCGCCGGCGACTTCCCGGCGGCGGAGGCCGTCTGGGACGCCGCGCTGGAGGACGTGCGCCGGCGGGGCTCGGTCATCGGCTTCGCCCGCGGCTCCTGCATGCGGTCGCTGCTGCGCCTGCGCCAGGGCCGGCTGCGGGATGCGGAGAGCGAGGCGCGCACGGCGATCGCCGCGGCGTCGGACGCCGGCTACCAGATCGGCCGCATGGCCCACGGCCCGCTGGTCGAGGCGCTCGTCGCCCAGGGCCAGCTCGGCGAGGCCGCGGAGGCGTTGCGGACGGCCGGGCTGGACGGGGAGATCCCCGACACGCTGATGCTGAACTTCGTGCTCTTCGCCCGCGCACGGCTGCGGCTGGCCCGTGGCGACCGCGCCGCGGGCGCGGCGGAGCTGCAGGAGCTCGCGCGGCGCGAGCAGCGCTGGCGGGCACAGGCGCCGGCCGTCTTCCCGTACCGGTCGTTGCTGGCGGGCAGCGGCGCCGTGGCGCCCGGGGACGCGCGAGCCCTCGCCCGCGAGGAGCTCGAGCTGGCCCGCCGCTGGGGTGCTCCCGGACCGGTCGGGCGCGCGCTGCGGGTCCTGGGACTCGTGGAGTCCGGCGACGCCGGCCGGACCCTGCTCGAGGAGAGCCTCGCGGTGCTCGACGGCTCGGCGTGGCGGCTCGAGCAGGCCGAGACGCTCGTGGAGCTGGGGGCGGCGCTGCGGCGGGCGCGGGCGCGCCGTGACGCGCGCGAGCCGCTGCACGCGGGCATGGAGCTCGCGCACTTGTGCGGTGCCGCGCCGCTGGTCGCGCGGGCGCGCGAGGAGCTGCTGGCCACGGGCGCACGGCCGCGGCGCGTCATGCGCACCGGCGTGGACGCCCTGACGGCCACCGAGCGCCGGGTCGCCGCCATGGCGGCGGAGGGGATGACCAACCGCCAGATCGCGCAGGCGCTGTTCGTCACGCTGCGTACCGTCGAGAGCCACCTCGGCCGCGTCTACCAGAAGCTCGGCGTCGCCTCGCGCGACGAGCTGCCGCCCGAACTCGCGGCCTCGTGACCGCCGCCGGCTACTCCGGCACGCCCTTGCCGCGCAAGCTCGGCTTCAAGCCGGACATGCGCGCCGCGCTGCTGGCCGCGCCCCACGGCTTCGACGATGTGCTCGGGGCGCTGCCCGAGGGGGTCCGGCTCACGCGGCGCCTGGGCGGCTCGTTCGACCTGGTGCTGGTCTTCGTGACCCGCCGCGTGGATCTGGCGCGCCGCCTGGACGCGCTGCGAGCGTCGATCGCCCCCGACGGCATGCTGTGGGTGGCCTGGCCGAAGCGCGCGTCCGGCGTGGCGACCGACGTCACGGAGGGCGTCATCCGCGAGGTCGCCCTGCCCACCGGCCTGGTCGACACCAAGGTGTGCGCCATCGATGCGACCTGGTCGGGCCTGCGCCTCGTCATCCGCCAGGAGCTGCGCCGCGCCCCGTAGGGTGCGGCCGGTGACCGAGCCCGTCTTCCGCCGCGAAGGGTCCCTGTTCGTGCCGACCGCCCATGCTGTCGGGCCCTGGGACGTCGGGCAGCTGCACGGCGGGGCTCCGGCCGTCCTCGTGGCGCGCGCGGTGGAGGCGCTGGAGGCGCCGGTCGCGATGCGCACCTGCCGGATCACGATGGAGTTCCTGGGGGCGGTCCCGGCGGCGCCCCTGCAGGTGCAGGCCGAGGTCCTGCGCGGCGGGCCCCGGCTGCAGCTGTGTGAGGCGACGCTCAGCTCCGGGGATGGCAAGGTGCTGGTCCGGGCCCGCGCGGTGCGCCTGCGCGAGGGTGACGTCGACCTGCGCGGCCGCGGCGCGCAGGAGACCGCGACGCCGTTCGCCGGCCCGGAGACGGGCGTGGCGCCGCACTACCCGGGCGGGGCCGGCCCCGAGCACGAGGGCTTTCACCTCACGGGCATGGACATCCGCTTCCTCGAAGGCGCCATCCACCTGCCCGGTCCGGGGCACGCGTGGTTTCGCCCGGCGCGGCCCTTCGTCGACGACGAGCCGGTCAGCCCGCTGCAGCGGGCGGTGGCCGCCGCCGACTTCGGCAACGGCGTGAGCAGCGAACTCGACTGGGACGCCCTGTTCGTCAACACCGACCTCACGGTCAGCCTCCTGCGCCCGCCCGCGGGCGAGTGGGTCCTGCTGGACTCCCGGACGCTGCTGGACCGCGGCGGCAGCGGCGTCGCGATCTCGCGCCTGTGGGACGCCGCCGGCGAGCTGGGCACCGCCCAGCAGACGTTGTTCGTCGACCGCCGCTGACCCGGCGCGCTACCGGCGCCGGGCCGGCGCGACGGTCGGCACCTCGACGCCCGTGACCGGCTCGCGGGCCGCGGGCATAGCGACGACGCGCCAGCGCGCGCCCGCGACCGAGGGCACCGTGACGGAGCGCGCGCCGGACGCCGCCATGCGCAGCCGCTTGACGGTGCGCCATGCGCCCCGGTCGGCACGGCGCTGCAGCGCGACCTGCGCCTGGCCGCCGCCGAGGCGCAACCGCACCCAGGCCACGGCGCGCCGGCGCGGGCGCGACTCGACGAAGACCCCCGCCCGGAACGCCGCCGCCGACTGCTTCGGCGTGCCGTCGGCCAGCTCGAGGCCGCTCGTGAACTGCCCCAGGGGGCGCCGCGCGCTGCCGCTCTGCGCCGTCCGCGCCGGCGGCACGTCGCGCAGCAGGAACTGCGCGAAGGAGCGCACGCCCGGGACGCGGGAGGCCTCGTGCTCGCTCCACGTCAGGTACTGCGCCTGGCGCGCCTGCGAGACGCCGCGCGGCGGCCCGCCCTCGAGCGTCTCCCAGCCCATCTCGGTCAGCCACAGATTCCGCAGGCCGCCGGCGATCCGCCCGCGCGCCGCGAGGCGGTCGAGCGTCGTCTTCAGCCGGCGCAGATCGCCGACGTAGACGGCGTCCGGCTGGAACGGCAGCCCGGAGCTGCGCGGCGTGCCCGTCAGGCCGTAGGGGTGATGGGCCCACCCGTCGCCCGCCACGCGGCGGAACCCGGCGCAGCGTGGGCTGCGCAGCGCTCGGAGCCTGCGGTCCACGCAGGCCATCTCGCGCAGGAAGCGCAGCGGCGGGACCGGCGCCCGGCCGCTCGTGCCGCCGGTGGCCGAGGTGCCGCCGACGAGGACGGTCACGTCGCTGCGCGCGGCCTTGACGGCGGGGTAGGCCGCCTGGGTCATCGCGCGGTAGGCGTGGGGGCTGGCCGGCTCCCAGCGCGATCCGCGCTTCTCCCACGTGGGTGTCAGGAAGCCGCTGTGGTTGGGCTCGTTCCAGAGGGTCAGGACGTCGGCGCGCGGCAGCGGCCCGGCGGCCGCGGCGCCCGCCGGGCCGGCCTGGCGCTGCGGCCCGCCGCCCAGCAGCATCTCGAGGAACGAGGCGTCCTGCGACGGCGCGGGGGCAGCCTGGCCCGGCGGCGGCGCCGGCGGGGTGAACGACCCGCTGTAGCGCCGCGCGACCGCGACGGCGAAGTCGGCGAAGTGCGCCGGCGCGACGTTCGTGCGCGCCCGGGGCTCGTCGGTCGGGTCGGCGGCCCAGCGCGGTGCCCAGAACCCGACGTCGACCATGACGCGCAGCCCGGCGGCGGTCGCGGCGCGGACGGCCTCGTCGAGGCCCGCCCAGCGCGGCTGCTCGTAGGCGGCGGGGTCGCGGGCGTCGAACTCCGGACGCGTCGGGCCGTCGGCGGCCGGGGCCAGCGACGACCAGCTGGCCGTCAGGCGGACGCGGTCGGCGCCGAGCGCGCGCAGGCGCTGCGCGGTCGCCCGGACCTCCGCAGCGGGGCGGTGCAGCAGCAGCGCATCGTCCTGCACGATCGTCTCGAGCGCGCGCGCAGGCGCGCCGGCCGCCGGGGCGGGCACGGCTGCCGGCAGCACGGCGGCAGCGAGGAGGGCGACCCGGAGGCCCGGACGGCGGCGGCAGACCAGCACGACCGGCAGTGTGCCCGACCACGCGTTCGGATGGTCCGCCCCCCGGCCTCGCGGGTGGGTATCCCGACCGCGGATAGGGTGCCCGGCTGATGAGCGCCACGGCCGCCACCGCCGGGCTGCGCCCGCCGGACGGGCACGAGCACGAGCCCGACCAGCGGGTCACGCCCCTGGAGCTGTTCTTCGACCTCGTCTTCGTCTTCGCGCTCACCCAGGTCACCGCCGCGCTCGCCGCCGACCCCACGTGGGAGGGCCTGGCGCGGGGCATGCTCGTGCTCGGGACGCTGTGGTGGACGTGGGTCGGCTACGCCTGGGTGACCAACCGGCTGGCCTCCGACGAGGGGCTCGCGCGCGTCGCGCTCTTCGCCGCCATGGCGGTCATGCTCGTCGTCGCGCTCGCGGTGCCCGGGGCCTTCGGCGACGACGCCGTCGTCTTCGCCGTCGGCTACCTCCTGGTGCGCCAGCTCCAGACGCTCGTCCTGTGGCGCGCCGAGCCCGACGACCCGCAGGTCCGCGCAGCGGTCGGGCGGCTGGCGGTCACCTCTGCCGTCGGCCCGCTGCTCATCCTGGGCGCCACCGCCCTGGACGGGACCGCGCAGGGCGCGGTGTGGGCGCTGGCGCTCGTGATCGACGTGTCGGGCGGGTGGCTGAGCACCCGCGGCGGCGGCGCCTGGCGCGTGCATGCCGGCCACTTCGCAGAACGCCACGCGCTCATCGTCATCGTGGCGCTGGGGGAGTCGATCGTCGCGCTGGGCGTGGGCGCCGAGGCGGCGGGGCTGGACGCGGGCACGATCGTCGCCGCGCTGCTGGGCATCGCGCTCGTGGCGGCGCTGTGGTGGGCCTACTTCGACGTCGTCGCGATCGTGGCCGAGCGCCGGCTCGCGCAGGCACAGGGAGCCGAGCGGGGTGAGATGGCCCGCGACTCCTACTCCTACCTGCACTTCCCGATGATCGCCGGCATCGTGCTGCTGGCCCTGGGCGTCAAGAAGACGCTCGGCGACTTCGACGAGCCGCTGAAGGCGATGCCCGCGGCCTGCCTGTGCGGCGGCGTCGCGCTGTACCACGCCGGCCACATCGGCTTCCGCCTGCGCAACGTGCGCAGCCTGAGCCGCCCGCGCCTCACCGCCGTCGTCGCGCTCGCGGTGTTCGCGCCGGTGGCGTCGGAGGTCGAGGCGCTCGTCGCCCTGGCCGTCGTGACCGCGATCGCGGTGGCGGTCGTGACCTACGAGGCGCTCGCCTACGCGGAGGCCCGTGACCGCGTCCGCCACGCGCTCGGGTGAGCGCCCACCGTCCCGCCCCGCCGATGCTCGGCCGGCTCCCCGAGCAGTTCTTCGCCGGGATGCTCGCCGCCGTCGCCGCGGCCCGCCGGCGCCCGGGCCCGCGCGTCATCGACCTCGGCCGGGGCAACCCGGACCTTCCGCCGCCCGCTGCCGCCATCGAGGCGCTGCGCGCGGCGGCGCACGAGACCGCGACGCCGGCCGTCCATGGCTATCCGGCGTTCCAGGGCGCCGCGTCGCTGCGCGAGGCGCTCGCCGCGCGCTACGCCGCCGACCACGCTGTGGCGCTCGACCCGGACACCGAGGTCGCCGTCGTCCCCGGCACGAAGACCGCGATCATGCTCGCCGTCCTGGCGACCGCCGGCCCCGGCGACGCGGTGCTGCTGCCCGACCCCGGCTATCCCGACTACCACTCGGGGGTCGCGCTGGCCGGGGCCCGGCCGGCGGCGCTCGGGCTCGACGCGACGGCCGGCTGGCAGCCCGACTGGGCGACGGCCGACGGCGTGCGCGAGGCGCTCTGCGTCCTGAACTTCCCGTCCAACCCCTGCGCGGTCTGCGCGGCGCCCGGCACGCTCGAAGCGGCCGTCGGGCGCGCGGACGAGCGCGGGTCCTGGCTGCTGCACGACCTGGCCTACGGGTTTCTCGCCTTCGACGGGCGCCGCGGCCGCTCGGTGCTCGAGGTCGACGGCGCCCGGGAGGTCGCCGTCGAGCTGTGGTCGGCCTCCAAGGTCCACGGCATGGCGGGTTGGCGGATCGGGTTCCTCGTCGGTGCCGCGGAGGTCGTCGGCCGCGTCAAGGACCTGCTCGACCACCTGGCGGCTGGCGTGTGGACCGGCATCCAGCGCGGGCTGGAGGCCGCGCTGCGCGCCGACGGCGCCGATGTGCGCGCGCGACACGCCACCTACCTCGCGCGCCGCGACCGCCTCGTCGCCGCCCTGCGTGCCGCGGGCGCCGCGATCGACGCGCCCGAGGGCTCCTTCTACGCCTGGTGGCGCCCCCCGGACGGCCTGGGCGCCGCCGCGCTGCTCGAGCGCGCCCGCGTCGCGGTCGCGCCGGGGGAGGGCTTCGGCGCGCGCGGCGCCGGCTGGGTGCGGCTGTCCCTGGCCCTGCCCGACGCCGACCTCGACGAGGCCCTGGACCGGATCGTCGCGCTGCTGCGCGCGGGTTAGCGCTCGTCGCCGGCGCGGTCCGGGTCGGCCGTCGGCTCGAGCACCCCCAGCAGATCCGTCACGCGGCAGACGAGCAGGCGCTCCTCGTCGACGTCCACCCACGATCCGGCGCTCGCCGGGAACACCACATGGTCGCCGACCGTCACTGGCATGCGCACCCCGGCGGCCTCCCACCAGTCGATGCCGGGCCCGACCGCGAGGACGATGCCGTGGTGGGGCGGGGGCTCGTGCGATCCGGGCGGCACGACGAGCCCGGACCGCCGTACGCGGTCGGGCTCGAGCTCCTTGATGACGACGCGGTCGAAGAGGGGACGCAGCTCGTGGCGCATGGACGTCCCCGCACCCTACGAGGCCGTCAGCGCGCGGGGCGCTGCGACGGGCCGACCTGCTCGCGCAGCCAGCGCACGAGCGGGGCGGCGGCGTCGAACTGGGTGCGGATGCGCTCGCCGCACGCCGGGGTGTGCAGCCACTCGCCCAGCTCGTGGCGCTCGCTGACGACGACGCTCTTGTGGCGCAGCAGCTCGCCGCATGGGTGGTCGGGCGGCCAGCCGCGCGGGACGCGCTTGAGGTCCGGCTCGCCGAGCGCGAGCCCGGCCTTGCCGGCGGCGCTGAGCGCCCGGCGCAGCGCGCCCGCCCGGCGGCCGTCGTCGACGGCCTGGCGAAAGCGCTCGACCTGGTCGGGCGCGGGGCGCCACATCCCGGCCGCCACGAACAACCCGTCGAGGGAGAGCTCCACGTACCAGGCGGCGCCGAGGCCATGGCCGAGCACCATGCCCTGCTGCTCCTTGATGGGCGGCCGGTTGTGGAAGCGCGTGTCGTTGTAGGGGCGGAAGAGGTGCGGCGGGCCGAGATGGGCGAGGTCGCCGGCCAGCGCCTGCATCGGCGCGACCACGTGCTCGGCGTGGCGCGCCTTGTTGGCCTTGAACCACTCCCGGTCGTTGTTGGCCTCGAGGTCGCGCAGGAAGACGAGCGCCTCGGGCGGGAAGCCGCGGAACCCCACGGCCCGATCCTGCCAGATGCCCTTGCTAGCTTCGGCTGGGTGCTGCGCCTGAGCGTCCTGGACCAGTCGCCGATCGCCGAGGGCAAGACCGGCGCCCAGGCGCTGCACGACACGGTTGACCTGGCCCGCCTGGCCGACCGTCTCGGCTTCCACCGCTACTGGGTGGCCGAGCACCACGGCGGGCCGATGCTCGCCGGGCCGGCGCCGGAAGTCCTCATCGGCCCGATCGCCGCCGCCACGCAGCGCATCCGCGTCGGCAGCGGCGGGGTCATGCTGCCCCACTACAGCCCGTTCAAGGTCGCCGAGGCGTTCAGCCTCCTGGCCGGGCTGTTCCCCGACCGGATCGACCTCGGCCTCGGCCGCGCGTCCGGGACGGACCCGCTGACCACGTTCGCCCTGCAGCGCGACCGCCGCCAGGCGGCCCCCGACGACTTCGAGCAGCAGCTGGCCGAGCTGCTGGCCCACCTCGAGGACGATCTGCCCGCCGACCATCCGTTCGCCCGCCTCCCCGCCACGCTGCCCGGTCGCCCGCACGCCCCCCGCCCGTGGCTGCTGGGCTCCTCGCCGCAGTCGGCCGTCTGGGCGGCCGGCCTCGGGTTGCCCTACGCCTTCGCCGACTTCATCAACCCGGGCAACGCGGCGATCGCCGCCGCCTACCGCAGCGACTTCGTGCCGGCGCGCGGCCTCGACGATCCCGAGGTGGCCGTCGCCGCCTGGGTGCTGTGCGCCGAGACCGACGAGGAGGCCCAGCGCCTGGCCTCCTCGCACCGGATGGCCTTCTCGCTGCTGCGCCGGGGCCGGCTCATCGCGGTCCCTCCACCGGAGACCGCCGTGCCCTACCTCGAGCGCCACGGCATCAACGCCCGCTCGCGACGCGCGATCGTGGGGGACCCCGCGCACGTCCGCGCGCGGGTCGAGGAGCTCGCCGACGCGTACGGCGCGCGCGAGGTCATCGTGGTCACCATCACCTACGACCACGCGGCGCGCCGGCGGTCCTACGAGCTGCTGGCCGAGGCCTTCGGCCTGGCAGCCGCCGCGCCGCAGGCGGCGCTCAGCGGCGCCCGGGACGCCTGAAGCGCACGGAGTCCAGCACCGCGCGCGCCTCGCGCAGCACCGCCTGCGCGGCCGCCGGGCTGCCGAACGCCACGATCGCGTAGGTGCGGTAGCGGCTGGCCACCGTGATGGCCAGCGCGTCCACGACCTCCCGCCGCTCGTTGCGCGCGCGGATCGCCGTCAGGCGCGCCGGGCGCCCGCCGACGCGCCCGGCGCCGCGGTCGATGACCCGCGCGCCGTCGAGGGTGCGCAGGACGCTGCGCTCGAGCTGCGGGCGCACCTCGGCGACCGCCGGGCGCGCCGCCGCCGTGGTGATCGTCAGGCCCACCCGCCGGTCACCGCTCACCAGCCGGATCGCCCGTCCGCCGGGGCGCCTGCGCCAGCTGTCGGGATGGCGCAGCCGGATGCCGAACCGGGCGCTGTCGAGCAGCTTCCCGGCGGGGGCGGCGCGACCCGCTGGGGGATCGTCGTCGCCGCCGGCACCCGTCAGGCCGAGGACGAGCGCCGCCGCCGCCGCGACGACCAGCAGCCCCCCGGCGCCCAGGAGCGCCAGGGAGCTGCGGTCACGCCATCGCCGCTCAGCGTGCGCCAAGCGCCGGACGCCGCAGGGCCAGACCGGCGCCGACCAGCGCCACGCCTGCCAGCAGCAGCAGCAGCACGTTCGTGCCCGTGAACGGCAGTTCGCGGTCGGCCCGGTCGCCGGCCACCGCTCCGGCGCCGTCGGCCTCGGAGTCGTCGTCGGGGTCGTAGGACGCCGGGTTGTCGGCGTTGCCGTCGGTGTGGCAGCCCGGGTCGCGCGCGTCGACGCGGCCGTCGCCGTCGTTGTCGCGGCCGTCGGAGCACTGCGGGCCGCCGGCGCCGCCGCCCTCGTTGTCGTCGTCGGGGTCGTAGGACGCCGGGTTGTTGGCGTTGCCGTCGGTGTGGCAGCCCGGGTCGCGCGCGTCGATCAGGCCGTCGCCGTCGTTGTCGCGCCCGTCGGAGCACTGCTCGCGCCCGGCGCGCTCCTCCGCACCCTCCTGCCCGCCGCCCGGCCTGCGGGCGTCGGTCTCGTCCTCGTCGGCCGGCACGAACGAGTTGGGGTTGTTCGGGTTGCCGTCGCTGTGGCAGCCCGGGTCGGCGCTGTCGGCCACGCCGTCGCCGTCGTTGTCCTTGCCGTCGGTGCACTGCGACGGCGGCGCCTGCGCGCGCGACTCGGAGGCCGCGGTGGAGGTCCGCAGCAGCGACGTGGTCGGCGTGGCGAGCGTGAAGATCGTCAGCGCCTCACGCACGCCGTGCGGCGCGGTCGCCTGGCTGTCGTTGGTCTCGTCGGCGCCGCAGACGATCGGCAGCAGCGTCGGGATGCCGGTCACGGTGTCCGGGGCGCCGGTACCGCAGCCTGCGGCCGGGATCGGCACGGCGGTCCCGCCCAGCTCGAGCACGGCGGAGGAGTTCGTCTGCTGCGGCGCCTGGCCCTTGCACGCCTTGGACTCCGTGGCGGAGCGCGACAGCCCGGCCACCGCCTGGCCGCCGGCGTTGGCGCTGGCCACCGTGGTCGACCCGCGCGAGGTCTGGCACTGGCCGTCGTCGGAGATGTCGCCGTTGGACTCGGCGGCGCCGACGTCGATGCCGCCCGGGCCGCCGAGGGTGGCCCGCGCGGTGGAGAAGCGGTTGGTCGAGCCCTGCGCGGTCGTCGCGCTGTCGGCGCGCACGAGCGACAGGCACACGTTGTTGCCGCTGCCCTGGCAGATGGGGGTGAGCAGGTTCTGCTGGATCGGGTCCAGCGGGCCGGTGCGCGACTGGCCCGGCGTCGTGTCGACGCCGACGATCTCGTTGCCGAACAGCGCGGCGATGGTGATGTGCCCGTGGTAGGTGCCGTCGGCCTGCTGCTCGCCGCGGGCGCGGCCGACGACGACCTCCTCGCCGGTCTCCGACCCGTCCGGGTCGCCGGCCAGCGGACGCTGGGTCCGCGGGTCGATGTCGATCACCGCGACCGAGCCCTGGCCGTGCGGGTTGGCGCCGTGCAGCGGCGGCTCGGTCAGCGGGTCCTGCGCCTGGCGGGCCGCGGCCGGCGGGGCGCTCGCGGCGTTCACCGCGCGGGCGGCCGGCTGGGCGGCCTTGCGCACCGGTGCGGTGGTTCGGGCGACGACCTCGTCGACGGTGCGGCCCACCTGCTGCAGCGCCTCGTCCAGGCGCCGGTCCTCCAGCGGCCGCGGGCCGCCGGCGTTGCCGGCCAGCGGCAGCAGCCCCAGTACGGCGATACCGGTCGCCAATGTCGTTGTCGCCGCAGCGGCGAGCTTGCGACGCGGCGTCCTGCCTCGTTCATCCAGCACGAAGTGCTCCCCTTGTGGATCGACTGGCTGTCCCCTGCCCACCGCCTGACATCCGGAAACCCGGTGCGTCAGCGCGGCGGTACGCTGGGCCGGGTCGTGCACACGGTCGAGGACGACGCCGAGTTCGGCTACCGGTTGCAGCTGCTGCCGCCGGGCCGTGTCGGCTTCCGGCGCTGGCGCTGGGAGCTGTGGCAGGGCCCGAGCCTGCTGGCCGCGGGCTGGCGGCTCTCCGAGCACCAGGCCGAGCGCGCGCTGCGAGCCGCTGCGTCGCGCGCCGGCCACGCCCGCCTGGGGGTGCACCCGCTGGACCCCGAGCGCAACGCGCTGCACGGCGAGCTGCGCCGCGGGACCCCGGCGCGCCTGGACTGCGGCGCGCTGACGCTCGTGCTCGTCCCCCTGGGATGACGTCCAGCGGGTAGCGTCCCGCCATGCCGACCATCGAGCTGCGGGGAACCACCCTCAACGTCGAGGAGGGCGGCCCGCGCGACGCGCCCGCGCTGCTGCTCAGCCACTCGCTGTTCTTCGACCACCGCATGTTCGACCCGCTGACGCGGCTGTTGACCGACCGCTTCCGGGTGGTGCGCTACGACCACCGCGGCCAGGGCGCGAGCGCCCGGGCGCCGCGGGAGGAACTCGACATGGACACGCTGGCCGACGACGCCGCGGCGCTCATCCAGGAGCTGGGACTCGGGCGCTGCACCGTCCTGGGCAACTCGATGGGCGGCTTCGTCGCCCTGCGCCTCGCCGCCCGCCGGCCGGATCTGGTCGGCGCCGCCATCGTGGCCGGCTCCGCGGCCGGTTCGGAGGAGCGCATCGCCGAGTTCGACCCGCTGGTGCAGTCGCTGGGGGAGGGCGGCGTCGAACCCGTCCTGGACGTCGTCACCCACATCATGGTCGGTGACACCACCATGGCCGAGCCGTCGCGCGCGCCGCTGCTGGCGGCGGTGCGCGACCAGCTGGCCGCGCTGGGGCCGGACATCGCGGACGCCGCGTGGCAGGTGGTGCATCGCCGTGGGGTCGAGGACGAGCTGGCCAGCATCCGGGTGCCGCTCCTGGTGCTCGCGGGCGCCGAGGACCACGCCTACACCGTCGCGCAGTCGCGGGCCATCGCCGAGGCGGTCCCGGGCGCGCGCCTGGAGATCGTCGAGCGCGTCGGCCACTCGGTCGCGCTCGAGGACCCGGAGACCGTGGCCGAGCTCATCGTGGAGTTCGAGCACGCCATGGCCACCGCCTGAGCGGCTCCACGTTCGTCGCATTGCCCCGGCCCTGGGCCGGGCGTAGGCTCGCGCGACACCACACACCCAGAGGAGGGTGCGATGTATCTGAGCATCCGGACGTACCGCGTCGACGAAGGGTCGATCGACGCGCTCGCTCATCGCGTGGACCGCGACCTGGCCGACACGTTCGCCAGGGAGCCGGGCTTCGTCTCCTACCAGGTGGTGCGGACCGGGGAGCGCGCCGTCGCCGCGATCGCCGTCTTCCGCGAGCGCGAGCAGGCGGAGGCGTCCAACGAGCTGGCCGCCGAGTGGGTGGCCGACGAGCTCGCCGACATCCACGTCGAGCGCCTCGGCGTCATCGGGGGCGAGGTCCTGGTCTCCCGCGCCAGCGCGGAGGTGATGGAGCCGGCGCACCACTGAGGGCCGCGACAACGGGCGGGGCGCCGCCCCGCCCGCCTGGGCGAGAGGGCTGCGCCGCGGTATGATGCATATGCCACGAACTCGGTTGGAGGCAGCCACGATGAGCGACACGCTGATCGGTCCGGACGACATCGCGTACCGGCTGGAGCTCACGCCCGCGCAGCTCAAGGTGACCCACACCGCGCTGCGGTCCTTGCTCGACGACTTCGGCCACGACGAGCGCGATGTCGTGGCCGTCATCCGTGAGGTGCTGGCAAAGCTGCCCAGCGACCGCGACATGCGCGCGTTCGACCTGGGCGCCGAGCTCGCGCGCCGGCGGGCCACCGCCTGACACGCAGCCAGGCGTCTGCACGACCCCGTGCAGGCGCTTGCGTCCGCCGCGCGCCGGTCAGGAAGCTGGTGCAGTGCGCCGCTTCGCGCTCCTGGTCGCCTCCGTCCTGGGCCTGGCCGCCATCGCGCCTGCCGGCGCCGGGGCGCGCGTCAGCGGGGACGTGGCCGCGCTGCAGGTCGCGCTGCGGGCGGTCGGGACCTACCACGGCACGGTCGACGGCGTGCGCGGTCCGGCCACCGCACGGGCCGTGCGGGCGCTGCAGCGCCGCCGGGGGCTCACGCCCGACGGGGTGGCGGGCCCCGCCACGCGCCGCGTGCTCGGGCGCCGTGGCCGGCCCGCATGGGGCTCACGCACGATCGGCCCGGCCGCCCGCGGCTGGGACGTGGTGGTGCTGCAGTTCCTGCTCGCGAGTCGCGGGTTTCCGTCGGGCCCGTTCGACGGCGGCTTCGGTGAGCGCACGCGCGCGGCGTTGCGCCGGTACCAGCGCTGGGCCGGCGTGGCCGCCGACGGGCTGGCGGGCCGCGCCACCCAGCGCTCCCTGCGCCGGCCGCCCGCCCGGTCGCCGATCGCGCTGCGCAGCCCGGTCGCGCTGGGGATGACGGACCGCTTCGGCCCACGCGGCGCCCGGTTCCACAGCGGGGTCGACTTCCCGGTCTGGACGGGCGCGCCCGTGCGCGCGGCGCATCACGGCCGCGTCGCGTTCGCCGGCTGGGACAGCGGCGGCTACGGGCGCCTGGTCGTCGTGGCGCACCCCAGCGCGCTGAGCACCTGGTACGCGCATCTGTCGCACCTGGACGCGCGGCGCGGGCAGGCCGTGGCGGCCGGCGCACTGTTGGGCCGCAGCGGCGCCAGCGGTCGCGTGACCGGACCCCACCTGCACTTCGAGGCGCGCCTGCGCGGCGCGGTGATCGATCCGCGCCCGGCGCTGCTGCCGGGCTGACCGCCTATCGGCGCTCGCCCAGCGGCCGGCGCCCGGCCGGCGTCCGCTGCGCGCGGAGCGTCAGGACGGTGGCCGGCAGGAGGATGACGAGCCCGACGAGGAGCCCGGCGACCACGACGGCGCCGTCCCCGGTGAGGATGGCCGTGAGGGCGTAGAGGACCGCATAGGCCGCGAGGACGATCCAGATCGTGCGCATGGCCGGTACCTGCCCGGCGCGCGGGCGCCGGCGCGCCTACGATGGCCGGTTGGCCAGCTGGTCGGTCTCGCGCTCGCGGTCGCCGACGCGGCGATCCACGCCGCGCTGGATGACGACGAAAACGACCGCGCCGAGCACGATGACGGCGCTGACGACGAGCAGCTCGGCACCGCCCACGATCGGGAACGCGATCGCGACGATCAGGAGACCGATGATGACGGTGAGGGGCATGGCAGCCATGGGATCTGCGTGCCCGGCGCCGCGCCGCGCACACCCTGTGGGAGCCTGCGTCGGCGCCTTGGCAGCCCGTCAGGCGTCCTGCAGCTCGCGGCCGTCGCGGGTGCGTGCCACCGTCCCGGGGCCCAGGCGCGACCAGGCGACGAGCCCTGCGGCGCCGAGCATGGAGCCGATGCCGTCGGCCAGCAGGTCGCGGTTCGTGTCGCCCACGGACTCCTGCAGCGACGAGCCGGCGAGTCCGTCGGAGAGCCCCTCGGCCAGCTCCCACACGCCGCCGATCGCGAGGCCGACGCACGCGGTGACGACGAAGACGCCGACGTCGCCGCGCCCCGCGAGGTCGTCGTGCGGGTCGCGCAGGTCGCGCACGACCTCGAGCCGTGCGAGCGCCAGGTACGCGGCCGGTGCGGTGAGCGCCGGCAGCGTGACGTGCACCAGCGTGTCGAAGCCGCCCCAGGCGTCGTACAGCCCCAGCGCCTCGCCGCCGCACTGCAGCACGAGGGCGGCGACGACCGTCAGGTCGTAGACGGCGGGCAGCATCGCGAAGCGGAGCACCAGCGCGGCGGTCGCGCCGGCGCCGAGGACCACGATGGCCTTGCCGTCGCCGGCGACGATCCCGGCGGCCAGGCCCGCCAGCAGGACGAGGCGCAACGCGTCGGCGGTGCGCAGGAGCGCCGGCCGCACGACGGGCGCGTGCCTGGTCGGGGCCTGCCGTTCCTGCACCGCGGACATGCCCGACGCGTACCCGGCGCGGCGCCCGAGCCGCACAGGACAGGGGACGGACCCGGCGGCCACGGGCCGACACCTGTCCGGCCGGGTGCAGGCGCCCCCCGGCGTGCCGATCTCCCTGGCATGTCGTCGCCCGCCCGCCGTCCGTCGTCGTGGGCGCTCGCGGCCGGCGCCCTGGCGCTGGCGCTGATGGTCTGGGGCTGGACGGCGCGCCAGGACCGGCTCGAGCTCGAGCGCCGCGCCGGCGCCGTCGCCGGGCAGATCGCCGGCCGCGACGTCCGCGTGCGCTGTCCGGGCGTCCTGCGCCGCACGTTCGCGGGCTTCTCGGTGACCTCGGGCCACGTGGAGTTCTCGGCCGAGGGCACGCCCGGGGACGAGGCGTGGCTCGAGAAGGGGCCGTGCGCGGCGCTGCGCCGCCTCCTCGACGGCGACGCTGCGGCGGACCTCGCGTGCGTCGCGCGCGCCGGGCTCTGCGACGCGCGTGCCGACGAGCTCGCGCGGGCGGTCGACGTCCTCGCGCACGAGTCCCAGCACCTGGCCGGGATCCTGGCCGAGGACGTCGCCGAGTGCCGCGCGCTGCAGGCGATGGCCCAGGTCGCCGTGGCGCTCGGGGCCGACCCGGCGGCCGCCCAGGCGCTCGCCGCGCTGCAGCACCGCACGAGCTACCACCTGATGCCCGCCCGCTATCAGCACCAGGAGTGCCGGCCGGGCGGCGCGCTGGATCTCACGCCGCGCGACGGCCGCTGGCCGTAGGCGCGCTGGGCCGCGATCAGGCGATGGCAGGCGGTGCTGCCGCGGCGCGCTGGATCGCCTGCGCGACCGCCTCGCGCCCGGGTCCGAGCACGATCGTGTAGTGGTTGGTGTCGGGCACCAGCACGGCGCGGCGCTGGTCGGGTGCGGCGGCCGCCCACGCCTCGGCGGCGTCCAGCGGCTGCATCGGCTGGGGGTTGTCCTGCAGGCCTCGGGGCGCCACGAGCAGCACGGCCGGGACCGACAGCCGGCGGGCCGCCTCGCCGACCGCGTGCAACTCGGCGGCGTCGCCACGGACGGCCTGCTCGGCGACGGTCGAGCGCAGCTCGGGCGCCTCGCCGGTCAGGTCGTGGCGCGCGAACGCCACGAGGTCCTCCTCGTCGATGTCCTTGCCGGCGAAGGCGGGGTGCGCGCGCCAGAACTCCAGGTAGGCCTCGAGCGACGCGAACCGCATCGACAGCCGCGCGAGCGTCGGGCCGAGGAACGCCTCGAGGAACGCCTGCGGGTCCGCGTCCTCGGTGCCGGGGATCCGCAGGCCGCCGTCGACGAGGACGGCGCCGGCGACGCGGTCGGGGTGCTCGGCCGCCACGCTCGCCGTCACGTACGCGCCCAGCGAGTGCCCGGCGACGACCGCACGCTCCGCGCCCAGGTGGTCCAGCACGGCCAGCACGTCCGCCGCGTGGGCCGCCTGGCCGAACGGGCCGCCGAGATCCCGGCTGGCGCCGCGGCCCCGCAGATCGGGCGCGACGAACCGCACGCCGTCGTCCAGCGCCCGCGCGACGCCGAGCCAGTAGTGGCTGTTGCCGGTGATGCCGTGCATCGCGATGACCACGGGCGCGCCCTCGACCGCCGAGCCCATCTCGAAGGCCGCCAGGCTGCCGCCGCTGACCGGGACGTCGTGCCGCGTGATCTGCATGGCCCGACCGTACCGAGGGCGCGGGGCGCTGTCGCAGGCCTCCACCGGACCCGGACGTCTCGGCCGCGCTGCGCCCCCTCCGGGTGTCATAACCACCATTATCGAGCGTCGCCAGGAGGCACGGTGGTGCCCTCCGTGCGTGACGTTCGGCGGGCCCGCGTGACCGGGCCCGCCGGCGGCGCCGTCAGACGCGGTCGCCGCAGCTGCGGTACTGGAAGCGCTGCGTGCCGCTGCTGTTCATGTAGTACGTGTCGCCTTGCGAGCACGCGCTCTGGCCGCCGGGCAGCTTGGACGGCCGCGAGTACGCGGCGCTGGCCGGGACGGCTCCTGCCGCGGCCGCGCCCATGGCCAGGGCGGCGACGACGGCGGTGCGGACGCGGTGCGGCATGGTGATCATCTGTGCTCCTCCGGTGGTGTCGGTCCGGGGTCGTGCCCCGCTACTGGCCATGACGCGGCGCGGCGACGGGCATTCCCGTCTGTGCCGCCCTGCACAGAGGGCCACGTGTCAGACGCGCAGCGGGTCGACCCAGCGCAGCCCGGAGAAGCGGCCGAAGTCGGCATCGCTCGAGCAGAGCTCGGCCCCATGCTCGATCGCCAGGGCGGCGAGGTGGGCGTCGACGGTGAGGTTGCCGCCGGTCCCCAGCGGGGTCAGCAGCTCCCGGAGCACGGCCGCATGACGATCGGTCGGGTGGACCACGACGACGTTGGGCCGGGCCAGCCAGCCGTCGACGATGTCGAGCGCCTCGCCCGCGGTCATCGGTGACGCCATCACCTGCGGGCGCGTCGTCAGGCGCACGAACGCCAGCAGGACGGTCCAGGCGAGCGCGACCGTGTGGCGGCCGCCGAACGCCTCCTGCGCCCACGCCCGCGCGGGCGCGTGGCGCGCGGACGTCTCGTCGACCGCGTAGAGCAAGAGGTTGACGTCGGGCAGGATCACTTGCGCAGCTCGAGCTTGCGCAGCGTCCCCTCGTCCTCGAGATCGGCCGCCAGGGCGAGAGCTTTGTCGATGTCGACGCCGGGCCGCACACCGAGCGGCCGCGTCGGCAGGACGTACTCGTCGCCGGCCGACCGCGACGGATGGACGCCGGCCCGCAGGACCTCGTTGATGACCACCTTGAGGGGCACTCCCCTCTCCCGGGCCAGCGCCCGCAGGCGGGCGTCGACATCCGGATCGAGGTCGACGGTGGTCCGCACGTCCGCATCCTAGCATCAGTCCATCGCGCATCATGATGCGTCCGGCCGCGCGCGACTCGACGGATGGACGAGGTCCTGGTCCTTGACCCGACACGGCAACAGGTCCACTGTCGGTCGCTGCCGCCCGTGTCTCCGTCCCCGAGCGCTGCCGCCGGTCCGCCGGGCGCTGCCATCTCTCCGTCCCACGTGCAGCAGAGGAGTCGACATGCCGTCGTCGCGCTTTGCCCTGGCCACCCTGACCGTCTGCGCCGCCGCGCTGGCCGGCGCCGCGGCTCCGGCCCCGGCGGCCATGACGCTCACCAACCCCGGCTTCGAGACCGGGACGACCGCGGGCTGGAGCGGCACCGGGGCGGTGACGTCGTCCTACGGCTCGTACACCGCGCCGCTGGGGTCCTCGTTCGCCGTCGTCCAGTCGCTCACGTGCCCCGGCCAGTACCTCGAGCAGACGTTCACCGCCGCCGCGGGCGATGTGCTCCGCGGCCAGGCGTTCTTCGTCACCGGCGACTACTGGCCCTTCAACGACAGCGGCGGCGTCAAGGTGGTCGTCGCGGCCGGCGGCGGTGAGACCGTGCTGTTCAGCTCGAGCGTCGCCGCCGTCGGGGCCTCCGGCGGCACGCCGTGGACGCCCTTCTCCTACACCGCGCCGGCGTCGGGGACGTACACCGTGCACGTACGGGTGGACAACGTGGGCGACTGCTCGGTCGCGAGTACGGTCGGTCTGGACCTGCTGGAGTACGACTTCGACGGGTTCTTCCAGCCGGTCGACGCCGGCGACGTGCTCAACGCCGCCAAGGCCGGCAGCGCGATCCCGGTGAAGTTCAGCGTCGGGGCCGACCACGGCCTGGACATCATGGGGGTCGGATCGCCCACCTCGCAGCCCATCTCCTGTGACGCCGGCGCCCCGGTGGACGCCGTCGAGGAGACCGTGACGGCCGGCTCCAGCAGCTTGTCCTACGACCCGGTCGCAGGCCACTACGTCTACGTCTGGAAGTCCGAGAAGGCGTGGGCGGGCACCTGCCGCCGGCTGACCGTCGCGCTGGCCGACGGCACGGCGCACACCGCGAGGTTCAAGTTCGGCAAGTAGGGCGTGCCGGCCGGGGGCGGCGCCGCCGCGCCGCCCCCGGGCCGACGCTCACAGCCGGGCGCTGCGGCGACGCAGCCACTCGCCCAGCAGCGGATCCACGAGCGCCACCTGGCGGCTCGCGGGCGCGCGTCTCAGGACCTGGCCGTCGGCGACCAGCCGGTTGGTGGCGTTGGCCAGCGTGGAGCGCGGCATCTGGTGGTCGTCGGCCAGCCGGCGTCCCGTCGGGGGCCGGCCGTCGGCGACCGCTGCGGTGACGATCTGCTCGGCGCGGTTGAGGCCGTCCCACGTGGCCTGCAGCGCGTCGTCGGCCTCCCCCAACGCCCGGTCGAGCGCGACGAGCACCGGATGCAGGGCCTGCTCCTCCAGCGCGTCGTAGAGGTGGTGAGCCACCAGGATGGTCCGCTGCGGATGCCCGCCGGTGAACTGCAGCAGGTCGGCCACGTGCCCCTGCGGGTCGAGGCCGTGCCGGTGCAGGGTCGCCTCGAGGTCGGCCAGCGCCTCGTCGAACGGCAGCGGCGGGAGCTCCATCGGCCGGGCCTGGCCGTAGAACGGCCGCTCGCGGTCGGCGAACAGCGCGCGCATCAGCGACGGCTGGCTGCCGGCGTAGACGTAGGCCGCGCTGTGGCCCTGGTGCTGCAGGACCGACCGGAACAGGCCGTCGAGCCCGTCGCCCGCAACGAGCAGGTCCTGGAACTCGTCCATGCACACGAGCGTGAAGCCCTGGTCGTGGTCGTGGAGACGCTGGGGCAGGTCCAGCAGCTCGAGCAGTGCCGCTTGGGCGTCGTGCGGGCGCAGCTCGGCCCGGGGGGCGAGATGCAGGGCGGCGGGACCCGAGCCGATCGTGAGCCCGAGGCGCGCCACCCAGCGGGCCACGGCGCCGGTCGGGTCGGCCGGCAGGCGCGAGTAGGCCGCGGCGAGGCGCGCCACCGCGTCGGCGTAGGTCGTCACCCGGGAGAAGTCGACGAGCACCGCCCGGTGCCCGGCCTCGGTCATCTGCGCGATGTGCGCCCGCAGCACGCTCGTCTTGCCGAACCGCCGGGGTGCCGCGAGGCGGACGGCTACGCGATTGGCGCCGGCACGCTGCAGGTCGTGCAGCTCCTGCCGCCGGTCGATCAGGCTCTCCCCCGCCACCGGCCCCTGGTAGTTGAACGGGTTCACCACGTGCCGACGGTACCACAAGGAGGTACCAAGTGGTACCACCTATACGTACCAAGGATGGCGGCGGCGCCCGCGGTGACCGGCCCGGCCGGCACCGGTAGCCTCGCGCCGGTGCGGCCCGCCGACCCGGACGACGACGCGCTCCTGGACCCGCCAGCAGTGGCGGCCTGGCTCCAGGTGGACCCGGGTTGGGTGCGCCAGGCGGTGCGGGACGAGCAGCTGCCCGTCATGGGGTTCACGACGACGGGCGACCCTGTCGTCGCCGCTGGCGAGGTCCGCGCCTGGCTGCGCCGCCCCGACCCCCACGGCGACGAGACCTGAGTCCCTGAAAAAAACAGCGGTGAGGCACCATCCATGTGCCTCACCGCCGCTACGGCATGGGGGGAGTCAGCGCGCCGAGAGCCGTCGACCTCTCCCGTCCGGCTGGTGAGCCGCGCCCGTCCGACGTGGGCTCGCGCTGAGGGGTGTATCGGCGCACGCGCGGCAAGCTTGAGCGCGCCACGTTGCCCGCCGTCCGCCGCAGAACGTTCAGGCGCCGGACTCCGGCTCGAGCCGGTCCACGGCGGGCCCCTCGAGCACCGCGCCGTCGGCGGCGAACCGGGAGCCGTGGCACGGACAGTCCCAGCTGCGCTCGGCCGGGTTCCAGCGCACGATGCAGCCCATGTGCGTGCACCGCGCAGACACGCGCTGCAGCGTGCCGTCGCCGGCACGCGACACCGCGACCTGGCGCAGGCCGTCGCGCACGACCGCGCCCTCGCCGGGCGCGAGCTCGTCCGGATCGATCCCCGACCGCTGGGTCACCCGGTCCTGGACGAAGCGCCGCGCGACGTTGACGTTCTCCTTGACGAACTCCTTCGCCGACGCCCGCGGCGTGATGCGAGCGGGGTCGAACAGCGCGCTCCACGCGTTGTCGCGGCCGAGGATCCGGTCGGCGAGGACGATGCCGGCTGCGGTGCCGTTCGTCATGCCCCACTTCTGGAACGCCGTGGCGACGTACAGCCGGTCGGTGCCCCGCCGCAGCGGCCCGATGAACGGGACCCGGTCGACGGGCATGTAGTCCTGCGTCGACCACCGGAAGTCGATGCCGCGGACCTCGAAGCGCTCGTGCGCGAACGCGGCGAGCGCGTCGAAGCGCGCCTCGGTGTCGTCGTCCTGCCCGGTCTTGTGGCTCTCCCCTGCGAGGATCAGCAGCTCCCCGTCGTCGAACGGATGCTGGCGGACGCTGCGACTCGGTTGCTCGGCGGAGATGTACATGCCCCGCGGCACCGTGCCCTCCAGCGCCACCGCCATCGCGTACTCGCGCTCCGGGTGGCACCTGGCGAAGAAGCCGCCCTGGTCGAGGAACGGCAGGTGGGTGGCGAGGACCACGTACGCGGCGCGGACGTCATGGGTC
>DASPKC010000184.1:0-4428 GCA_035628295.1 Baekduia sp.
CTGCGCAAGGCGATCGGCAAGAAGAACCGCGAGGCGATGGCCAGGCTCAAGCCGGCGTTCTTCGACGGGTGCCGCGCCAGCGGCACGGGCGAGCAGCTCATCGAGCACCTGTGGAACACGAACGAGAAGTCCGCCGACTACTCGTTCAACAAGTCCCACGCGGCGTGCTACGCGCTCATCGCCTACCGCACGGCCTGGCTGAAGGCCAACTTCTGCGCCGAGTACATGGCGGCGCTCATCTCGTCGGTGATGAGCACCAAGGACAAGGTGCCGTTCTTCGTGCAGCGCTGCGAGGAGATGGGCATCGAGATCCTCCCGCCCGACGTCAACGAGTCCGACCACGAGTTCGTCGTCATCGACGGCAACATCCGCTTCGGCCTCGACGCGGTGAAGGGCGTCGGCTACGCGGCGGTGGAGGCGATCAAGGACGCGCGCGCCGAGGGCGGCCCGTTCACGTCGATCTGGGACTTCTGCGAGCGCGTGGACTGCCGCTGCGTCAACAAGAAGGCCATCGAGGCGCTGGTCAAGGCCGGCGCGTTCGGCTCGACGGGCGCCTCGCGCAAGGGCATGCTGATGGTGCTCGAGCAGGCGCAGGGCGCGGGGCAGAAGAAGCAGCAGGACGCCGAGCTCGGCCAGGCGTCGTTCTTCGACCTCGGCGGCGACCCGGCCGGCGGCGCGGCGTCCGCGTTCAGCGCCCCGGCGCACCCGCCGATCCCCTCCGAGGAGTTCGAGCAGCACGACCTGCTGGCCCACGAGAAGGAGGCGATCGGCCTCTTCCTCTCGACGCACCCGCTCAAGGAGGTGCGCGACGCGCTGCACGAGGCGGTCGACAAGCCGCTGCGCGAGCTCGACAGCTGCAAGGACGGCGACTGGCTCACCGTGGGCGGGATGATCACCGAGGCCCGGCGCATCAAGACGCGCGCGGGCAAGACGATGATGTTCGCCAAGCTGTCCGACCTCGACGCCGAGGTCGACCTGCTGATCTTCGAGGACCAGATCCTGGAGTACGAGCAGGAGCTGCAGGTCGACTCGATCGTGCTCGTCCGCGGCCAGCTCGACCACGGCGACCGCGGGACGTGCGTCAAGCCCAAGACGGTCGAGCGCTTCGACCCGACGCCCGAGGACGTCGAGCGGGCGCGCGAGAAGGCGGCCAAGCAGGCCACCGGGCCGCTGCCGCTGCGCCTGTGCCTCGACGCGACCGGCCTGGCCGCCTCGGTGATCGAGGACCTCAAGCACGTCCTGGGCAACTTCCCCGGCGAGTCCGACGTGGTCCTCGACGTGGTCACGTCGGCGGGCCCGCGGGTCCTGCGCTTCGGCCCGGAGTACCGCGTGGCGCCGACCATCTCCCTGCGGTCGGAGCTGCAGCGGATCCTCGGGCCGGCGGCACTGAGCTCCGCGGCGCCCGAGCAGGCGCCGGCGGCCGCGCAGGCCGCCTCGGCGTCCTAGCCGCGGCGCGGCGGCTGCTCGGTGGTCAGCGGCGGGTGCTCGGCGCGGGCGATCTCGAGCGTCCTGGCGAAGCCCCGGCGGACCACGATGTCGACGACGCGCTGCGCCACCCCCCGGAACCGGAGGATGACCGCGACGCGCCGCGGTGAGACGACCCGCCGGCGCCGGCGGGCGATGCCCTCGACGACCGCGTCGATCGCCGGGCCGACCGGCGCCACCGGGAGATGGCCGTGCCCGCCCAGCGGCGTGCGCTTCGCCGCCTCCGTGCTGAAGCCGCGCGACGTCATGTCGGTGTCGAGCTCGGAGAAGTAGGCCACGCCGACCCGCGCGCCGGTGGGCGCCAGCTCGCCGCGCAGGCTGTTGCCCAAGGCCTCCACGCCGGCCTTCGAGGCGGCGTAGGCCCCGAGCAGCGGCGGGTGCACGGCCGCGGCCAGCGAGGCGGTCAGCAGGACGTAGCCGCCGGGATGCGCGACGTGCGGACCGGCGGCCCGCACCAGGTGGTAGGCGCCGAGGAGGTTGACCGCGAGCGTCTGTTCGAACACGTCGGGGTCGCCGCCGAGCAGCGGCAGTTGCGCGGCGATGCCGGCGTTGGCGACGGCGACGTCGAGGCCGCCGAGGTCGCCCGCCACCTCGTCGACGGCGCGCTGCACCTGCTCGAGGTCACGGACGTCGCACTCCCGCCACGGCGCAGCGCCGCACTCCGCGGCGACTCCGGCCAGCAGCGCGGGCTCGATGCCGAGCAGCGCGACCCGCGCGCCGCGGGCGTGCAGCGCGCGGGCCGTCAGCGCGCCGATGCCGCGCGCTGCGCCGGTGATGACGACGCGCCGGCCGCGCAGGTCGTGACGGAGCATCGCGCGAGGCTATCCGGCCCGTAGGCTGCGCCGGTGCCGCCGCGCGTCGCCCCCGGATCCCGCCAGGACCTCGGCCGCGTCAACCACGCCATCGCGGCCGTGCTGGGCGCCGCGATGGGGGGCGGCCGGCCGAACGTCTTCACGACCCTCGGCCGGCACCGCCGCCTGTTCCGGCGCTGGCTGGTGTTCGCGGGGGCCCTGATGCCGGGCGGCCGCCTGCCGCGCGCCGACAGCGAGCTGCTGATCCTGCGCGTGGCGCACCGCACCGGCTGCGCGTACGAGTGGCACCACCACGAGCGCCTGGGACGGATCGCGGGCCTGACGCCCGAGGACGTCACGCGTGTGCGGTCCGGGCCGGACGCCCCCGGCTGGACCGCGCGGCGGGCGGTCCTCCTGCGCGCCGCCGACGAGCTGCTCGACGGGCACGCGATCAGCGACGCGACCTGGGCCGCGCTGGAGGCCGAGCTCGACGAGCGCCAGCGCATCGAGCTGCCGCTGCTCGTCGGTCACTACGCGATGCTCGCCGGGGCGCTCAACGCGCTGCAGGTGCAGCCCGACGCGCCGCCCGCGGGCTCGCCCTCGCCGTTCGCGCGCGTCGTGCAGGCGGCCGCCCGCCGGCGCGGCGCCGCCTAGCTGCGCCCGCGCCGCGCCAGCCCCTGCTCGCGCAGCTGCGCGCAGTGCGCGAGCTCCGCCGCCGTCGGGCCCTCGCGGTTCGGACCGGGCGTCTCGAGCACGACGGCCAGATCCTCGAAGCGCGGCTCGGACAGGAAGGTGCTGCACCCGGCGTCGCCGAGCTCGCCCTCGCCGATGTTGGCGTGGCGGTCGCGGTTGGACCCGAGGGGGGTCTGCGAGTCGTTGAGGTGCAGCGAGCCCAGCCGGTCCAGCCCGACGCGCGCGTCGAAGTCGTCGAGCACCGCGGCCAGGCCGTCGTCGGTGCGGATGTCGTAGCCCGAGGACAGCAGGTGGCAGGAGTCCAGGCAGACGCCGAGCCGCTGGTCACCGCCCGCGGCGTCGAGCAGCTCCGCCAGCTCGGCGAACGAGCGACCCAGCGTCCCTCCGGTCCCGGCGGTGTTCTCCAGGTGCAGGGCGCAGGACTCGCTCTGCGCCAGCGCCTCGCCGATGACCTCGCCGGCGCGCGCGATGGCGGGTCGCACCTCACCCGTCTTGGCGCTGCCCGGGTGCAGCACGACGGCGACGGCGCCGAGTGCCGCCCCGGCCTGCAGCGACGCGATCAGCGACGTCAGCGTCTTGGCGCGGATCTCCGCGTCCTCGCTGGCCGCGTTGAGCAGGTAGACGGCGTGGATGAGGAGCGCGTCGACGTCCGAGGCGGCCATCGCCTCGTGGAAGGCGGCGACCTTGTCGTCGTCGTAGGTCGTCGGCTTCCAGGCGCGGGGGTTCTGGTTGAAGATCTGGATGGCGCGGGCGCCCTTCTCGGCGCCGCGCTCCACGGCCTTCGCGGGGCCGCCGGCGGGGGAGACGTGGGCGCCGATGAGCATCGGCGGACACCCTGCCACAGGACCTCGGTGCGTATGGTCCTGGCCGATGCGCGTCCGCTTCGCCCCGTCTCCCACCGGCGCCCTGCACATCGGTGGGGCCCGCACCGCCCTCTACAACTGGCTCATGGCCCGCGGGCAGGGCGGGACGCTCGTGCTGCGCATCGAGGACACCGACCGGGAGCGCTCGACGCCCGAGAACGTGGCGCAGATCCTCGACGCGCTGGAGTGGCTGGAGCTCGACTACGACGAGGGGCCGATCTCGCAGGTGGCGCGCGCCGACCGCCACCAGGAGATCGTCGAGCGGCTGCTGGCCGACGGCAAGGCCTACCGCTCGACCGCCACGGCGGAGACGGTCAAGGACTTCAAGGCCCGCCACGGCGCCGACCGCGGGTTCCGGGGCGACGACGAGGGCGAGGGCGCGGTGCGCCTGCGCGTCGGAGACGACGCCGAGCTCGTCGTGCGCGACGTCATCCGCGGCGACACCACGTTCCGTGGCGCGCATCTCGACGATCCGGTCATCGCCCGCGCCGACGGGAGCGCGCTGTACAACCTCGCGGTCGCCATCGACGACCATGACGCGCAGATAACGCACGTGGTGCGCGGCGAGGACCACCTCTCCAACACGCCCAAGCAGC
>DASPKC010000185.1:0-6316 GCA_035628295.1 Baekduia sp.
CCCCGGCAACGAGCGAGCGGTCAACGAGACGATCGACCGGCTCTACCACATCGGCTGCGACGTGATCACGGCCAAGGACGCGCCGATCCACGCCTCCGGCCACGGCTACGCCGAGGAGATCAAGCTCATGCTGGGCCTGACGCAGCCGCGCTACGTGCTGCCGGCCCACGGGGACCACAAGCGCCTGCACCTGCACGGCAAGCTGGCCGAGTCGGTCGGCGTGTCGCCGGACTGCATCTTCACCGGCGAGAACGGCCTGCCGCTGGAGATCGACGCCAAGGGCGCGCGGTTCGGCCAGCGCGAGCGCAGCGGCATGATCTTCGTCGACGGCGTCGACATCGGCGACCCGGCGGACGTCGCGCTGCGCGACCGCCGGATGCTCAGCGCCGACGGCATCTTCGTCGTCGTCGCGACGATCTCCGAGCAGGACGGCTCGTCGGTGGCCGAGCCGGAGGTCATCTTCCGCGGCGTCCCGTACCCCGAGGACGCCGAGGGCCTGCTCGAGGACCTGCGCGGCACGGTCGAGACGTCGCTGGCCCGAGCGGCCAAGGACGAGATCCGCGAGGTCGACCTGCTGCAGCAGGTGCTGCACGACGACCTGGCGGCCTTCGTCTACGACCGCCTGCGCCGGCGGCCGATGGTCCTGCCGGTCGTCGTCGAGGTCTAGCCGAACGTCTCGGGGTCGAAGCCGACGCGCCGGCCCTGGTCCAGGCTGTCGATGGCGTAGAGGTCGTCCTCGGTCAGCTCGAAGGCGAGCGCGTCGAGGTTCTCGCGCAGGCGCTCGGCGGAGCTCGACTTCGGAAACGTCACGAAGCCCTTGTGCAGGTGCCAGCGCACGACGACCTGCGCGGGCGTGCGGCCGTGCGCCTCGGCCACCCGGGCGATGACCGGGTCGTCGAGCACGGCGCCCTGCGCCAGCGGGCTCCACGACTCGGTGACGATCCCGTGCTCGGCGTGCTCGCGCACCAGCGTGCCCTGCTGCAGGTACGGGTGCAGCTCGATCTGGTTGACCGCCGGCACGACGCCCGTCGCCTCGATCGCCCGGCGCAGGTTGTCGGGCTGGAAGTTGGAGACGCCGATCGACCGGGTCAGCCCGTCGCGCTGCAGCTCGACCAGGGCCTCCCAGGTCTCGACGTAGCGGTCCTGCCGGGGGACCGGCCAATGGATCAGGTAGAGGTCGACCCGGTCGAGGCCGAGACGCTCGAGGCTGGCCTCCAGCGCCCCGCGGGCCGTGTCGCGGCCCTGGTCGTCGTTCCACAGCTTGGTGGTGATCCAGACCTCGTCGCGGGGCAGTCCGGACGCCCGCAGCCCCTCACCGACCTCCCGCTCGTTGCCGTAGATCCGGGCGGTGTCGATGTGGCGGTAGCCCAGCTCGAGCGCCGCCGCCACGTTCGCGGCGGTGTCACGCGGCGGGACCTGGAAGACGCCGATGCCCAGGCGGGGCAGCGCGGCGCCGTCGTTGAGCGTGACGGTCGGAACGGCCATCAGCGTCCCCTTCCCCTTGGCCGCGTGTCCTATGCCGGGACCGGCGCGGCCACCGCAGCCAGCGGGAGGTCGAGCACGAACCGCGCCCCGCCGCCCTCGGGCTGCTCGAGGCGGACGTCCCCGCCGTGCGCGCGGCCGACGACCCGCACGATCGAGAGGCCGAGCCCGAACGAGCCGCCACGGTCGCCCGCGCCGCGCACGAAGCGCTCGAAGGCCTTCTCGCGCAGCTCCTCGGGGATGCCGGGGCCGTCGTCCTCGACGGTCAGCAGCGCCCGGCCGCCGCGCCCGTGGACCGAGGCGCGGACGTTCGTTCCCGGCGGGGTGTGCCGGACGGCGTTCTCCAGGAGGTTGAGCGCCACGCGGTGCAGGTCGTCGCGCGCCCCGAGGACGACGACCGGGTCGGCCTCGACCGTGAGGTGGTGCTCGGCGGCCAGCGCGCCGATCTCGGCCACCGCCTCCACCAGCACGTGCCCGAGGTCGGTGGGCGCGTGGGCGACCACCCGGCGCTGGGCGTCGGCGCGGGCGAGCAGCAGCAGGTCGGCCACGAGGCGCTTCATGCGCTGCGAGGAGCGCAGCGCCGAGCGCGCGGCCGCCCCGGCCTCGCCGTCGAGGACGTCCGCGAGCAGCTCGAGGTTGGCCAGCACGCTGGTCAGCGGCGTGCGCAGCTCGTGGCTGGCGTCGGCGACGAACTGGCGCTGGCGGTCGAGCATCTCCTGCGTGTCAGCCCGCGACGCCGTCAGCGCGCGCAGCATCTCGTCCAGCGTGCGCCCGAGCTCGGCGACCTCGTCGTCGGTGTCCGGGATGGGGACGGAGGCGTCCGGGTCGCGCGTGCGGGAGATCGAGCGCGCGGTGGCGGTCAGCCGCGCGATCGGCGCGAGCGAGCGCTTGGCCAGGACCAGGCCGCCGAGCAGCGCGAGCGCGGTGCCGGCCAGGACGCCGCCGAGCAGGAACAGGCGCACGCGGCGCACGGTGGCCTCGACGTCGGACACGCGCCGCGCGTACTGCACCACCACCGGCAGCCGGGGGCCGAACTCGGAGACCAGGACCGTGTTGCGCGACTCGACGCGGAAGCCGCCGACCTCGGCGCTGCGCCCGACGGCGAACCCCGCCTGGCCGAAGTTCGGCGCCCCGCGCGTCTCGCCGATGATCGTGCCCGAGCGGTCCAGCACCCGGATGACGGCGTCGTTGGCGGCGGCGTAGGTGTTCAGGCCGGTGCGGATGACGGGCCGGCCGTCCTCGTAGTCGATCTCCAGCCGGTCGCGCAGGGCATCGACGGCGGCGGCCATCTCGTTGCGGAAGTCGCTGCGGATGCGCGACGCCGTCAGCTGGCCGATGACGACGGCGAAGAGCGTGAGGATCAGGAACGTCAGCGCCGCCGAGATCACGGCCAGGCGCCACCGGATCGACAGGCGGGCCAGCGTGGCGGGGCGCTCCGGCCGGCTAGGCACGCAGGACGTACCCCGCTCCGCGGATGGTGTGCAGCAGGCGCGGCTCGCCACCGGCCTCGAGCTTGCGGCGCAGGTTGGAGACGAAGACCTCGATCGTGTTCGTGGTGGCGAACGGGTCGTAGCCCCAGACGTCCTCCAGCAGCCGCTGGCGCGGGACGACGATGCGCTCGTTGCGCATCAGGTACTCGAGGAGCTCGAACTCGCGCTGGGTCAGCTCGATCGCGCGCTCGCCGCGGCGCACCTCGTGGGTGTCGGGGTTGAGCTGCAGGTCGCCGACGACGAGCGACGCCGAGCCGCGGGGCGGACGGCGGCGCAGCAGGGCGCGCAGGCGCGCGAGCAGCTCCTGGCGCTCGAAGGGCTTGACGAGGTAGTCGTCGGCGCCGGAGTCCAGGCCCTCCACGCGCGACTCGACGGCGTCGCGGGCGGTCAGCACGAGGATCGGCACGTCGTCGGCGGCGCGCAGCCGCCGGGCCACCTCGATGCCGTCGAGCTTCGGCAGCCCGAGGTCGAGCACGACGAGGTCCGGGACGTACTCGGCCGCCGTGGTGAGCGCGGACTCGCCGTCGCGCGCGATGCGCGTTTCGTAGCCCTCCAGGCGCAGCGAGCGCTGGAGGACCTCCGCGATGTCGTCGTCGTCCTCGACGACCAGGACGCGAGGGGGGCGGGCGCTCATCCCCGCCGATGGTACGGCGGGACGCTCAAGCCACGGTCAAGGCGGCGGCGGGCGTCGCACGGCGATGCAGATGAGCACGATGATCGTGCTCATCTGCAAGACCAACCTGCCGAACCGCATGACCTACCTCGGCGGGTCTCGCGCTTCTGCACGTGGGTGATGCAGATGAGCACGATGATGATGCTCATCTGCGATTCGGGGCCGATTGACCGGGCGCGGGGAGGAGGGCCGCCCGGGCGCGTCGAACGGACGACCAGATGGCCACGACCACGACGAAGCCGCCTGGGCGCGGCGCGAAGAAGAAGCCCGCCGCGCGAGCCACCCGCTCCACGTCCTCCACCCGCGCGCGCGCGAAGCGCTCGAGCGCGACGTGGCGGCCGCGGCTGCCCGTGGTCGAGCAGCGCCATCTCGACGTGACGGGCTTGGGCCTCGTGTGCCTCGGCGTCTTCCTGGCGTTCCCGCTGTACCTCGGCTGGGCCGCCGGCTCGATCGGCGACGGCGTCACCGACGGCCTGGCCTGGGCGGTGGGCACGCTGCGCTACGGGGCTCCCGTGGCGGTCGTGGCCGCCGGCGCGCTGCTGGTCCTGCGGCCGGTGCTGCCCACGCTCAAGCCGTTCCGCTCCGGCGGGATCTGCCTCGTGACGGCCGTCGCCCTCGGCCTGGCCGCGGGCACGCTGGGGATCGGCCCGGGCGACACCCGCACCGACGTCTGGGACGCCGACTTCGGGCGCGAGCGCGGCGGCATGCTGGGCGAAGCCCTCTACGCCGGGGCGACGGAGCTCGTCGGGACGATCGGCGCGCACCTCCTCGCGCTGTTCCTGTTCCTCGCGGCCGTCCTGCTGCTCACGGGCGCGTCGGCCGGCGCGATCCTGCGCGGCACCGCCGGAGCCGTCGCGGACACCACGCGCTCGCTGCGCCGCCCGCAGCCGGCCCCGCGCTCCACGGCCGCGCGCGCCGCCACCAAGCGCGGCGCGCCGCGCGTCGAGGTCCCCGAGCCCGAGCCCGACGAGGACGTCGTCGTGCGCGCCACCCACGTCGAGGCGCCCCCGGTGGACGACGCCGAGCGCCGCTTCCCCGACCTGTTCGGGCCTGCCGACGCGCCCGCCGCGGACCTCGCGCCGGCCGAGCCGGAGCCCGAGCCGGAGCCCGAGGACGAGGACGAGGCCGACGTCGAGGACGCCGTGGCGGCGCAGGAGCCCGCCCTGCCACCGCCCCCGGCCGCCGAGCAGCTCCCCCTGCCCGTGGCGGCCGACGAGGGCGAGGAGGTCGAGTACGTCGTCCCGCTGCCGACCATGCTCAGGCGGTCGACCGCCGAGCAGGCGCGGCCGGACACGCGCGGCCAGGAGGAGCTCGGCGCGCGCCTGGTTGAGGCGTTGGCGCACTTCAACGTCGACGCCCGGGTCGTCGGCACCGTCGCCGGCCCGCACATCACCCGCTACGAGCTGCGCCTGGCGCCCGGCATCAAGATGTCCAAGGTCGCCCAGCTCAAGGACGACCTGGCCTACGCGCTGGCCGCGACGGACATCCGCATCCTGGCGCCGATCCCGGGCAAGCAGGCCGTGGGCGTCGAGGTCCCCAACCAGCACCGCCGCATCGTGCACCTCGGCGACGTCTTCCAGGACGCCCCGGACAGCGCGTCGCCGCTGTTCGTCTGGCTGGGCAAGGACGTCAGCGGCAAGGCGATCGGCGCCGACCTGGCCAAGATGCCCCACCTGCTCATCGCCGGCACCACCGGCGCCGGCAAGTCGGCCTGCGTCAACGGCCTGCTGTCGAGCGTCCTGCTGCGCGCCACGCCGCAGGACGCGCGCCTCGTGCTGATCGACCCCAAGCAGGTCGAGCTCAACCACTACGAGGAGGTGCCGCACCTCCTGACGCCCGTGATCACGTCCCCGCGCCAGGCGGCCAACGCCCTGCAGAACCTCGTGCGCGAGATGGAGTGGCGCTACGGGATCATGTCGATGGCCCGCACGCGCTCCCTGCCCGAGCTCAACAAGGCCCGCGAGCGCGGCGGCGACCCGCCGCTGCCCTACATCCTCTGCGTCATCGACGAGCTCGCCGACCTGATGATGGTCGCGCCCGCCGACGTGGAGGACTCGATCATCCGCATCGCCCAGAAGGCGCGCGCCGTGGGCATCCACCTCGTGCTCGCCACGCAGTCCCCGCGGGTGGACGTCATCACGGGCATGATCAAGGCCAACGTCCCGTCGCGGATCGCCTTCGCGGTCAGCTCGCAGACGGACTCGCGCGTCATCCTCGACCAGAACGGCGCCGAGACGCTGCTCGGCCAGGGCGACATGCTGTTCGCGCCGGTCGGCTCCTCCCGCCTGCAGCGCATCCAGGGCGCCTATATCGACGAGGGGCAGATCGAGGCGCTCACCGAGCAGTGGCGCAAGCAGGGCGAACCGGAGTTTCGCGAGGAGCTGCTCGAGGAGGCAGAGGATGAGGCGGTCGCCGAGGGCGGTGCCGACGACGGCTTCGACCCTGACGAGGATCCGCTGCTCAACGACGCGATCCGGCTGGTCGCGGAGATGCAGACCGCGTCGACCTCGATGCTCCAGCGCCGTCTGCGCCTCGGCTACACGCGTGCGGGCCGGCTGATCGACATGCTCGAGCGGCGCGGGGTGATCTCGGGGTACGAAGGCTCCAAGCCACGCCAGGTCCTGATCTCGGAAGGCGACGTGCCACGCATACTCGCCGCGCTGGACGAGCG
>DASPKC010000186.1:0-5860 GCA_035628295.1 Baekduia sp.
GGCCTCGCGGGTCGACGTCGCGCGGTTCGGCTTCGAGGCCTTCCGCGCGTCCCCCCGGCAGGCGGACCTCCTCATCCTCTCCGGGCGCGTCTCGATCAAGATGGCGCCGGTGGTCCGCCGGATCTACGACCAGATGCTCGAGCCCAAGTGGGCGATCGCCATGGGGGCCTGCTCCTCCTCGACCGGCGTGTTCAACAACTACGCGTTGGTGCCCGCCGACAAGTTCATGCCGGTCGACGTCCACGTGCCGGGCTGCCCACCGCGGCCCGAGGCGCTCATGCACGGGATCCTCAAGCTGCGGTCCATGATCCACCAGGACCCGAGCATGGGCTGGCGCACGCGCTACGGCGCCGAGCAGACCGTCGAGCTCCTGCCCGAGGACGCCGAGCGCTTCGAGGGCGAGTCGGCGGTCAACGTCTTCGTGCACGGAGAGACGCCGGGTGCCTGACGCCACCGGCCTGGAGCTCCTGGCCGGCGACCTGCGCGACCGGCTGCCGGAGGCCGTCCGCGACACCACCCACTTCCGCGGCAAGGGGGCGATCGAGATCGCGCCCGGCACGATCCGCGAGGTCCTGGCCTTCGTGCGCGACCGCGGCTTCCGCTTCCTGGCCTCCGTGCACGGCCTGGACTACTACCCCGAGGAGCCGCGCCTCGGGGTCCAGTACGAGCTGCTCGACATGGAGCGCCTGGACCGCCTGACGGTGAAGCTGCGGGTCAGCACGGAGGATCCGCGCGTGCCGTCCGTCGTCGGCGAGTGGCCCACCGCCGACCACCAGGAGCGCGAGGTCTACGACATGTTCGGCGTGGTCTTCGAGGGCCACCCGGACCTGCGCCGGATCCTCATGCCCGAGGACTACGAGGGCTTCCCGCAGCGCCGCGACTTCCCGATCGGCGGCGAGAGCATCCTGTTCACCCACGACATGGTGAAGGGCACGGACTACACGCAGTGACCGACATCGCCCCCACCAAGTCGGACTACCGGCAGATGGAGGAGAGCGTCGATCTCTCCGCCAAGCTGCAGCGCGTCGAGGAGAGCGGCCAGGAGCTGCTGACGCTGAACATCGGCCCGCACCACCCCGCCACCCACGGGGTCCTGCGCCTGCTGGTCACCCTCGAGGGCGAGGTCGTGCGGGACCTCAAGCCGATCATCGGCTACGTCCACACCGGGATCGAGAAGACCGCCGAGGACAAGGCCTACTGGAAGGGCATCCCCGTCGTCGAGCGGATGGACTACCTGGCGTACTTCTTCAACGCGCAGGCGTTCTGCGGCGCGGTGGAGACGCTGCTCGACGTCGAGGTCCCCAAGCGCGCGCAGTACCTGCGCGTCATCCACCTCGAGCTCAACCGGATCATGAGCCACCTGGTGTGGCTCGGCACCAGCGCGCTGGACCTCGGCGCGATCTCGATGTTCTGGTACTGCTTCCGCGAGCGCGAGGCCATCCTCGACCTGTTCGAGTACTCCACCGGCCAGCGCATGCACACGCGCTACATCCAGGTCGGCGGCGTCATCGAGGACATCCCGGCCGGGTGGGCGGAGAAGGTCAAGGCGTTCGCGCAGGCCATGCCCGAGCGCGTCGATCAGTACGGCGCGCTGCTCAACAAGAACGAGATCGTGCTGCAGCGCCTGCGCGGCGTCTGCGCGCTGGACGAGCAGACGCTGCTCGGCCTCGGGGTCACCGGACCGCTGCTGCGCGCGACCGGGAACCCGTGGGACCTGCGCAAGGCGATGCCGTACTCGTCCTACGACGACTTCGACTTCAAGATCCCGGTCGGGACGTGTGGCGACAACTACGACCGCTATGCCGTGCGTTTGCAGGAGATGGTCGAGTCGGCGCGCATCATCGAGCAGGCCATCGACGGCCTGCCCGAGGGCCCCTACATCGTCGACGACCGCAAGGTCGCGCTGCCTCCGCGCCACGAGCTCGCCACCTCCATGGAGGCGCTCATCCACCACTTCAAGCTCGTGACCGAGGGCTTCCGCGTCCCGCCGGGGGAGGCGTACTACCCCATCGAGGGCCCGCGGGGCGAGTACGGCTGCTTCGTGCGCTCCGACGGCAGCTCGAAGCCCGCGCGCGTGCACATGCGCGACCCCTCGTTCATCAACCTCCAGGCCACCGCCCCGATGACCAAGGACGCGTACATCGCCGACCTCATCGCCACGCTGGCGATGCTGGACCCGGTGCTGGGCGGCATCGACCGATGACCGACGTCAAGCGGTTCTCCAACGGCTCGCGCGTCCCGGGCTGGGACGAGGCGGTCGACCTCGAGAAGGACCCGGCGACCGTCCCCGACGCGGCGACGACCGAGGTCCCGGCGCAGCTGCGCGCCCACATCGAGGAGCTCGTGGTGCGCTACCCCGACAAGCGCTCGGCCTCGATCCCGGCCATGGCGGCCGCGCAGGAGGTCCACGGCTGGATGTCGCCCACGGCGTTCGAGCAGGTCGCCGCGGTGCTGCAGGTCACGCCGGCCTTCCTGGTCTCCGTCGCGTCCTTCTACGACATGCTCGACACGCAGCCCTACGGGTCGCGGCGGGTGTACGTCTGCACCAACATCTCCTGCTCGCTGCGCGGCGGCCGCGAGCTGCTCGGCCGGCTGCAGGAGTCGCTGGCCGACGCGGAGGACGTGCAGGTCCGGCCGTTCGAGTGCCTGGGTGCGTGCGACATCGCGCCGATGGCCTCCGTCGACGGCGTCTACGTCGGCCCGATCGAGGACGCCGAGGTCGGCACCCTGGCCGAGCAGATCCGCGCGGGCGCCGACCCGCTCCCCGACAAGCAGCTGGTCAAGCGCGCCTGCGCCGACCCGAACGCCGCGAGCACCTCATGAGCCGCACCCTGATCTTCAAGGACATCGACGAGCCCGGGCTCGCCACGATCGACGTCTACCGCCGCCGCGGCGGCTACGGGGACGTGCTGCGCAAGGCGCTGCAGACGCCGCACGAGGCGCTCGTCAACGACCTCAAGGCGTCGGGGCTGCGGGGCCGCGGCGGCGCCGGGTTCTCGATGGGCACGAAGGCGTCGTTCCTGCCCCAGGGCAAGATGGACAAGTTCCTCGTCTGCAACGCCGACGAGTCCGAGCCCGGGACGTTCAAGGACCGGGAGATCCTCCAGAAGAACCCCCACCTCCTCATCGAGGGGATGATCATCGCGGCCTACGCGATCGGGGCGAACAAGGCCTTCATCTACATCCGCGGCGAGTACACCCAGCAGGCCGACGTGCTCGAGGCCGCCGTGGCCGAGGCGCGTTCAGCCGGCGTGCTCGGGTCGCTGGACCTGTGGGTGCACCGCGGCGCCGGCGCGTACATCTGCGGCGAGGAGACCGCGCTGCTGGACTCGCTGGAGGGCAAGCGCGGCAACCCGCGGCTCAAGCCGCCGTTCCCGGCCAACCAGGGCCTCTACCAGGGACCGACGCTGATCAACAACGTCGAGACGCTGGCGACGATCCCGATCATCCTCACGCTCGGCGCCGAGGAGTACGCGAAGATCGGCGTGCAGGGCTCCACCGGGACGAAGCTCGTGTCGGTCTCGGGCAACGTGCAGCGCCCGGGCAACTACGAGATCGAGCTCGGCGTCTCCTCGCGCGAGATCATCTACGGGCTGGCCGGCGGGCCGGCCGACGGCCGCGAGGTCAAGCTCTGGTTCCCGGGCGGGTCGAGCTCGCCGGTCCTGACCAAGGACGACCTCGACCTCGCCTACGACTTCGACACGCTCGCGAAGGCGGGATCGATGCTGGGCTCCGGCGCGATCATCGTGGTCGACGACTCCAACTCGGTCGTGGACGTCTGCCTCTGGCTGGCCGAGTTCTACCGCCACGAGTCGTGCGGCAAGTGCACGCCGTGCCGCGAGGGCACCAACTGGACGGTGAAGATGCTCGAGCGCATCCAGCAGGGCGTGGCCACGCCGATGGACCTGGACATCATGGCCTCGGTGCAGGAGCAGATCATCGGCAACTGCCTGTGCGTGCTCGGTGACGCCATGGCGATGCCCGTCGGGTCCATGGTCAAGAAGTTCCGCGAGGAGTTCGAGGACCACCTCGAGCGTGCGCGGCTGGCCAATCCCCTGGCCGGCGACCAGCCCCCGGTGGTGGACCCGGTGCTCATCCAGGGAGCGGTGGCGTAGATGCCCCGCCCCCAGAAGCGGATGGTGACCTTCGAGATCGACGGTCGCCAGGTCGAGGCCCCCGAGAACGTGATGCTGGTCGACGGCGCCAAGTACGGCGACGTCGAGATCCCGGTCTTCTGCTACGAGCCGCGCTTGGGCGCGCCCGTGGGCGCGTGCCGTATGTGCCTGGTGGAGATCGAAGGCATCCCGAAGCTGCAGACCGCGTGCTCGACGCCGGTCAAGGACGGCATGGTCGTCCACACCCAGACCGAGCGGGTGCAGGCCGCGCAGCAGGCCGTCGTCGAGTTCCTCCTCATCAACCACCCGCTGGACTGCCCGGTCTGCGACAAGGGCGGCGAGTGCCCGCTGCAGGACATCTCCTTCGGCTGGGGCGGCGGCCGCTCGCGGTTCATCGAGCCCAAGCGCCACTTCCAGAAGCCGCTGGCGCTCTCGCCGCTGGTGGCGATCGACCGCGAGCGCTGCATCCTCTGCTACCGCTGCGTGCGCTTCTCGCAGGAGATCAGCGAGGACTACCAGCTCATCTTCACCGAGCGCGGGGCGCACACGTTCGTCGGGACGTTCGACGGCCACCCGTACGTCGCGCCGTTCAGCGGGAACATCATCGAGCTGTGCCCCGTGGGCGCGCTGACGTCGCAGCCGTACCGCTTCCGCGCGCGCCCGTGGGACATCGAGACCGCCGGCACGGTCTGCACGCTGTGCCCGTCGCAGTGCAACGTCCAGCTGACCGTCCGCGACGAGCGCGTCCTGCGGGTCATGGCGCGGCCGAACGACGACGTCGACGACGGCTGGCTGTGCGACAAGGGGCGCTTCGGCTACCAGTCGATCCACGTCGAGGAGCGCCTGACGCGGCCGATGGTGCGCGACGGCGGCGAGCTGCGGTTCGTCTCC
The DNA here is from genome assembly GCA_035628295.1 of Baekduia sp. Taxonomy (GTDB): domain Bacteria; phylum Actinomycetota; class Thermoleophilia; order Solirubrobacterales; family Solirubrobacteraceae; genus Baekduia. The sequence continues at coordinate 5,007 of DASPKC010000186.1, forward strand.
TGGGAGCGCGCGCTGGACGAGGCCGCCGGTGCGCTGCGGCGCGCTGGCGCCGCGACCGGCGTGCTGGCCGGCGGCGACACCACCAACGAGGAGGGCTTCCTGCTGCAGCGGATGGCCCGCGAGGTGCTCGGCACCGCCGACGTGGACTCGCGTGTGGGCGGCGACGTCCTCTCGCGTGACGCGCTCAGCGCGCTGCACGCGCCGTCGGTCCAGGCCACGGTCCCCGACCTCGAGTTCGCCCATGCCGTGCTCGTCCTGGGTTGCGAGCCGGTGGACGACGCGCCGATCCTCGACCTGCGCATCCGCAAGGGCGTGCGCCGGCGCGGCGTCAAGCTGGCCGTCGCCAGCGCGCGGCCGTCGTCGCTGGATCCCAACGCGAAGGCCGTCGCGCGCATCGCGCCGGGCGGCGAGAGCGCGTTTGCCGAGGCGCTCGCCGCGGCGCTCTTCGGCGGCGACGTGCGCGGGCCGGCCGAGCGCGCGGGAGCCGCGCCCGAGGCGGTCGAGGGCATCGCCACGCTGCTGCGCAACGCGGGCGAGGACGTCGTGGTGGTCTACGGCGAGCGCGTGCTGCGCGGCGGCGACGCCGTCGCGGCGTCGCTGCTGAAGATCGCCGGCGGGCTGGCGCTGCGGGACCGCGCGGGCGCCGGCCTGCTCGCCATCCCCGATGCGACCAACGGCCGCGGCCTGCGCGAGGTGGGCCTGCTGCCCGACGCCGGCCCGGGCCTGACGCCGGCCGCCGCCGCCGGGCGCGACGCCGCCGCGATGGCGCAGGCCGCCGCCGACGGCGCGCTCGTCGCCCTGTGGCTGCACGGCACCGACCCGGTGTCGTCGTCGGACGACCGCGCGGCGTGGGA
>DASPKC010000187.1:0-15645 GCA_035628295.1 Baekduia sp.
GGTCTTCCTCCACGTCTCCAGCGACGACCTGCGGATCAAGAAGGCCAAGCTCCCCTCGGTCTCGCAGTACAAGTCGAAGGTGCGGCGCCTGGTGCGCTACTTCCGCGCCCTCGGCGTGCGCGAGTTCGGCACCTGGAACGAGGCCAACCACGCCAGCCAGCCGACGGCCGGCGCGCCCGCGCGTGCCGCCGATTTCTTCGACGTCGTCCGCGCGGCGTGCCGGGCCTGCACGGTCGTCGCCGGCGACGTCCTCGACCAGGCCGGGATGGAGCGCTACCTCGTGCGCTATCGCGCCGCGCTCGACAGCCGGCCCGCGGTGTGGGGCCTGCACAACTACGCCGACACCAACCGCTTCCGGCGCGGCGGCCTGCGCGCCCTGCTGCGGTCGGTCGACGGGCAGGTGTGGCTCACCGAGACCGGCGGCCTCTACCGGTTCAGCCGCAACTTCCCGCCCAGCCAGCGCCGCCAGGCGCAGGCCGTGGCGTACACCTTCCGCGTCGCGCGCTCCAGCCCGCGCGTCAAGCGCGTCTATCTCTACAACTGGACGGGCGCCGCGCGCGGCGCGCGCTTCGACGCCGGGCTGGTCGGGCCGGACGGCCGGCCGCGCCGGGCCTACGAGGTGCTGCGCCGCGCGCTCGACGTCGGCTGAGCGCCCGGCCGCATGTCGCCCGGCCGACACGGCGCGATCGTCCCCGCCGCCCTGGGGCAGCACCTCCGGGAGACCGCGCGCGCCGGCGATCTCCGTGTGCGCGTGGTCACACGACCTGGAACGACGACCTCCTGGCGGTGTTGCCTGACGTGAAGCCCAAGACCCCGAGCACGAAGCCGGACACGGAACGGATGCGCCACCTCTTCGAGACCCGCAGTCACACCTGGAAGGAAGCCGGCCTCGCGCGGCAGCTCAGCGCGAAGGCGGTCCGGCGCGCCCGCGTCGGCGTGCTGGTCAACGTGCCGCTCATCGTCGGCGTGCTCGTGCTCTACCACCTGCGCGAGGACATCTTCGGCGTCGACCTCCCCGTCCGCATCGCCACCGTGTTCGCGCTGGTCGCGCTCGGCTGGCAGTTCGCCCGCGACCTCGGCCGCGCGTTCGGACCCACGCTCTTTCGCCGGCTGGACCCGGCCACCGCGGGCACGGTCGGCTTCCTCGTGCGGCTCGCCACCATCGTGGCGGCGGTGCTGGTCGCGCTGCGGATCGCCGGCATCCGCCCCGAGACGCTCGCCGTAGGCGGCGCGTTCACCGCCGTCATCGTCGGCCTCGCGGCGCAGCAGACGTTCGGCAACCTCTTCGCCGGTCTCGTCCTGCTGAGCGCCCGCCCGTTCCGCGTCGGTGAGCGCGTGCGGCTGCAGGGCGGCGGCCTGGCCGGGCAGATGGAGGGCGTCGTGAGCTCGCTGGGGTTGCTCTACACCACGTTCGCCAGCGGCGAGGACCAGATCATGGTGCCCAACAGCGTGGTGCTCAACGTCGCCGTGATCCCCCTGCAGGAGCCCGACGGCGTGGACATCCGCGCGCGCCTCTCCACCGACGTCACGCCGCTGGCGGTGCAGCGCCGCCTGGAGGAGGCACTCGACGTCGACCTGCGCGACCGGCCGCGGATCAGCCTCGAGGAGATCGGCGAGGAGGACGTCGTCATGCGCATCCAGGCCACGCCGCAGCGGCCGTCCGACGGCCCGCGCCTGGCGACCGAGGTCATCGAGGTCATCCAGGAGCTGACGCACCGCGACGAGCGCCGCGCCGGTGCGCCGGACGGCGTCCTGGCCGGCGCCGGCCGCGGCTAGCGGTGGCGCGGGTCGCGCGCCTGCCCGGCGGCGATCTCGCGCGCGATCCGCTCCGAGCCCGCCAGGCGCGACAGCTTCGACGCCAGCCCGGGCGCGAGCTCGGCGAAGGTCGTCATCGCCCGCATGGTCACCGGCGCGACGGTCATCTCCCCGCGGTCGCGCTCGACGACCCGGACCACGCCCTCGGCGACCTCGTCCGGCGTGCTGGTGCCCACGCCGGGCGGCAGCTGGGCCTCGGACTTGGCGAACATCCCGGCGTCGCGGATGAACCCGGGGAAGATGGTGCTCACGCCGACCCCGCTCCCGGCGAGGTCGCCGCGCAGGCCCTGGGCGAAGCCGCGCAGGCCGAACTTCGTCGCGCTGTAGACCGACGACCCGGGGGCGCTCGTGCGGCCGGCGACCGACGAGATGAAGACGAGGTGCCCGCGCCCGCGGTCGCGCATGCCGTCGACCAGGGCGTGGGCGAGGACGATCGGCGCGCGGAGGTTGACGTCCAGCGCGCGATCGACCTCCTCGCGGGAGAACGACGTCAGCGGACCGGACGCCGGCAGCGCCGCGTTGGCCACCAGGACGTCGACGTCGAGGCAGGCCGCGGCGAGGCGGTCGACCTCGTCGCGATCGGCGAGATCCACGGACAGCGCCCGGCCGTCGACCTCCTCGGCCAGCGGCTCGAGCAGCTCGGCGCGCCGGCCGGTCAGGACGAGGGTCGCTCCCGCTCGGTGCAGACGGCGGGCGATCGCCTGGCCGATCCCGCCCGTCGCGCCCGTCAGCAGGACGGTGGCTCCCTGGAGCTGCATCGCGCGGCATCCTAGGTGCGTGGGGCAGGTGCTCGCCATCTTCGGGCCGACCGGCATCGGCAAGACCGCGCTGGCGGTCGCGCTGGCCGACCGGCTGCGCACCGCCGGCGACCGCCCGGTGGCCGTCTCGGCGGACGCGCTGCAGGTCTACCGCGGGCTGGAGGTGCTCACCGGGGTGGCGAGCGCCCCCGAGCAGGAGCGCCTGGAGCACCGGCTCGTGTCGTGCGTGCCCGTCGACCGGACGTGGTCGGTCGCCGAGCACGCGGCGCGCGCGCACGCCGAGATCGACGCGCTGCTGGCGCAGGGCCGCACGCCGATCGTCGTGGGCGGGACCGGCCTGTACCTGCGGGCGGCGCTGACCGAGCTGGAGCTGCGCCCGCCGCCGCCGCCGCAGCTGCGCGCGCGGCTGCAGGCCGAGCTGGCCGAGCAGGGCCCCGAGGCGCTGCACGCGCGGCTGCCCGCCGCCACCCGCGAGCGCGTGGCGGCGCGCGACGCCAAGCGCATCGTCCGCGCCCTCGAGCTCGCCGAGCTCGGCCAGGACCTGCACCGCGGCGACCAGCTGTGGACCGCCCAGACCCGCCACCCGACCCGGCTGGTGGGCCTGACCATGCAGCGCGACGCGCTCCGGGCGCGCATCGACGCCCGGGTCGACGCGATGGTCGCGGCGGGCGCGGCGGACGAGGTCCGGCGCGCCGACGCGGCCGGGGCGTCGGCGACGGCGCGCAAGGCGCTCGGCTTCCGCGAGCTGCTCGCCGGAGACGTCGACGCGATGAAGGCGGCGACCCGCCGCTACGCCCGGCGCCAGCTCACCTGGATGCGCAAGCTCGCGGGCGTCGAGCTGGTCGACGTGACCGGCCGCGAGCCGGACGCCGTGGCCGATGCCCTCCTGCCCGGGGCGTAGGGTCGTCGGCGATGCGCTTCGTCAAGTGGACCGCGCTGGGCAACGACTACCTCGTGGTGGAGAGCGACGGGCTGCCCGTCTCGCTGAGCCCCGAGCGGGTGCGGCGCCTGTGCGACGTGCACCTGGGCGTCGGCGCCGACGGCGTGCTCGAGCTGTCGCCGGCCGACGCCCCGGGCTTCGTGGCGCGGCTGCGCATCTTCAACCCGGACGGCAGCCAGGCCGAGCTGTCGGGCAACGGCGCCCGCGAGGCGGTCCTGCACCTGCGCCGCGCCGGATGGACCAGCCAGCGCGAGTTCTCGATCCAGACCGCGGCCGGCGAGATCCGCCCCACGATCCACGACGAGCGCACGTGCACCCTGGACATGGGCCGCGCGCGCCTGCGCTCCGACGACTTCCCCGGCGGCGCGGACGACGGCGTCGGCGAGCTGGAGGCCGCCGGCCGCGGCTGGCGCTTCCAGCACGTGCAGGTCGGCAACCCGCAGTGCGCGATCTTCCTGCAGGACGAGGCGCAGCTGCAGGCGCTGCACCTGGCCTCGATCGGGCCGGCGATCGAGCACCACGAGCGCTTTCCGAACCGCACGAACGTCTCGTTCTCGGTCGCGCTGGCGCCCGACCGGATCCGCACCCGGATCTTCGAGCGCGGGGTCGGCGAGACGGCGTCCAGCGGGACCGGGGCGTGCGGCGCGGCCATCACGCACGTCCTGCGCGGGGGCGACAGCCCGGTGACCGTCGTGCTCGACGGCGGCGAGCTGATCGTCGACGTCGACGAGAGCCTGCACTTCTCCCTGACCGGCTGGGCCGAGCCCGTCTACGACGCCATGGCCAGCGCGGAGCTCGTCAAGGCGCTCATCGCCCTGCCGGACTAGCCTGCGGGGCGATGAGCGAGCGCACCGCCTGGGCCGCCGGCCTGGCCACGATCACCCGCGACGGGCGGGTCCTGGACACCCTCTACCCGCGGCCCGCCCTGGGCGCCGCGCCCGACGGCCTGGCCGCCGGGACGACGCACCTGCGCCACGCGCAGGCCACGGACCTCGGCGGCGGCGCCTTCGCGGGGGCCGCCGGGGAGGACCGCGTGCGCGACGTCCGCACCGTCCCGGTGGTCACCGTCGTGGCCGACCTCGATGCGCCGCCGGCCGACGTGCACGACGCCTACCTGCGCCTGCACCTGCTCAGCCACCGGCTCGTGGCGCCGCACGGCGTCAACCTCGACGGCGTCTTCGGCGTCCTGCCCAACAACGCCTGGACGTCGCGCGGCCCGGTCGACCCGGCGCTGCTGCCCGAGGTCCGCCTGCGCGCGCGAGCGGCCGGCGAGCACCTCGCGGTCACGGCGGTCGACAAGTTCCCGCGGATGACCGACTACGTGCTGCCGTCGGGCGTGCGGATCGCCGACGCCGACCGCGTGCGCCTGGGCGCCCACCTGGCGCAGGGCACCACCGTGATGCACGAGGGCTTCTGCAACTTCAACGCCGGGACGCTCGGGGCGTCGATGGTCGAGGGGCGCATCTCGGCGGGCGTCGTGATCGGCGACGGCACCGACATCGGCGGCGGCGCGTCGATCATGGGCACGCTGTCGGGCGGCGGCAAGGAGGTCATTTCGCTGGGCGAGCGCTGCCTGCTGGGAGCCAACGCCGGCGTGGGGATCTCGCTGGGCGACGACTGCGTCGTGGAGGCGGGGCTGTACGTCACCGGCGGCACGCGCGTGCAGACGCCCGACGGCGAGGTCGTCAAGGCGCTCGAGCTGTCCGGGCAGGACGGGCTGCTGTTCCGCCGCGACAGCCAGAGCGGCGCCGTGGTGGTGCTCGCGCGTCAGGGCTCGTGGGGCGGCCTCAACGCCGCGCTGCACGCCAACGACTGAGGACGTCGGCGGCGCGCTCGCACTGCGCGACCGTCGGGACGAGCGCGAAGCGCACGTGGCCCGCGCCCTCGTGGCCGAAGAACGACCCGGGGGCGCACACCACGCCGTGCTCGAGCAGGTCCATGGCGAACGCCTCGTCGTCGCCGCCAGGGACCGCCAGCCACAGGAAGAACGTCGCGTCGCCGCCGGCGTGGCGCAGGCCGCACGCCTCGAGCGCCGGCAGCACGACGTCGCGCTTGGCGCGGTAGACGCCGCGGACCTCCTCGACGTGCTCCTCGTCGTTCCAGGCCGCGATCGCCGCCCGCTGGACCATGTGCTGGGGCGCCACCCCGACGTTCGGCCGGTAGCGCTTGAGCGCGGCGATCAGCTCGGGGTCGCCCGCCGCGAAGCCGGCGCGGTAGCCCGGCATCGACGAGCGCTTGGAGAGCGTGTTGAAGACCAGCACGTTGCGCCGGTCCTGCAGCTCGAGCGCCGAGCGCGGCGGGACGCCGAAGTACAGCTCGCTGTAGGCCTCGTCGCTGGCCAGGACGAACCCGTGCTCGCGCGCGAGCTGGGCGGCGCGCTCGTACAGCCCCTCCGGGGCGGTCGCCCCCGTCGGGTTGTTGGGGTAGTTCAGCCACAGGATCGCGACGCCGTCGAGATCGAGCGCGTCGAGATCGGGCGGCATCGCGACGCGGACGACCTCCTTGCCGGCGAAGCGCGCCCCGCGCTCGGGGACGGGGTAGCCGGGAGCGGTCACGACCACGCGCTCGCCGGCGACCACCTGCGCGAGGTGGAAGACCGCCTCCTTGGAGCCGAGCGTCGGCACGACCTCGGTGGCCGGGTCCAGCCGCGCGCCGAAGCGCCGCGCGGTCCACGCGGCGATCGCCTCGCGCAGCTCGGGCAGGCCCTCGGCGGTGGGGTACAGCGAGACCCGGTCGATGCCGTCGGCCAGCGCCCGGCGGATGAACTCCGGCGTCTCCTCCCGCGGCTCGCCGATGCCGAAGTCGACGAGCTCGACGCCGCGGTCGGCCACGGCGCGCTTGGCCGCCGCCAGGCGCGTGAACGGGTACGAGCCGAGCTCGTCCAGGACGGGGTTCAGGCGCAGCACAGGAACCTGCGCAGGATCGCGTCGCAGCCGGCCAGCGCCTCGACGGCGACCTGCTCGTCGGTGCGGTGCGCGAACGCCGGGTCGCCGGGGCCCAGGTTCACCGCCGGGACGCCGACCGCCGCGAACTCGGCCACGGGCGTCCAGGCCTGCTTGGGCGCGACCTCCAGCCCGTCGGCGAGCCGGCGCGCGAGCGGCGTCGTCAGCGCGGCGGGCGCGCTGGGGGCGTTGCCGTCGATGCGCAGCTCCCCGTGCGGCTCGCAGATCGACCGCAGCCACCCCTCGGCGTCGGCGGCCGACGTGCCGGGCGCGTAGCGCAGGTTGACCTCCGCGACGCACGCGCCCGGGACGACGTTGCGCGCGATCCCGCCGTGCACCGTGGTGACGCTCACCACCTCGGTGAACGTCAGCCCGTCGGAGTCGACCTCGCGTGCCGGGACCTCCGCCAGTGCGGCGATGCCGCGGGCGGCCTTGTGCACCGCGTTGTCGGCCAGCCACGGGCGCGCCGAGTGCCCCGCCCGGCCGGTGAAGGTCCAGGTGGCGTTGAGGTTGCCCAGGCAGCCGGCGTGCAGCTGGTTGGCCGTCGGCTCCATCACGATGGCCAGCTCCGCCTCGCGCAGGTCGGCCCGGCGCGCCAGCAGCGGGGTCAGCGAGCTGTCGGAGAACGGCAGCTCCTCGCGGCCGAAGAAGCACAGGCCCAGGTCGAGGCCCGGCAGGTCCGGCGGGTCGAGGGCCAGCTCGACCATCACCGCCAGCGCGCCCTTCATGTCGGCGGCCCCGAGGCCGTGCACCGCGCCGCCCTCCAGGCGCCCGGGGATGTTGTCCTGCGCCGGCACGGTGTCCAGATGGCCGGCGAGCAGGACCAGGGGGGTGCCGGGGCGGCGCCCGCCGACCTGCACCAGCAGGCAGCCGTCGCCGGCCTCGTCGACGGCGAGGTGCGGGGCGGCGGCCAGCACGTCGCGGACGTGGTCGTGCAGCGCGGCCTCGTGCCACGACTCCGATGGGATGTCCACGAGCTCGAGGGTCCGGCGCGCCAGGGCTTCTGCGGAGGACGGCACGGGCTGGCAAGCTAGCGGCTCGCCCTCATGCGCTACTGCGGCATCGACGTCTCCGCCCGGCCGGGGCACCAGCAGCTGTGCACGCTGCACGAGCGCCGCGGGGCGGATCGCCGCATCGAGCTGGTCGCGACCTTCTATGCGCCCGGCGACGTCGACGCGGTGGCCAGGACGGTGCTGGGCTTCGGCGGCGAGGCGGTCGTGGCCGTCGACGCGCCGAGCGGCCGCCGACTGGACCTCCTCGCCGCGGGGCGCCCGCTGCGCGACGCGCTCGGGCTGCCCGAGGGCCGCTACGAGCGCATGCGCGTCTGCGACGCGCTGCTCTTCCGGCGCCGGCTCCCGCTCTACCCGGTGCCGACGGCCGCGGCCGCGCTGCGCACCTGGGAGTCGTGGATGGCCGTCGGCTACGAGCTCTTCGAGGCCCTCGACCCCCTGGGCCTGCACCGCCCGCAGGTGGCCGAGGGCGTCCTCGAGGCGCCGCACGCCAAGGGCGCACTGCGCTTCGGCCGCCTGGGGGAGACCTATCCCGACGCGGTGTTCTGCGCGCTGCTGGGCCACCGCCCGTCGCCCAAGCGCACGCCATGGGGGCTGCAGCAGCGCATCGCCGCGCTGCGATTGCGCGACGTGGTCGACGACGACGGCGGGCTGTGGCACCGCACGCTGGACGAGCTCGACGCGTGCGCGGCCGCCTACGCCGCCTACGCGCTGGCGCAGGCCACCGGCTCGTGGGTGGGCGACCCCCGCGAAGGCGTGATCCTGCTCCCCGTCCCCGCCCTCGAGGACCGCTACGACCCGCTGCCTCCGCCGGCCCGCGCGCCCTTGGCCTGACCGCACCAGCGGCCCAGCCCCTTGGTGCGCATCAGAGGGCCAGGCCCCTTGGTGCGCACCAGAGGGCCGGGCCCCTTGGTGCGGTCAGCGCTCGACGACGACCGTGGTGGCCTTGATGACGGCCGCGGCCGGGTCGCCGGGCTTGAGGCCGAGGTCGTCGGCCGCCTCGGCGGACATGAGCGAGACGACGCGGTAGGGGCCGCAGGCGAGCTCCACCTGCGCCATCAGGCCGTCGCGCTGCACGGCGACGACGATGCCCGTGAGGCGGTTGCGGGCGCTGGACCGGCCGCCGCCGCCGGCAGCGCGCTCGCGCAGCAGCCGCGCGAGCTCGGCGGCCGGGAGCATCCGGCGGCCGTCGACGCGCTCGAACGCCACGCGGCCGTCGCGCTCCCAGCGGCGCAGCGTGTCGACGCTCACCCCGAGGGCGGTCGCGGCGGCGCCGATGCGGACGAGGTCGTCCATCACGCCGACGCTAGCGCGCCACCAGCCGCGTCGCCGCGGCCTTCCAGGTCACCATGACGCGCGCGCCCGGGGCCAGCTCGAGCTCGCGCGCGGCCTGCGCGGTCACCTCGGCGGCGAGGGGCTGGCCGGCGCGCAGCCCGACGCGCGCGCGGTTGCCGATCACCGTCACGGTCACCACCTCGGCCTCCAGGCTGTTGCGGGGTGAGCGTGCGGCCGCAGGGCCGGCCGCGGCGGTCCCGCGGGCCAGCGAGAGCTCCCACGGGTGCACCGTCACCGCGACCGGGCCGGGCGCCGCCGCGTCCGTGGACACGGCAGTCCCGCCGCCGTCCAGGGCCACCACCGTCAGGCCGTCCTGCGCGCCGGTCGCGGTGCCGACCAGGACGACGGCGCCCGTCAGGTCGGCCACGAACGACGACGCCGGGCGCGCGGCGAGCTCGGCCGCCGTGCCGGTCTGCACGACGCGCCCTGCGTCCAGGACGGCGATGCGGTCGGCCAGCTCGGCCGCCTCCTCGAAGTCGTGGGTCACGAGCACCGACGGCACGCCGACGCTGCCCAGGACCTCGCGCAGCTCGCGCACCGCGCCGGCCCGGGTCCGCGTGTCCAGCGAGCTGAGCGGCTCGTCGAGCAGCAGGACGCGCGGCTCGCGCGCCAGCGCCCGGGCCAGGGCCACGCGCTGGCGCTCGCCGCCCGACAGCGTCGCGGGGCGCGCGTCGGCGTGGCCCGCCAGGCCGAAGCGCCCCAGCAGCTCCAGCGCGCGCTCGCGGCGCTGCGCCCGCGGCAGCCCGCGCAGCGGGTAGGCGACGTTGCGCCACGCGCTGAGATGGGCGAAGAGCGCGTGGTCCTGGAAGACGACGCCGCAGCGGCGCTCCTCCGGCGGGCGGTCGATGCCGCGGGCCGTGTCCAGCCAGACGTCGCCGGCGCAGCGCACGGCGCCCTCCCGGGGGCGCAGGAGCCCGGCCACCAGCCGGACCACGGAGCTCTTGCCGGCGCCCGAGGGCCCGGTGAGCGCCAGGCACTCGCCCGCCGCGACCTCCACGGCGAGGTCGAGGCGGGCCGCAGGCCCGAGTGCCGTGCTGGCCTCAGCGCGCAGCACCGAGCGCCTCCGGACCGCGGACGAGCTTGACGCCGAGCAGGAGCGCCGCCGACACCGCCAGCAGCACGACCGACAGCGCCAGCGCCGCGTCGAAGTCCGTCGCGAAGCGCTCGTAGATCGCCAGCGGCACCGTCTGCGTCACGCCCTGGAAGGACCCGGCGAAGATGAGCGTCGCGCCGAACTCCCCGAGCGCGCGGCCGAGCGCCAGCGCCCCGCCGCTGAGCAGCCCGCCCGCCGCAGACGGCACGGCGACGGCCAGGAACGTCCGGGCCTCGGTCGCGCCGAGCGTCCGCGAGGCGTCCAGCTGCGAGCGGTCCACGGCGGCGAACGCGGCGATGGCGCTGCGCAGGTAGAACGGCGACGCCACGAAGGTGAGGGCGACGACCACGCTGGCGGTGTCCAGCGCCAGGCCCGCCGGCAGCAGGCCCGACGGCCCGACGGCGGCGAGGAGGGCGACGCCGGCCACGGCGGGCGGCAGGACGAGCGGCAGCTCGATGAGCGTCACGACCAGCGCGTGCCCGCGGAAGCGCCGGGTGGCCAGCAGCCAGGCGGCCGGCGTGCCGACGACGACGATCAGCGCCAGCGCGGCGCTCGTGGTCTGCAGCGACAGCCACAGCGCGTCCTGCGCGGTGTCCTCGCCGAGGCTGTCGAAGACCTCGCCCGGCGTCGTCTGCAGCGGGATCGCCGCGAGCGGGATCACCAGGAAGCCGAGGGCGGCGGCCAGCGCGAGCCCCGGGAGCAGCGGGAAGGCCCTCACGGCGCCCCGAAGCCCGCCTCGCGCAGCGCGCCGGCGCAGGCGCCGCGCACGAGGTCGTCCACGAACGCGGAGGCGGGCCCGGGCGCGCCGCTGCCGCGCACGACGGCCGCGCCGTAGCGCACGACGGGCTGCAGCTCGCGCGGCAGGGCGACGGCGCGCAGCCGTCCCGTCGTGGCCCGGACGTCGGTGCGGTACACGAAGCCGGCGTCGGCGGCGCCCTGCACGAGCTTGCCCACGACGCCCTTCACGTCGGGCTCCTCGGAGCGCACGTTGGCCAGGACCCGGCGCTGGAGCCCCGGCTCGAGCCGGCCCAGGACCTTGCGGGTGTAGGACCCGACGGGCACCGACGGCGCGCCGACGACGACCGTCACGCCCGGGCGGCCGAGATCCGCCAGGCGCCCGACGCCCGCGCCCGACGCCGGCACCGCCAGCACCAGTTCGTTGGTGGCGAACACCCGCGGGCGCTCGAGCAGGCCCTCCGCGGCGAGCGCCTGGGGCAGCGTCGTGTTGGCCGCGGCGAACACGTCGGGCTCGACGCCCTGGCGCAGCTGGGCGGCCAGCTCGTCGGAGCCGCCGAACTGCAACCGCGCCCCGTCCGGCGCGCAGGAGCGCAGCGCGTCGGTGAGCGACGCGGCGGCGCTGACCACCAGCGCGTCCGGGTCGTCGTCGCCGCCGCATCCTCCGAGCAGCGCGACGACGAGCAAGCCCGCAGTTGCGCCTAGGCGTTGCATAGGTCGGCCACCCTACCTCGGAGGCTGGTCGGAGGCGACCTCTACACTGGATCGCCGATGCAGGACAAGGGCCGCCACGGCCGCACCAGCCCCACGCAGAACGGCTCCGGCCCCCGGGTCGGCCGCCCGAAGCAGCGTGCCTTCTGCATCGCCGCGCTGCCCGACGGCGACGACCTCGCCGAGCTGCGCGAGCTGCTGCGCACCGCCGGTGTCGGGGTGGTCGGCCAGGCCGTCCAGCACCGCGACCAGCCGCACCCGAACACCTACCTCGGACCGGGCAAGATCGAGGAGGTCAAGGCGCTGGCCAAGGCCGCCGACGCCAACGTGATCGCCTGCGACGACGAGCTCTCGCCGCGCCAGGAGCGCAACCTCGAGAAGGCGCTCGACATGCCCGTCGTCGACCGCACGACGGTGATCCTCGACATCTTCGCCGGCCACGCCAACAGCTCGGAGGGCAAGCTCCAGGTCGAGCTCGCCCAGCTGGAGTACAACCTCGCCCGCATGCGGGGGCTGTGGACCCACCTCGAGCGCCTGGGCGCGAGCGCCGCGCAGCCCGGCATCGGCACGCGCGGCCCCGGCGAGTCGCAGATCGAGACCGACCGCCGCCTGGCGCGCGACCGCATCACGGCGCTGCGCCGCCGCCTGGAGCACGTCAAGGCCAACCGCTCGGTCATGCGCGCGGAGCGCACGCGGGCCAAGCTGCCGCAGGTCGCGCTGGCCGGCTACACCAACGCCGGCAAGTCGACGCTGCTCAACGCCCTGACCGACGCCGAGGTCGGCGTCCGCGACCGCCTCTTCCACACGCTGGACCCGACGACGCGCAAGCTCGAGATCGAGGGCCGGCCGTACCTGCTGACCGACACGGTCGGCTTCATCAAGAAGCTGCCTCACCAGCTGGTGCAGGCCTTCGGCGCGACCCTGGAGGAGACGCGCCTGGCCGACCTGGTCCTGCACGTCGTCGACGCCTCGGCGCCGGAGGAGGAGCTGCTGGGGATGCTGCGCGCCGTGGAGGACGTCCTGGAGGAGATCGGCGCCGGCGAGAACCCGCGGCTGCTGGTCCTCAACAAGATCGACGCGGTCGACCAGGACCGCCGCGACGAGCTGCACTTCCGCCATCCCGGCGCCCTGCAGGTCAGCGCCCGCACCACCGAGGGCCTCGACGAGCTGCGCACCGCCATCGCCGAGGCGTTCGCCTCGCGCCTGCGGCCCGTGGAGCTGCTGCTGCCCTTCGCGGAGGGCAATCGCCTCGCCGAGCTGCACGAGGTGGCCGGCGACCTCGAGCGCGAGGACACGCCCGAGGGCGTGCGCATCACGGCGATGCTCCCGCGCGAGGTGGCCGAGCGCTACGAGCGCTTCGCCGTCGCGTCCTAGCGGTCGTCGCCCGAGCCCTGCAGCGCCCCGCGCTGCGCCCGCGAGGCGAGCTTGGCGAGGTTCGCCTCCGCGATCTCGCCGAGATCGAGCCCGGCCTCGGTGGCCAGCTGCGCGAGATACCACAGGACGTCGCCCAGCTCGCCGGCCAGCGCGTCGCGCCGGTCGCCCGTCAGGACGCCCGCGTCGTCGCGCACCATCTTCTTGACCTTCTCGGCCACCTCGCCCGCCTCGCCGCACAGCCCGAGCGTGGGGTAGAGGAGGTTGTCGCCGGCGTCCGGGTAGACCGCGGTGGCGCGGGAGCGGCGCTGGTAGTCGGAGAGCTCGGGCACGCCCCGCAGCGTACGGGCAGCCGCACGCGGGGCGTCGGCCCCAGGCCCTACCGTGCAGGGAGATGAGCACCCGCAGGATCGTCGCGCTGGCCGCGCTCGGACTCGCGCTGCTCACCGGGGTCGCGTTCGGGGCGAGCGCGACCCTGCGCCAGAGCCAGATCACCCGCGAGGTGCTCGAGGAGCCCGTCGAGCGGGTGGTCATCCGCGCGGAGGGCGGCAAGGTTACGGTGCGCGCCGGCGTGGGCGACCGGGTCCTGGTCGAGCGCCACGAGCGCTGGATCGTCAGCCGCCCGGAGTACCGGCGCCGGGTCCTCGACGACGAGTTGACGCTGCGCACCACGTGCTCGTCGGTGGAGATCGCCCTGCGCTGCGGCATCGACCTCGACGTCTTCGTCCCGGCCGAGGTCAAGGAGGTGGAGGTCGTCGGCGACGAGGCCGACATCCGCCTGCGCGGGGTGTCGGGCATCGTGCGGGCGACGACCGGCTCGGGGACCATCCGCAGCCAGCGGGTCGACCCCGTCGTGCTCCAAACCGCCACGCGCAGCGGGCGGATCGACCTCGACGTCGTCGGCACCCCGACCCGGATCGTCGCGCGCAGCGAGTCCGGCGACGTGGGCATCGTCGTGCCGTTCGCCACCTACCGCGTCGACGTCGACAGCCGCGCCAGCGACCGGGTCATCGGCCTGTTGCGCGACGACCTCGCCCCGCAGCGCATCGAGGCGTCCAGCGAGGACGGCGAGGTGCGCGTGCGGGCGCGCTGAGCGCCCGCACGCGCGCGAGCTCAGTCGGCCAGGTAGCCGGCCTCGGTCAGGTACTGGCGCGCCACGTCGGCGGGCTGCTCCTTGTCGAGGTCGACGCGCGAGTTGAGCTCCTGCATGACCTCCGTGGTCAGGCCGCGCTGCACCAGCGCGATGACCTGACGGAAGCTGCCGCCCGCCTGCTGCAGCGTCTCGTCGCGGGTGACCAGCGAGACGTTGTAGGGCGGGAAGATGCTCCTGTCGTCGTCGAGCAGGACCAGGTTGTCGGCCTTGATCTGCCCGTCGGTCGTGAACACCAGCCCGACGTCGCTGCGGCCGTCCTTGAGCACCTCGTGGCGCTGGGCGAGGTCGATCGACAGGAAGCGCTTGAACCGCAGGTCGTAGACGTCCTGCAGGCCGAGCAGGCAGTCCTCGCGCTGGCGGCACTCCGGCCCGCCGGAGAGCGTCAGGTCCCGCGACTTGCCCTGCAGCTCGCTGAGCTTCGTGATGCCGCCGAGCTCCTCGGCGGTCTCCTGGGTCACGGCGAAGCCGTTGGAGTTGGTGAACGGCGTGGCGGGCAGGGCGGTGATCCCCTGGCGCGCGAGGCAGCGCTTGGTGTCCTGGTAGGCGGTCTGCTCGCTCTTGGGCACGTCGACGGGCTTGACGTCGCAGAAGCTCGTCAGAGCGGTGCCGGTGTACTCCGGGTAGGCGTCGACGCGGCCGGACTTGAGCGCCTTAAGCGCGATCTGCTCCGAGCCGAGGTTGAGCTGCTTGCGGACCTTGTAGCCCGCCTCCTGGAGGGCCTGGGCGTAGATCTCCCCGAGGATGAACTGCTCGGTGAAGTTCTTGGAACCGATGGTGATCTCGGGCTTGGACGCGTTGGCGTCGTCGCGCTCGAGGACGTTGCCGCCCTGGGCGGCGCCGGTGCCGGCGGACGGCTCGTCGTCGTCGCCGCAGGCCACGAGGCCGAAGGCGAGCGCTGCGGTGAGCAGCGCGGTGGTCATCCTGCGCATGGTGCGTGTCCTCCTGTGGGTGGGCGGGGGAGATCGGACGCCGCGCGGCGTGACGGCACGCTGGAGCGCGGCGAAGAGCAGCTCGGCGAGGACGGCCAGCAGCGCGACCAGGATCGCGCCGCCCAGACGGCCGCTGTCGCCGTAGACGTTGGCGTTGATGATGGGCTCGCCGAGGGTCTCGACCCCGACGTACGGGCCGAGCGTGGCGGTGGCGATGACGTTGACGGCGCTGGTGCGGATGCCACCGAAGACCAGCGGCAGCGCAAGCGGCAGCTCGACGCGGCCGACGACCTGCGCGCTGGACATCCCCATCCCGCGCGCGGCGTCGACCGCCTCGGGCGCGACCTGGCGGACGCCGACGTAGGCGTTGGTGAAGATCGGCGGGATCGCCAGCAGCACCAGGGCGAAGACGAGGTTGGCGCTCGTGAAGCCGAAGTAGGCGGCCGTGAAGACGACGACCGCGAAGGTGGGCAGCGCCCGCCCGGCGTTGGCGAGGGTGCCGGCCACGACGCGTCCGCGGCCTTGGTGCGCCAGCCACAGGGCGGGCGGGAGCGCCACCAGGACCGCGATCACCAGGGCCTCGGCGCTCACGAGCAGGTGACGGCCCAGCAGCGGCAGCAGGTGCTCGCCGCCGATCTCGACGCCGCCGGCCACGGACTCGCGCTCGCGGATGAGGAACTCCAGCGCGTCGAGCATCACGCCGCCCTCCAGGGCGAGGCGCGCCGCTCGATCCGGTGCAGGACCAGCTCGAAGGCGACGGCCAGCAGGATGCACAGCGCCCCGGCCAGGGCGACGTTGGACTTGAAGACGATGTCGGCGCGGATCGCTGCGCCGAGCCCGCCGGCGCCGGCGA
>DASPKC010000188.1:0-3727 GCA_035628295.1 Baekduia sp.
CGCCGGGCTGGTCGGGTCGCTGTCGGGCCTGACGCAGGGCCACTTCCCCGTGCACGCCAAGGCCACCTACGCCGACGATCTCTCCGAGGCCGACACCACCCGCAAGATCGCCAAGGGCCGCAACGCCGCGATCCCCGTCGACGCCAAGGCCGGGCGCAAGGGCGTCGACATCTTCGCCCGGTCCGGCGCCCCCGTCATCGCCGTGCAGGACGGCAAGATCATCAAGATCGGCCGCACCAGGCGCCTGGGCAGGTTCATCCAGCTCAGGGACGTCTACGGCAACACCTACACCTACGGTGGGCTGAAGAAGCTCGCCCGCGCGTATGCCGTGCCGAAGGCCCAGAAGGTCTCCCGGGCGCAGATCAAGCGTGAGCTCGGCCTGGACAAGAAGGATCCGGTGCCCACCCGGCCGGCGTCCGCGGGCAAGCAGGTCAAGGCGTCGGCCAAGCCGGCGGTTGCGGTGGTCAAGGAGCGGCTGTTCGCCAACCCCGACCGTCCCAACGCCCGGCGCGCCGGCGGTGAGCAGCAGCTGCTGCAGCGCACCGACCTCTCCACCCTCGCGCCGCTCTCGCTGCCGCGCGACCAGGTCACGATCAAGCCGTTGAAGGTCGGCTCGCGCGTCGTGGCCGGCACGATCCTGGGCCGGATCGGCCGCACGTCGGCGCGCAAGGCGCCGCACGTCAGGTTCGAGATCCGCCCCGCCGGTCGTGGTGCGCCCAGGATCGATCCCAAGCCGGTGCTGGATGGGTGGAAGCTGCTGGAGTCCACCGCGATCTACCGCGCGCAGGGCCGCAACCCGTTCTTCGGCCCCGACGCCAAGACCCCCTCGGTCGGCCAGATCCTGCTCATGTCCAAGGAGGCGCTGCAGCGCCGGATCCTGGCCAACCCGCGCGTCGAGGTCTACGACTGCGGCCGGCGCGACATCAAGGCCGGGATCATCGACCGCCGCGTGCTGGCCAGCCTGGAGTTCCTGGCCGCCTCGGGCCTCAAGCCCAGCGTGACCAGCCTGCGCTGCGGGCACGGGTACTTCACCAAGGGCGGCAACGTCAGCCACCACTCCTCGGGCAACGCCGTCGACATCGCCAAGATCAACGGCGTCCCGGTCCTGGGCAACCAGGGCCAGGGCTCGGTCACCGACCTGGCCGTCCGGCGGCTGCTGACCCTGCAGGGCACGATCAAGCCCGCGCAGATCATCACCCTGATGACCTACCAGGGCGCCGACAACACGCTGTCGCTGCCCGACCACCACGACCACATCCACGTCGGCTTCACCCCGCTCTACGGCACCGACAAGAAGACCGCCCGCCAGCTCGACGCGGTCCTCAAGCCCGGCCAGTGGATCAAGCTCATCGACCGCCTCGCGCAGATCGACAACCCCACCGTCCGCACCACCCCGTCGAAGTACGCGATCACCGTCCCCAAGCCCAAGCGCGCCAGCCACGCCCACAAGGGCGAGTAGCACCACGCCCACCTTCGGCTTCGTCCAGCTCGAGCTCCCGTTCGCCCTCGGTCCGGCGGACGGGCGCTACGTGCTGCGCGGCCACGCCGGCGAGCCCGAGCACGTGCTCGTGCTGGAGACCCTCGGCGCGCCGCAGCGCCGGCTGCTGCGGGGCCGCAAGCCCGCCAGGGCCGAGCCGGAGCCCGAGGCCGAGCCGGTCCTGACGACGCGCGCCACCCTGATCGAGACCACCCCGCTGCCCGACGAGGGCAGCAGCTGGCTGGCCGACCGCGAGCTCGTGCCGCACGCCCTGGACGCGGTGGCGATCCTCAACGGCGTCCTGTACGCGCACCGCATCGCCGCGGCGGACCCGTACGCCCGCGAGGTCGACCTCGACCAGGCCATCGTCGCCCGCGTCGGGATCGGCACGGGCGACGACGTCGCCTACGGGCGCTGGACCGACGCCCGCACCCTGCCGACCCGGCGCGACGGCGGGCGCCTCCCCAGGCGCTCGGCCGCGCTGCGTCCCCAGGAGCGCCTCGCCGCCATCCTCGGCGGCCGCGACGTCGCGCTGGCCTGCGAGGAGCTCACCCTGCGCGCCCGCTCGGACATCGACGGCGGCCGCCACCGCGAGGCGGCCCTGCAGCTGCGCGTGGCGCTCGAGGCCGCGATCGCCGAGCTCGTGCCGTGGGCGGGCACCGCCGACCTCGCCCGCCGCCTGGAGGAGCTGCGCGACTTGCGACCCGCGGTCGGCGCGGCGGCCAACCGCGCCCTCGAGGGCGGCCTCGACGAGGCGACGATCGGCGAGATCAGCAAGGCCCTGACCCGCATCGAGGCGGCGCTGCGCGCCCGCACGGCCGGCGGCATCGTCGAGCCGGCCTGACGCGCCGCCCGTACGCTGGCCCGCGTGGACCGGCTGACCCGCACCGTGGAGCGCGCCGACGGCGTGGACGACCGCGTCGCCGTCGAGGAGCCGCTGGAGATCCGGGTCCGCGGGCGGGCGCTCAGCGTCACCATGCGCACCCCGGGCCACGACGAGGAGCTCGCGGTCGGCTTCCTGCACGGCGAGGGGCTGCTCGCCGGCGCGCCTGTGAGCGTCGGCCCCACGCCGGACCTCGCGGCGAACATCGTCGAGGTCGACGCGGAGCTCGCCGGCGACCCGGGCGAGCGGCGCTTCTACACCACGTCGTCGTGCGGGGTCTGTGGCAAGGGCGCGCTCGAGCAGGTCGCGGTCCACGCGCCGCCCCTGCCGCCGGGCCCGGTCGTCACGGCGCAGCTGCTCGGCGCGCTGCCCGGCCGCCTGCGCCAGCCCGGGTTCGCGGCGACCGGCGGGCTGCACGCCACGGGCCTGTTCGACGCCGCCGGCGACCTGCTCTGCGTCCGCGAGGACGTCGGCCGCCACAACGCCATGGACAAGGTCGTCGGCCGCGCGCTCCTCGACGGCGGCCTGCCGCTGCACGACCGGCTGCTGTGCGTCTCGGGCCGGCTCAGCTTCGAGCTCGTGCAGAAGGCGGCGGTCGCCGGCTGCCCGATCCTCGTCGGCGTGGGCGCGCCGACGTCGCTGGCGGTCTCGCTCGCGGCCGACCGCGGGCTGACGCTCGCGGGCTTCGCCCGCGCCGGGCGCGTCAACGTGTACGCCGACCGCGGCCGCGTCGCCTGAGCGGCCTGTCCGGGCTCACCACGCCGCCGCAGCCGGCGAGGGGGCCAGCGGCGCGCCGCCCGTACCCCGCACTGCGAGCCGGCCGCCGACGAACTCGAGGATCTCCTGCGCCATCGTCGCCGCCCCCGCGTCCACCGCGCGACCGGCGAGGCCTTCGGGGTCGCTGAGCGCCTCGGCGCGCACGTTCAGGGCCATCCCGTACGGCGTGGGCCAGCCGCGCAGCGCGTGCACGACCTGGCGCAGCGCGGTCAACGTGGTCACCGCGGCCTGCCATCCGTAGGCCGTCGACACGCAGCCGACCGCCCGGCCTTCGAGATACGGGCGCACGTCGGTGCGCAGCGCCTCGAGATGGTCGATCGCGTTCTTGACGACCCCGGACATGCTCCCGTGGTAGCCCGGAGATCCGATCACGACGGCGTCCGCCCGACGCACGTTGGCGACCAGCAGCTCGGCCTGCGGCCCGGCGTCCGTCCCGTCGGCGTACGGCGGCAGCACGAGGGCCCCGCCGCTGCACAGCCAGGTGCGCGCACCGCGCTGCTCGAGGCAGCGCAGGACGTGGCCCACCGCTGTCTCCGTCGAGGACCCCGGGCGCACGGAGCCTCCGATGCCGACCACGAACGGGCCGCTCA
>DASPKC010000189.1:0-6589 GCA_035628295.1 Baekduia sp.
CGCCCGCGCCCGCTCCCGAACCTGCGCCTGCGCCTGCGCCTGAGCCCGAGCCCGCGCGCGCTCCCGAACCTGCGCCGGCGCCGGCGCCGGCGCCCGCGCCCGCTCCCGAACCTGCGCCTGCGCCTCCGCCGGAGCCCGAGCCCGAGCCGGAGCCCGAGCCGGAGCCCTCATGGTTCGCCGCGCCGGCGCCACCGCTGCCCGCGGCGCCCACGCCGGCGGCCGCATCGCAGGAGCGGGCGATCGGCACCCGCAAGGTCGCCGCCCCGTCGGTGCGCGACCTGCCGCAGGTCCAGGGTCCGCGCCCCGGGCCGGCCCCCGTGCGCCGTGGCATGCCCGGCCCGCGCCGCGGCGTGCCCGGCCCGCGCCGCGGGGCCCGTCGCGCCGTCGCGCTCGTGCTCCTGCTGCTCGTCGCGGTCGCCGGCTGGTTCCTCGTCTCCCTCTTCCAGCCGTTCGCCGGCGACGGCGAGGGCGAGGTGCAGGTCACGGTGCCCCAGGGCGCCGACATCGGCGTCGTCGCCGACGTCCTGGCCGAGCGCGGCGTGGTCTCCTCGGCCTTCTTCTTCGAGCTGCGCGCCCGCGTCGCCGGCGACGCAGGGAGCGTCCGCGCCGGCACGTTCACGCTGCGGCGCGACATGTCCTACGGCGCGGCGCTGGACGTCGTCACGAAGGACCCGCCGCCGCCGCCCGTCGTGCGCGTCACGATCCCCGAGGGCCGCTCGCGTGCCGAGATCGCGCCCCTGCTGGCGCAGTCCGGCCTGCGCGGGCGCTATGCCGACGCCTCCGTCGCGCGGCGCGCCGTGCTGCGCCGCTACGGCGCCCCGTCGGCGACCCGGACGCTCGAGGGCTTCCTGTTCCCGGCGACGTACGAGCTCGAGACGGGGTCCTCCATGCGCGACCTGGTCGCCAAGCAGCTCGACGCCTTCGACGCGGCAGCCCGCGAGACGCGGCTACGGGCGGGCGCACGGCGCATGGACCTGAGCCCCTACGAGGTGCTCATCATCGCCTCGATGATCGAGCGTGAGGTCCTGGTGCCCAAGGAGCGGCGGATGGTGTCCGCCGTCATCCACAACCGCCTCGAGCAGGGCATCCCGCTGGGGATCGACGCGACGATCCGCTACGCCCTGCGCAACTGGACGCGGCCGCTGCGCCAGAGCGAGCTGGCGGCCGACACGCCGTTCAATACGCGCACCCGCCAGGGCCTGCCGCCGACGCCGATCGGCAACCCGGGGCAGGCGTCGATCGCCGCGGCCCTGCGGCCGGCCACCAGCGACGCGCTGTTCTACGTCGTCAAGCCCTGTGGCAACGGCGCGCACGCCTTCAGCGCCACCGACGCCGAGTTCCAGCGCGACGTCGACGCCTACAACCGGGCGCGCGAGGCGCGGGGCGGCCGGGATCCCAGCGAGTGCTGAGGCGCCTCGGCGTCCTCGGCTGGCCCGTCGCCCACAGCCGCTCACCCGCGATGCACCGCGCGGCGCTGGACGCCCTCGGGCTGCGCGACTGGTCCTACCAGCGCCTGCCCGTCCCGCCCGAGGTCTTCGCCGAGACCGTCCTGGCGCTGCACGGCTCCGGGTTCGTCGGCGCCAACGTCACGATCCCCCACAAGGAGGCCGCGCTCGCGCTGAGCACCGCCGCGTCGGCGCGGGCGCGGGACATCGGCGCCGCCAACACACTCGTCCTCGGGCCGGAGGGCGCCGTCGAGGCCGACAACACCGATGCCCCCGGGCTGCTGGCCGCGCTGGACCAGGACGTCCGCGGCGCGACCGCGCTGGTGCTCGGCGCCGGCGGGAGCGCGCGCGCCGCGGCATACGCGCTGCGCGAGGCGGGCGCCGCCCGCGTCCGCGTGTGGAACCGGACGGCTCAGCGCGCGCGGGAGGTCGCCGATGACCTGGGTGTGGATCTCGCCCCCGACGTCTCGCCGGCCGACGTGCTCGTGCACTGCACGTCCGTGGGGCTCGACGGACGGACGAGCCCGTTCAAGGACCTTCCGCTTCGTGCCGATGGGCTGGACGCATGGCCGACCGTGGTGGACCTGGTCTACCGGCCCGGCGGCACCGACCTCCTGCACGCCGCGCGCCGGCAGGGCTGCCGGACCGTCGACGGGCTGGAGATCCTCGTGCACCAGGGCGCGCTGAGCTTCGAGACGTGGACGGGGCGACCGGCCCCGATCGACGTGATGCGAGACGCGGCGCGTGGAGCCGACCAGCACTGACCACATGACCCCGGAGCACAGCCACCTCCGCCCCGTGGAGGCGCATCCCGACGCCCCGCAGCCCGGCTGGGACGGCGTGACGCGTCCTCGCGGACGCTCGGGGTCCGCGCGCTTCCTGACCGACGTGCTGGTCGAGATGGGCAGCGCCCCGCGTGAGCGCGTCCAGCAGGCCATCGACGAGTCGCGCGCCGCCGGCACCACGCCGGAGCGGCTGCTGCTCGACCAGGGCGTCATCAACCAGGACCAGCTTGCGCGCGCCATCGCCGAGCGCCACGGCCTCGACCACCTCGACCTCAGCGTCTTCCAGGTCGACATGGCGGCGGCGAACCTGATCTCCAACGGCGCGGCGAAGCGCTTCGAGGCGGTGCCCGTCGCCTTCCTCGGCGAGCGCGGCCTGCTCGTCGCGATGGCGGACCCGGCCAACGTCCTGGCCGTCGACGACATCGCGCTGATGACCGGCTACGAGGTCCGCGCCGCGGTCGCCTCGCGCGAGGACATCGGCGCCCTCATCAGCCGCCTGACGCGTCTGGACGACGTCGTGGCGAGCACGATGGCCGAGGAGGACGAGGAGTTCGGCGCCGAGGTCGTCGAGCTGCGCGAGAGCGCCGACGACGCGCCGGTCATCAAGCTCGTCAACCAGATCATCGCCCAGGCCGTCGAGCAGGGCGCATCGGACATCCACCTGGAGCCCGAGGGCGGCGGGATGCGCGTGCGCTTCCGCGTCGACGGCGTGCTGATCGAGACCACGACGGTGCCGCGCCGGATGGTCAACGGCGTCGTGTCGCGCGTGAAGATCATGAGCGACCTCGACATCTCCGAGCGTCGCATCCCGCAGGACGGCCGCGTCTCCCTGACCATCGACGGCCACCAGATCGACCTCCGCGTCGTCACCCTGCCGTCGGTCCACGGCGAGAACGTCGTCATCCGCATCCTGGACAAGTCCAACGTCGTGCTCGAGCTCGAGAAGCTCGGCATGGCGCCCCAGGAGGAGCAGCGCTTCCGCAAGTCGTTCACCAGCGCCTACGGCGCCGTCCTCGTGACCGGACCGACGGGCTCGGGCAAGTCCACGTCGCTGTACGCGGCGCTGGGCGTGCTCAACACGACCGAGAAGAACATCATCACGATCGAGGACCCGGTCGAGTACCAGCTGCAGGGCATCACGCAGGTCCAGGTCAACCCGAAGGCAGGCCTGACGTTCGCGACGGGCCTGCGCTCGATGATGCGCGCCGACCCGGACATCATCATGGTCGGCGAGATCCGCGACCGCGAGACGGCGCAGATCGCCGTCGAGTCCGCGCTCACCGGCCACCTCGTCCTCTCGACGCTGCACACCAACGACGCGCCCACCGCGATCACGCGCCTGATCGAGATGGGGATCGAGCCGTTCCTGGTGGCCAGCGCCATCGACTGCGTCGTCGCGCAGCGGCTGTGCCGGACGCTGTGCCGGCACTGCAAGCGCCGCACGATCCTCACGGTCGAGGACCTGCGCGGCTCCGGCTTCCCGGCGCACACCGACATCGACGCCTACGAGCCCGTGGGCTGCGCGCGCTGTGGCGGCTCGGGCTACCGCGGGCGGATCGGCCTCTACGAGGTCATGACGATCACCGACGAGATCCGGGCGTTGTGCATCGAGCGCGCGCCCGCCGACCGCATCGCCGAGGTGGCGGTCCGCGACGGTATGCGGCGCCTGCGCGAGGACGGCCTCGAGAAGGTCGCGCAGGGCCGCACGAGCGTGGCCGAGGTCGCGCGCGTCACCAACACGATGTAGACCGGTCTCCGGGGCACGGATGTCCCCCGCTGCGGCGCCGGCGGTGCGGCACCCTGGGACCGTGGACCCCGGTCTCTCACCGGTCCGATCGCACGGCGCGCCGGCCGGCGCGGTCGCGCGGCGTGGCGTCCTGCTGCTCGACGACGGCGGGGACGTCGTCGGCCACGACGCGGCGGCCTGGGCGCTGCTGGGTCAGGCCGGCGCGACCACCGGCAGCGACGTGCTGCCGGCGCTGGGCTTCGAGGGCGACGGTGGCGCGGCTCTCGACGCTGCGCGGGCGGGTGCGGTCGTCGCGCGCCAGGCGTGGTGCGACGGCGCCGACCACCGGTGCCGCTGGTGCGAGAGCACCCTGTCGGTCATGGTGGACGGCGTGGGCGGCTTCGTCGTCGTCGTCGAGGACATCACCCACCACCTCATCGAGCCGCAGTCGACCGGGGATGCGCCCGAGGTGCAGGCGCTGCTCAGCCCGCGCCAGTACGAGATCCTGGGGCTGATCGCCGAAGGCCTGGGCAACGCCGAGATCGCGCGCCGCGTCTTCCTGTCCGAGGCGACGGTCAAGTGGCACGTGCGGCAGATCCTCCAGAAGCTCGGCGCGCCCAACCGGGCAGGTGCCGTGGCGCGCTACCTGCGCACCGAGCAGCCCGGCTGAGCGCGGTCGTCCGAACGTCCAGGGGCTCCGTCAAGGAGTGGGGACGCCGTGCCGATGGTGACCTCGATGCGCTTCGATTTCGCCGATCTCCTGATGGACGTCCTGGAGCGTCGGGCGTCCGACCTCCACGTCACTGCGGGCAACCACCCGATGATCCGCGTGCGGGGCCATCTCACGCCGCTGGACGAGTACCCCGTGCTCGACGCGACGGACACCCGCGAGGTGGTCTACGGGATCCTCACCAACGACCAGCGCCAGCGGCTGGAGACCGACTGGCAGCTCGACTTCGCCTACGCGATCCCCGGCACGGCCCGCTTCCGTGTCAACGCCTACTTCCAGCGCAGCGCGCTGGCGGCCGCCTTCCGCCTCATCCCGTCGACGATCGTGCCGATCGACGACCTCGGGCTGCCGCCCGTCGTGCACGAGTTCTGCAAGAAGCCGCGCGGCCTGGTCCTCGTCACCGGCCCGACCGGCTCCGGCAAGTCGACCTCGCTGGCGTCGATGATCGACGAGATCAACCAGACGCGCGAGGAGCACATCCTCACCATCGAGGACCCGATCGAGTTCCTGCACGGCTCGAAGGGCTGCATGGTCAACCAGCGCGAGCTCGGCTCCGACGCCCAGAGCTTCGCCGCTGCGCTGAAGGCCGCGCTGCGCCAGGACCCCGACGTCGTGCTCGTCGGCGAGATGCGCGACCTGGAGACGATCTCCACGGCGCTGACCGCCGCGGAGACCGGCCACCTCGTCTTCGCCACGCTGCACACGCAGAGCGCGCCGTCGACCGTGGACCGCGTCATCGACGTCTTCCCGCCGCATCAGCAGCAGCAGGTGCGCGTCCAGCTGTCGGTTGCCCTGCAGGGCGTCATGACCCAGACGCTCATCCCGACCGCCGACGGCTCCTCGCGCGTCGTGGCCTGCGAGACGCTCGTGCCGACGCCGGCGGTGCGCAACCTGATCCGCGAGGGCAAGACGCACCAGATCCCCAGCGCGATGCAGACGGGCGCGGGCGTGGGCATGCAGACCCTGGACGCCCATCTCGCGCAGCTCGTGCGCGCGGGCAAGATCACCCAGCGAGCCGCCGAGACACGATCGTCGACCCCGGACGAGCTGCGTCGCCTCATCGGCGCCGGCGGCATGGCGATGGCGGCGTAGACGATGGCCACGTACGTCTTCAAGGCCATGGACCTCACCGGCGCGAAGGCCGGGGGGGAGGTCGAGGCCGACAGCAAGCAGGCCGTCGCCGACCAGCTCAAGCAGCGCGGGCTGATCGTCCTGGAGATCGCCGACAAGCACCGCTCGCGCGAGATCAACATCAAGCTCTTCCAGCGGGTCAAGGCCGACGACCTGTGCGTCTTCACCCGCCAGCTGGCGACGATGGTCTCCAGCGGCATGACGATCCTGCGCGCGCTCTACGTGCTGGAGGCGCAGACCGAGCACGACCTCCTCAAGGAGACCATCGTGGCGGTCCGCAAGGACGTCGAGGCCGGCCTGCCGCTGTCGGACGCGATGGAGCGCCACCCGAAGGTCTTCAACCCGCTGTTCGTCGCCATGACGCGCTCGGGCGAGACGGGCGGCATGCTCGACCAGTCGCTGCTGCGCGTCGCCGACCAGCTGGAGAAGGACGCCGAGCTGCGCCGCCAGGTCAAGTCGGCGATGGCCTACCCGATCGTCGTCCTGACGTTCTCCTTCCTGGTGCTGATCGCGCTCGTCGCGTTCCTCGTGCCGGTGTTCGTCGGCATCTTCGAGGAGTTCGGCGGCGACCTGCCGTTCATCACCAAGATCACCGTCGGGATGTCCAAGGCGGTCACCGGGTTCTGGTGGGCGCTCATCCTCGGTGCGGTCGGCCTCGTCGTCGGCTTCCGCCGTGCGCTGCGCACCGACAAGGGCCGCGCGATGTGGGACCGCTTCAAGCTGCGGGTGCCGATGAAGATCGGCGACATCGTCCAGAAGATCGCGCTCGCGC
>DASPKC010000190.1:0-8511 GCA_035628295.1 Baekduia sp.
GCGGTCAGGGCGGTGTTGGTGAAGACGGTGTTGGTCGCCAGGGTGGCGAGGGCGTTGCCATTGGTGTTGCGGCTGGTGCCGGGGGCGACGCCGAAGAAGCCGGCCTCCGGGTTGATCGCGTACAGCCGCCCGTCCTCGCCGAACTTCATCCAGGCGATGTCGTCGCCGATCGTCTCGACCGTCCACCCCTCGAGCGTCGGGATGAGCATGGCGAGGTTCGTCTTGCCGCACGCGCTCGGGAACGCGCCGGTGATGAACTTGACCTTGCCCTCCGGCGACGTGAGCTTGAGGATGAGCATGTGCTCGGCCATCCAGCCCTCGTCGCGGGCCATGATGGAGGCGATGCGCAGGGCGAAGCACTTCTTGCCCAGCAGGGCGTTGCCGCCGTAGCCCGAGCCGTAGGACCAGATCTCACGGGTCTCGGGGTAGTGGACGATGTACTTCGTGTCGGCGTTCGTCGGCCAAGCGACGTCCTCCTGGCCCTCGTCCAGCGGCGCGCCGATCGAGTGCACGCACGGCACGAACTCGCCCTGCTCGCCGAGGACGTCCAGGGCGCCCTGGCCCATGCGGGTCATGATCCGCATGGAGACGACGACGTACGGCGAGTCCGTGAGCTGGACGCCGATGTGCGACTTGTCCGAGCCCAGCGGGCCCATGCTGAACGGCACGACGTACATCGTCCGGCCCTTCATGGCGCCGGAGAACGCGTCGTTCATGACCTGGCGCATCTCCTCGGGGGCGCGCCAGTTGTTGTTCGGGCCGGCCTCCTCCTCGGTGGCGGCGCAGATGAAGGTGCGGTCCTCGACGCGCGCGACGTCGGAGGGGTCCGACCAGGCGAGGTACGAGTTCGGCCGCTTGGCGTCGGACAGGCGCTTGAACGTGCCGTGGTCGACGAGCAGCTGGCACAGGCGGTCGTACTCCTCCGCCGAGCCGTCGCACCAGTGGATCTCGTCCGCCTGGGTCAGGGACGCGATCTCATCGACCCAGGCAACGAGCTTCTCGTGCTTGGTCGGGACAGTCACTTCGCTCACTCGGGAGCTCCTACGGTCGCTAGCTGAGGGCCGGGCGGGCGCGCTGACCAGCAAGCCCGCCGGGGAAGACGAGGACCATATCCTCCCCGGCGGTTGCAACGTTCAGTCCCCGGACGGGCTGCCCACCGAGCCGGCGGGCTCCGCGGAGACGTCGCCCTCGGCGCCCGGGTTCTTCTTCGGGACGAGGACCAGCCGCTTGAACTCGGCCACCAGGACGCCGTCCTGGTTGAGGACCTTCGTGTGGACCTTGACCACGCCGCGGTCGGGCTTGGACTTCGAGGCCTTCTTCTCGAGGACCTCCGTCTCCACGAAGAGCGTGTCGCCGTGGAAGACGGGGTTCGGGTGGCTGAGCTCCTCGGTGGCGAGGTTCGCGATCGCCTTGCCGGAGACGTCGCTGACGCTCATGCCGAGCGCGAGCGAGTAGACGAGCGGCCCCACGACCACGTTGCGGCCCTGCTGGGACTGGCCCGCGTACACGTCGTTGATGTGCAGCGGGTGGTGGTTCATGGTGATGAGGCAGAACAGGTGGTCGTCGGCCTCGGTCACCGTCTTGGCCGGCCAGTGCTTGTAGACGGCGCCCTCCTCGAACTCCTCGAAGTAGCGGCCGTAGCTGTGCGCGCCGCTGGCCTCGCGCTCGCGCTGGTCGGTGGTGAATCCGTTGTCGCTCATGGGGGGCGGAAGTGTGACGGTTCGGCCCTATACGGGGCATGGAGCCCCCCTCCCGGGATCGTGACGAGGTCGCACTTCGAGGCATGGAGGCCACCGAAGTGCGACCTCGTCTGCCGTGGCACGCCGCCGCCCAGATCGCGGCGCGGCAACACGGGCGCATCACCGGCGCCCAGCTGCACGCCTGCGGCGTGGGACCGGACGCGGTCAAGCACGCGCTGCGGCGCGGGCGGCTCTTCGAGGAGCACCGTGGCGTCTACGCCCTGGGCCACCCCGGCGTCTCGCGGGAGGCACGCTGGATGTCGGCCGTCCTGGCCTGTGGTGCGGCCGCGATGCTGAGCCACAGGTCGGCGGCCATGCTGCTCGACGTCGCCCGTACGCCCTTTCCGATGCCCGAGCTCTCGGTGCCGCGGCCGGGATCCGCCCGGCGTCCCGGCATCCTGGTGCACCACGTCGGCACGCTGGCGCCGGAGGACCGGCGACTGCGCCGCGGGATCCCCGTGACCGACCTCGCCCGGCTTCTCGTCGACCTCGCAGCGGTCGTGGACCGCACCGAGCTCGACCACGCCTTCGACCGTGCGGCCCGCCGGGGCATCCTCGACCTGGCAGCGGTCCACGAGGTGCTCAGTCGGGTGGCCCGCCCCCGAGGGGCGCGCGTCCTGCGGACCGTGCTGGCCGAGCACGACACCTGCCCGTGGACCAGGTCGCAGATGGAGCGTCGCTTCCTTCGGCTGTGCCGCATCAGCGGCGTCCCGATGCCGCTGGTGAACCTGCCGTTGTCGGCCGGCGGCCGCACGCTGGTGGCCGACTTCGTGTGGGTCGCGGAGCGTCTCGTGGTGGAGACGGACGGCATGGAGTTCCACGGCACCGCGCCGGCCGCCCGGTGGGATCGCCGCCGCGACCGTGCACTCGTCCTCGACGGCTGGCGGGTGCTCCGGTACACCTGGCAGGACTTCGCCGGGCAGGCCGCGGAGACCGCCGCCGAGCTCGAGGTCGCACTTCGGGGCACGGGGCGCCTCGAAGTGCAACCTCGACGCTGACCGTGCCCCGCACGCCGCCCGCGCCGGGCGCTCCGTAACCTCCCGGCCGATGCGCAGCCCGCGAGACTTCTTCAAGCCGCTCTGCGTCGGCGCCCCGGATCCCCTCACGGAGATCCCGTTCCCGCCGTCGCGGATGATCCACTTCTTCGACGCCTCGAACGAGAAGATGGTGGCCAAGCTGCCCGGCACGATCGCCAAGGCGGACATCGTGCTCGGCAACCTGGAGGACGCCGTCCCGGTCGACCGCAAGGAGGCGGCACGCGCCGGCCTCGTCAAGGTCGGCAAGGAGATCGACCTCGGCGAGACGCAGCTGTGGACGCGGGTCAACGCGCTCGACTCCCCGTGGGTCCTGGACGACCTCACCACGCTGGTCACCGAGATCGGCGACAAGCTGAGCGTGATCATGGTGCCGAAGGTCGAGGGCCCCTGGGACATCGACTACGTCGACCGCCTCCTGGCCCAGCTCGAGTCGCGCGCCGGGCTGCAGCGGCCGCTGCTGGTCCACGCGATCCTCGAGACGGCGCAGGGCGTGGCCAACGTCGAGGAGATCGCCGCCGCCTCGCCGCGCATGCAGGGCATGAGCTTCGGCCCGGCCGACCTGGCCGCCAGCCGCCGCATGAAGACCACCCGCGTCGGCGGCGGCCACCCCGGCTACGTGTCGATGTCCGACCCCGAGCTCGACGCCGACGGCAAGCCCGTCGAGGGCCAGACGCGCATCACCGCCCAGCAGGACCCCTGGCACTACTCCATCGCGCGCATGGTCGACGCCTGCACGATGAACGGGATCCTCCCCTTCTACGGCCCGTTCGGCGACATCCGGGACGTCGCCGCGTGCGAGGCGCAGTTCCGCGCCGCCTTCCTGCTGGGCTGCGTCGGCGCCTGGTCGCTGCACCCCGTGCAGATCGACATCGCCAAGAAGGTCTTCTCGCCCGACCCCGACGAGGTGCTCTTCGCCAAGAAGGTCATCGAGGCGATCCCGGACGGCCGGGGCGTGCACATGATCGACGGCAAGATGCAGGACGACGCGACCTGGAAGCAGTGCAAGGTCATGGTCGACCTGGCCGAGGGCCTGGCCGCCAAGGACCCGGAGCTCGCCGAGGCCTACGGCTTCGCACCGGCCGCCGCGTAGGGCGGCCGTGCTCGCCGCCGACCCTCCGCCGCCGCCGCTGCCCCGCGCGCGGTCGGTGGAGGGCCGGCCGTTGCGCGCGCAGTGCCGCGGCCCTGCCGCGGCGCCGCGCCGCCTCCTCGCGGTCGCCGGGATGCACGGCGACGAGCCGCACGCCGTCGCGGTCACCCGGGTGCTGGTCGCCCGCCGCGCGCCCGCGGGCGTCCGGATCTGCGTGGTGCACCGGCTCAACCCCGACGGCCTGGCCCGCGGGACGCGCACCAACGCCCGCGGCGTCGACCTCAACCGCAACTTCCCGCGCCGCTGGCGCCCCGGCCCGCGCGGGCGCTTCCACCCCGGACCCCGCGCGGCCTCCGAGCCGGAGACGCGCTTCGCCATGGCGCTGGTGCAGGCCTACGCCCCGACGCTCACCGTGTGGCTGCACCAGCCCTACGGGTTCGTCGTGGATACGCCGACCGCGCCGCGCGCCCTCCTGCGCGCCTACGCCCGCCGCGTCCGGCTGCCGCTGCGCCGCCTGCCGCCCTACCGCGGCACCGCCGTGGCCTGGCAGCGCCGCGGCGCGTTCGTCGTGGAGCTGCCCGCCGGACGGTCAGCGGCGACCGTCGCCCGCCGGCACGCCCGCGCGGCCGTCGCGGCGGTCACGGACCCAGCAGCACCTGCGGCGCCGTCACCTTCAGCCGGGTGAGCGCCCAGCGGTGCGTGCGCAGCACCGCGTCGTGCGCCACCGTCACCGCCTCCAGCAGGTCCCGGTTGCGCGCGGCCTGCGCGCCCTGCGCCAGCACCACGCACGCGACCGAGGCGTCCGAGGCCGACGCCAGGAACCGCCGCAGGTCGGCCAGCAGGAGCGCCCCCGCCGGGGGCCGCGACCCCATCGCCTTCGACGCGGCCTCGCGCACGCGGGCGAACCGGCCGCCCTCGCGCTCGGCGTCCGGCTCGCGGCCGGCCCCGAGCCCCGCGGCCGCCTCGTCGAGCAGCAGGCCCAGGGTCCGGCTCATGTGGTGGACGTCGTGGTCGGCGGCGTGGCGCTCGCCCAAGCGCCGGACCTCGCCGGCGAGGTCCTCGACCGCGCCACGCGCCTCGCGCCGCGCGGCGTCCAGCGACGTCGTGATCCCGAGCATCAGCGCACCGCCTCCATGGGCGCCGAGGCCGCGAGGTCGGGAGCGGGCGCCCGTCCGGTCCCGTCGGCCACCTTGACCACCTGCACGGCGCCGGCCTTGAACAGCGGCTGCTTGGACACCGGGTCCCAGGAGGTGAGGGTCAGCTCGTTGGCCGCGCGCGCCTGCGCACGGTCGTCGTCCTCGGGCAGGTCCCACGAGCCGTAGTGGAACGGCACGAAGACGGCGCCGTCCCGCACCCCGGAGATCCGCGCCGGCGCGCGCACGACGCCCCGGGCGCTGCGCACCTCGACGACGTCGCCCTCGTCGATGCCGCGCACGGCCGCGTCGGCCGGAGCGAGCTCCACCCAGACGTCGGGCGCCGCCGCCTGCAGCTCCGGCGTGCGCCCCGTCTTCGTGCGGGTGTGGAAGTGGTAGACCGTCCGCCCCGTCATCAGGCGCAGCGGCCGCTCGTCGCCCGGCGGCTCGTGCGGCGGCACCCAGCGCGCCGGCTGCAGGATCGCCTTGCCCTCGGGGTTCATCGCCCGGTACTCCGTCGGCTCGTACGTCCCGCCGGTCAGCAGGTCGCGCCCGTAGGTCTCGCACGCGTCGGGGTGCGCCCACGCAAACCGCCCGCCCTCGTACAGCCGCGGCCCTCCCCACTGGATGCCGCTGCCGCCGCGCAGGTCGTCGTAGGAGATCGACGTGTAGTCGCACGGACGCCCCGCGGAGCAGCGCTGCCAGGCGCGGTAGGCCGACTCGGCGTCGTGCCAGTGCACCAGCGGCCCGCCGTCCTTGTCGCGGAAGTCCATGCGGCGGGCGAAGTCGAGGAAGATCTCGAGGTCTGACCTAGCCTGACCCGGCGGGTCTACCGCCTTCTCGGACAGGTGGACGGTGCGGTCGGCGTTGGTGAAGACGCCGGTCTTCTCGCCCCAGGTCGCCGCGGGAAGGACCACGTCGGCCAGCGCGGTCGTCTCGGTAGGGAAGAGGTCCTGGGCGACGACGAACAGCCGGTCGTCGCCGAGGATCCGGCGGATCCGCGCCAGCTCCGGCAGCGAGACCGCGGGGTTGGTCCTGGAGATCCACAGGAAGCGGATCGAGCCCTCCTCGCAGAGCCGGAACATCTCCATGCAGTGCGTCGGCGGGCCCCAGTGCGGGATCTGCAGCGCGTCGACGTTCCAGATCTCCGCGAGCTCCTGCACGTGGCGGCCGTTGGCCCAGTTGCGGAAGCCCGGGAGGTCGCCGTCGGCGCCGCACTCGCGCGTGTTCTGCGCGGTGGGCTGGCCGTTCATCTGCAGCAGCCCCGCACCCGGGCGGCCGAGCATGCCGCGCAGCAGGTGGATGTTGTTGACCTGGCAGGCGGCCGCCGTCGCCTGGTGGGCCTGGTAGAACCCCTGCAGGACCGTCGAGAGCAGCGCCTCGCACGTGCCCAGCAGCTCCGCGCCCGCCTCGATCTCCGCCGGGCGCAGGCCGCACACCTCGGCGGCCCGCTCCGGGGTCCACTCCCGCACCGCCGCCTCGAGCAGGTCGAGGCCGACGGTGCTCTGCGCGAGGTACGCCTCGTCGATCCAGCCCCGCGCCAGCAGCACGTGCTGGAGCCCGAGCAGGAGCGCCAGGTTGGTGCCCGGCTCGAGCGCCAGGTGCACGTCGGCCTCGCGCGCCGGGACGGTCCGCCGCGGGTCGGCCACGAGCAGCCGCGGCCGATCCGGGCCCTCCAGCCGGTCGCGCATGCGCCGCCACAGGACGGGCTGGGTCTCGGCGGGGTTGTGGCCCCACAGGGCCAGGGCGTCGCAGTGGTGGACGTCGTCGTAGGAGCCGGGCTGCCCGTCGCAGCCGAAGGACTCCTTCAGCGCCTCGCCGGCGGTCGCCGTGCACAGCCGCGTGTTGCCGTCGAGGTGGTTGGTCCCGATGCCCGCCCGGGCGATCGTGGCCAGGGTCCAGTACTCCTCGGCGAACAGCTGCCCCGTGGTGTAGAAGGCGATCTCCGGGGCCGACAGCGCCCGGCAGCGCTCGGCGACGAGGTCCATCGCCTCGTCCCAGCTCGCCGGCCGGCCGTGCACCGTCGGCGTGGTCAGGCGGTCCGGGGCGTGGTTGGCCTGCCAGCCGAAGGCGTCCTTCGGGCCCAGGCGGCCGCGGTTGACGCGGTCCACACCGCGGCCGCGGACACCGACGATCCGCCCGCCGGCCACCGCGATGTCCATGGCGTCGCCGTCGGAGTGCAGGATCGAGGCGCTCTGCACCCAGCGCTCGACCTGGTCCTCGGGGACGCTGAGGCTGACGTCCACGCGCTCGGGCCACTCCTCGCCGCGCGCGACGGGTGTGGCCGGGCCCCAGGGATCCGCGATCACGTCGTGCATGGGCTTGGTGGTACCCCTTGACCGGGGGGCTCTCAGCGCCCGGGTTGTCATAGGCTCCCCCGCCTCCATGAGGTTCTTCGAATACGAGGCACGCGAGGTCGTCAAGCGCGCCGGCATCCCCGTCACGGACTACGGGTTCACGACCGATGCGGCGGAGGCCAAGGCCGTCGCCCAGCGCATCGGCGGCCCGACCGTCATCAAGTCGCAGGTGCTGACCGGCGGCCGCATGAAGGCGGGCGGCGTGAAGTTCGCCGACACGCCCGAGGAGGCGCAGGCGCACGCCGCGGACATCCTCCAGCTGGAGATCAACGGCCACCAGCCGCGGGGCGTCCTGGTCGACCCCAAGGCCGACGTCGACCAGGAGTTCTACGCCGGCGTGGTGTGGGACGGCATCCGCAAGAAGCCGGTGATCATCTTCTCGCCGGTCGGCGGCATCGACATCGAGCAGGTCGCCGAGGAGCAGCCCGACAAGGTCGGCCGCCGGCACTTCTCGAACATCCTGCCCTTCAGCGAGTTCCAGGCCAAGGAGGTCATCGCCTCCACCGGCGTGACCGGCTCGGACCTCAACAAGCTGGTCCCGATCGTCACGCGCCTGGCCAAGCTCTTCGTCGACAACGACATGACACTGGCCGAGATCAACCCCCTCGGCAAGCTCAAGGACGGCTCGTTCGTGGCGCTCGACGCGCACATGGACATGGAGAACGAGGCCCGCGGCCGCCACAAGGCGCTGCTGAAGGACCTCGGCGTCGGCGACGAGGAGACGCGCGAGGCCCGCGAGGCCACGCCGTTCGAGATCGCCGGCGAGGAGGTCGACGCCATGGACCACCGCGGCGTGGCCGGCAACGTCACCGAGTTCGACGGCGACCTCGGCCTGGTCATCGGCGCCGGCGGCGGGTCGCTGACCCTCTTCGACGCCGTGCGCAAGTACGGGGGCAAGCCCGCCAACTACTGCGAGATCGGCGGCAACCCGTCGGTGCGCAAGGCGGCCGGACTGGCGAAGCTCGTGCTGCAGAAGCCGGGCGTGGACAAGATCGCGGTGATGATGTCGATCGTCTCCAACACGCGCGTGGACATCGTGGCCCGCGGCGTGATCGCCGCCTGCCTCGAGCTGGGCTACGACCCGGCGGAGAAGATCTCGATCTTCCGCATCCCCGGCGCGTGGGAGGACGAGGGCTTCAAGATCCTGGAGAAGTACGG
>DASPKC010000191.1:0-2349 GCA_035628295.1 Baekduia sp.
ATCGCCGAGATGAGCGAGATGCCGCAGTCGGTGCGCGCAGTGACCGATCCGCTCGACGCGGTCGGCAACACGACCAAGGCCGTCACTAAGGGCTACGCGATTGGCTCCGCAGGTCTGGCCGCGCTGGTGCTCGTCCTCGGCGTGTGGGCCTCGTGGAAGATCGCCGGTGGCGGCTTCCAGGGCATCTACGGCATCGGCGTCGCGGTCGTCGGCCAGCTCTCGCTGACCGGCCTCATCGTCGCGCTCGACGCGTTCGGCCCGATCACCGACAACGCGGGCGGTATCGCCGAGATGGCGAACCTGCCCGAGGACGTGCGCAACGTGACCGATCCGCTCGACGCGGTCGGCAACACGACCAAGGCCGTCACGAAGGGGTACGCGATCGGCTCCGCCGTCCTCGCGGCGGTCGTGCTGTTCGCCGCGTTCATCCTCGAACTGGACCGCGAGGGGGTGGCGTCGGAGGAGCTCGTCTTCAACCTGGTCAACCCCGAGGTGCTGATCGGCCTGCTGCTCGGCGGCATGATGGTCTGCCTGTTCGCGGCGCTCTCCATGGAGGCCGTCGGCCGTGCCGGCGGCGCGGTCGTCGAGGAGGTCCGCCGGCAGTTCCGCGAGAAGCCGGGGATCATGGACGGCACCGACCAGCCCGACTACCGCACCTGCGTCGACCTGGTCACCAAGGCCGCGCAGCGCGAGATGATCATCCCGTCGCTCATCCCGATCGTCGTGACGTTCATCATCGGCCTGATCGACATCCAGGCGCTGGGCGGCCTGCTGATGGGCGTGATCGTCGTCGGGTTCTTCTTCGCCGTCCTCATGACCGCCGGCGGCGGTGCGTGGGACAACGCGAAGAAGCTCATCGAGGACGGCGCGTTCGGGGGCAAGGGCTCCGAGGCCCACGCCGCGTCGGTCACCGGCGACACCGTCGGCGACCCGTTCAAGGACACGGCCGGCCCGGCCATCAACCCCATGATCAAGGTCGCCAACATCGTGGCGATCCTGATCATCCCGATCATCGTCTGACCGGGCGTCCCAGCCGGACCTGTACGGACGGGCGGCCCCAGGGCCGCCCGTCCTCGTAGGCCCGTCCGGTGCAGGACACCGTTGGTCCGTCCGCCCGGGTGGCGCTACCCTGCGCTGCGTGGGGTTCGTGAAGAGGCCGGGGGGCCTTGTCCAGGGACGGCGCCTGCGCTGGGCGCTGCTCGCATCCGTAGCTTCGGCCGCCGGCCTCGGCGCGGGAGCGGTCGCGCAGGCCACCAACCACGAGCCACCGCCGCCGTCGGTGTCCGTGTCGGCACCAAGCCAGCCCAACGCGAGCGGCGACGTGACGTTCACGGCCTCCGGCTACGCGCCCGAGGCCGGGGCGCTGCGCGTCTTCTCCGGTCCCTGTCAGGCGACGGTCCCGTCGTCCGGGTCGATCGGCGCCAACGTGCCGGTTGCCGCGGCGGGCTCGTTCAGCGGCATCCAGATGACCGCCCGTCCCACGGGCGAGGCGAACTGCGTCTACCTCGTCAACGCGGCCGGCGCACGCGTCGCCGCCGCCTCGCTGACCGTGCCCTTCACCGCCTCGGTCTCCTTCGCCAGCGTGGAGCCCGTGCGGCCGACGCGCGCCTTCGTCGAGGGTGGCACCGCCAAGTTCAGCCTCACGGCGTCCAGCACCTTCCCGCGGATCCTCTGGGTGTGGCTCGTGCCCGGCGGCGGCGCCTGCCCCGGCACGAGCACCGCGGCCCAGACGGCCGGGGGACGGCCGGTGGCCAGCCGCCCGGCGGCGCGCGCGCACTCGCTCAGCGGCTGGCAGTTCACCGTGTTCTTCACCGGGGAGCAGCGGCTCTGCGCCTACCTGATCAACGCCGCGCACAACGAGACGCCGGCGGCTGCTGACGGCTCGGGCTTCACGGCCGTGGCGCCCACCGCGCCGACGCTGACGATCACGCCGGCGACCGCGTCGCCGATCGAGGACCAGGCCATCAACGTCACCCTCGGCGGCACCACCGAGGTGCCGCGGCGCGTGGCGCTGTTCGCCCGCCGCGCGCTGAGCGGCGACTGCTCCCCGACCTGGACGGCCGAGCGCGACAAGCCGGCGGTGATCCGGCTGGGCTTCGACGGCGAGGTCATCAACACGTTCAGCCTCCCCGCGACGCTGACGCCCGACGGATCCGGCCGCTGGCTGCTGTGCGCCTACCTGCACCGGCCCGACGAGGAGACGGCGGTCGCCGCGGCGCAGCGGGTGCTCGACGTCCGCGAGCCCAACGGCACGCTGGCCATCAGCGTCAAGCCCGCCGCCGCGCCCGGGCAGCCGAACGCGATCACCGCCACCGGCAGCGTCGAGGCCAAGCGCAAGCTGTACGTCTT
>DASPKC010000192.1:0-3761 GCA_035628295.1 Baekduia sp.
TCAGCGCAGCGCCAGGCGCCGGCGCTGCGGCCCGACGACGCCGCGGTCCCCGAGCGCCCGGACCTCCAGCACCGCCCGGCGGGTGCGGGCCACGTGGCGCGCGCCCGCCCGGGTCAGCCCGAGCGGGACGAGCGACCGGCCGCCGCGCAGCGGCGCCCGGCCCTTGGCGAGCGTCACGCCGCGCACGCGCACGCGCACGGCGCAGGTGCGCAGGGCGTAGCCCCGCGCCGCGCAGCGGACGACCGCCGGCCGCCGGCCGCGCAGCCGCAGCCCGCCGCGGCCGACCGTCGCCGCCACGGCCTGGGGCCCGCCACGCGGGAGCCCGTCGCGGAAGTCCTCCGGCGCCGCATCGGCGTCCAGCCACACGGGCGAGGAGACCGCCTCGATCGTCGTCGCGCGCTGGAGCTGCAGGCGGTAGCGCCCCTCGCCGGCGGAGGGCAGCCGGGCGCGGAACCGCGCGCCGGTCACCGGCAGCACCGCGAGCGGCAGCCCGTCCTTGAGCACCAGCAGCTGGAAGGTCGGGTCCCCGCCGTCGACGCCCACGGTGAACGTCGCCGCGCGCGCCCGGACGACGTCGCCCATGATGGCCGGCGGCGCCGCCGGGTCGCCGCCGGCCGGCCGGGCCTCCAGCACGAGCCCCGGCCCGTCGCTCGCCACGAGCTTGACGTAGGTGTGGCGGCGGCGGATGGCGCGCGCCACCCCGTCCTCGCTGAGCTCGTCGGCGTAGACCATGGTCGTCGCCTGGCCGATCGGCGACTGGGTGATCGGGTTGGGCGTGCGCCCGGCGTGGTGCGCGTCGCTGGACCCGACTGCGGCGATGCGGTGCCCGGCGGCCAGCGCCCGCTCGTAGAAGTCCAGCGCCAGCGGGGTGAACGGGTTCGGGCCGACCTGCAGCTCCTGCAGCCCGGCCGGGCCGGTGGCGATCTCGATCGCGTCCACCAGGCCGAAGTCGGTCGAGGCGGGGTCGTGGTCCCACGGGCAGCCGCGGCAGAAGCCGCGGAACGCCGGGACCGCGCTGGGAAAGATCGTCGGGTGGTTGATCTGCGTCACGCCGCCACGCTCGCGGACGGCGCGCAGCACCTCGCGCGCCGGCCGAGCGGCACGCACCGCGCGCAGAACCCCGTCGGGTTGCAGCTCGAGCACCGGGCCGGTGCGGTGGTCGACGTAGGACAGTGAGCCGTGGTTGTTGAGATGGCCGCGGTAGGTGATGACCTCCGACGAGCGCATGACGAGCCGGCCGGGGTGCTGCGCCTGGTGGCGGCCGATCTCGCCCCAGGCCGACGGCGTCACGTAGTCGCTGAGCGTCAGGAAGTCGAGGCCCGCGCCGCCCTGCGCGCGCGGCCGGAACGCGAACGTGAAGACCTCGTCCATCGGCGCGTCCCCGAGAGCCGAGTGCTCGGCGTGCACGTGCAGGTCGCCCGCGAACCAGCCGGCGCCGCGCCGGGCGGGCGCCTCGTCGAAGCGCGCCGGCTCGTACGGCTGCGCCGCGAAAGCGGGGTCCTCGGCGAGCTCGATCTCGACGCGCCAGCGCACCCCGTCGGGGTCGCCGTCCCCGGGCCCGACGACGTGCGCCACGCCGAGCTCCACCGCCCAGCGGCCGGCCGGCAGCGGTCCGGGCACGTACCCGCGGGTGGTGAAGCCGGCCACGTTGGCCCGCCGGTCCGGGGCGTAGCCGGGCGCGAAGCCCTGCTCGCTGACCTGCACGTCGGGGTGCGACGAGCCGCCCCAGCCGCGGAAGTCGGCCTCGGCCCAGGTTGCACCGCGCTCGGGCGCGTCCCACAGCCCGAGGTCCAGCGTGTGGCCGCCCAGCGGCGCGCCGCCGTCCGCCGCATCCCAGCAGTACTTCACGCGCACTTGCGTGGTGCCGCGGGGCACGTCGAAGGGGACCATCACGTACGAGCCCGTGCGGTCCGCGCCGAAGCGCCCCTCCAGCACGGTGTCCGGCGCGACCGGCGCGCCGGCGCACGCCGCCCCGGCGAAGCCCACTGCACGGCGCTCGGCGTGGGCGCCCGCGGCCGCCGGCCACACCAGCGCCGCGGCGGCGAACAGGACGACAGCGGCGCGGGCCATGCGGCCGGGATGGTCGCAGCTAGGCTGCGGCGCGTGCGCACCTGGCTCGCCGGTCCCCACGAGGCCGAGGACGTGGCCCGGCTGATGATCGCCTTCCGCGACCACTTCGGCGAGGACTGGCCCTCGGACAACGCCATGCTCGCCGGGGTCGAGAAGCTGCTCGACGACCGCATGACGGACTTCCTGCTGGGCGCGGTGGACGACGACGGGCAGCCGGCGGCGGTCGCGCAGCTGCGCTACCGCTACGGGATCTGGCGCGCGGGCACGGAATGCCTGCTGGAGGACCTGTTCGTCGCGCAGGACGCGCGCGGCAGCGGCCTGGGCCGCGTGATGCTCGACGCCGTGCTGGCGCGGGCGCGCGAGCGGGGCGCCCGCCTGCTCGAGCTCGACACGCACGAGGACAACGCGGTCGCGCTGGCGCTCTACGCGTCGGTCGGCCTCACGCCGCGCCGGACGCCGGACGGGCCGCGGCGGCTGTTCCTGCGCGCTCGCCTGGACGGCGAGCAGTAGCGATCGCGGTCGGCCGGTCGCGCCCGCGCAGCAGGACCTCGCCGTCGGCGTCCCAGTGCGAGGCCTCGGGCTCGCCGGCGACCTCCACGGTCGTGGCGCTGGCCAGGAGGCCGTCGCGGCGCTCCTTGGCCAGCTCCGTGAGGCGGGACGCCTCGTTGACGGGGTCACCCACGACGGTGTACTCGAAGCGCGACTCGGCGCCGACCCACCCCGCGACCACCTCGCCGCACGAGACGCCGATCGCGGCGGTGAGCGCCCCCGGGCGCGCGAGGGCGGCCTGCAGCTCGCGGGCCGCGGCCAGCGCCCGCCCGGCGTGGTCGTCGCACGGCGTCGGCGCACCGAACAGGCACAGCGCCCCGTCGCCCTCGAACTTGTTGACGAACCCGCCGTGGCGCTCGACGACCTCCACGACGGTGGCGAAGAACCCGTTGAGCAGCTCCACCACGCGCTCGGGCCGTTCGCGCGCCGCCAGCCCCGTGGAGCCGACGACGTCGACGAACAGCGCGCTGCAGATCCGGACCTCGCCGCCGAGCCGGGCGCCGTGGGCCAGCGCCTCGGCGGCGACGTCGCGCCCCACGGACCGGTCGACCAGGTCGCGCAGCCGCTCGCGCTCGCGCAGGCCGTCGACCATCGCGTTGAAGCCGGCCTGCAGGCGCCCGACCTCGGAGGCGTCGTCGACGGCCACGCGGACCTCGAGGTCGCCCTCGGCCACCGCGTCGGCCGCGTCGCGCAGCTGGCGCAGCGGCCGGGAGATGCTGATCGTCGTCAGCTTGGTGGCCAGCAGCCCGGTCCCCAGCGCCACCGCCGCCACGAACCAGATCGGCGCGATCAGGTCGTCGGGGTGGTCGACCTCGCGCCCGACCGGGATGAGGGCGATCATCACGACCGGCACGGCGGTGCACAGCGTCCAGGCCAGGACGAGCCGCGGGCCGACGCCCAGCGCGCCCGCCCGCGGCGGGGCGTGCGAGCCGAGCGCCAGGGCGGTGACGCGGCGCAGGACGCGCTCAGCGATCAGGAACTCGGCGGCGGCGACCGTCAGCGCGCTGGCCAGCAGGGTGGTGAACAGCTCGAGCGCGAACGCCGGCGACTCGATCAGGCCGAGCGGGCCGAAGACCACGGCCGCGACCACCCACCGCACGGCGCTCGCGCGCGCGAGGAACATCGGCAGCGCGAGAGCACGG
>DASPKC010000193.1:0-2351 GCA_035628295.1 Baekduia sp.
TGATGCCCAGGACCTCGAGGGCCAGCAGCTCGTCGCGGATCTTGCGCGCGCCGAGCTCGGCGGTGATCGTGGCGCCGAGGGTGCCGGCGACGATCGCCGTGGTCAGCAGGGGCCCGAGCTCGCGCAGGAAGACCAGCGGCGCCACCGGTGCGACGCGGTCGATCGCGCCGAAGGACGAGGCCAGCGACCCGCCCATGATGCCGATGGTGCCGAACCCGACCACGAAGGCCACGATCGACGCGGGGACCAGCGTGAGCCGGAAGGCGAAGATGAACTGCCGGATGAACTCCGCCCGCCAGGAGAGGCCCGGTGTGGCGAGCTGGGCGAAGGTCCGGATGCCCAG
Organism: Baekduia sp.; assembly: GCA_035628295.1. GTDB lineage: Bacteria > Actinomycetota > Thermoleophilia > Solirubrobacterales > Solirubrobacteraceae > Baekduia. Next base: position 344 of record DASPKC010000193.1, read on the forward strand.
CGCCGTGGCCGCGCCGGCGTTGGCCACCCAGGACCCGGGGGGCGCGTCGTCGCGGGTGACGGCGTGACGCAGGGCCAGCAGCGGGCGGCCGCGTGCAGCGCTCATCGCACCGCCGTCCCCCGGGCGTTCCCGCGCTCCTCCACCGCCGTCACCGTAGGGGGGCGGGGCATCCGCCGTCAACGCGCAACGGTGCGCCCGGCCCGCCCGTGCGGCGGCGGGGCTGTCCGGGTGCTGCGAGGGGCGGCGCGGCGGAGAGGGCCATGGCGGCGAGCATGATCGAGGGACCCGACGGCGCGCGCCGGTGGACCGGGCAGCGCGCGGGGGCGGCGCGGTGTCGTGGGCCCACACCCCGGCCGCGCGCCGACGCGCCACGCTGCCGGTCATGGCCTCCGTCCTGCCGCCGCCCGACCAGTACGCCGCCCTCGCGCCGCGCCCCGACGGCCCGGTGTGGCGGGCGTTCAACGACACCCGGATGCTGTCGACCGCGGGCTACGCGCTGCTGCTGCAGGTCGCGCATCCGACCGTGGGCCAGGGCGTGCACGAGTACTCCTCGTTCACCAAGGACCCGTGGGGCCGTCTGCTGCGCACGCTCGACTACGTGCACGGCACGATCTACGGCGGGCCCGAGATGGCCGGCGAGATCGGCCGGCGCGTGCGGGCGATGCACCGCGGCATCCGGGGCACCAAGGCCGACGGCAGCCGCTACAGCGCCATGGAGCCCGACGCGTTCGCGTGGGTGCACGCCACGCTCGCACTCGGCGTCGTGGAGGGGCATCGCCGGTTCGCGTGCGAGATGACGCTCGCCGACAAGCAGGCGTTCTGGGAGGAGTGGCTCGGGGTCGGGCGCCTCATCGGCGTGCGCGAGCGCGACCTGCCCCAGGACTGGGCGGGCTTCGAGCGCTACGCCGCGCGCGTCATCGCCGAGGACCTGCAGTGGACGCCGGCCATCCCCGAGGTCGTCGCGACCATCGCCGACAACGCGCCCCCGGGCCTGCCCGGGCCGGTGCGCGCCGGGTGGCGCGTGGCCGCCTCCCCGATGGCGCTTCACCTGCGGGTCTCCATGGTCGGGATGCTGGCGCCCGAGCTGCGCGACCGGCTGCGCCTGCCGTTCAGCGCCCGCGACGAGGCCGTCCTGCGCGCGACGTCGGCGCTGATGCGCGCCGCCGACCCGGTGTGGCGCGGGCCGCTGCGCCAGTTCGGCCCGCGGTACGTCCGCTGGCGTCGTGAGGCCCTGCGCCGCGGCGACGTGGCGGGCGGGCAGGTCGCCGTCGAGCAGCCCGTGGCGGCCTGAGCGATGACCGACCGACCGACGAAGGGGCGCTTCGGCCGGGCCGCGCGCCTGGGGGGCGTGGCCGCGGGCGCGGCCGTCCGCGCGGCCGGCACCAAGGCCGCGGGCCTCGGGCGCTCGGAGGAGGCCCAGCGCGACGCCGAGGGCAGGCAGATGCTCGAGACGGCCGAGCGCCTGGTGAAGGTGCTCGGGTCGATGAAGGGCGCGGCGATGAAGCTCGGCCAGACACTGTCGGTCATCGACGTCGGCGTCGTGCCCGAGCCCTACCGCGAGGAGTTCCAGGCGACGCTGGCCAAGCTCCAGCACATGGCGCCGACCGTCGAGTTCAAGGCGATGCGCAAGGTCATCGAGAGCGACCTCGGCATCGCGCTCGGCGAGGCGTTCGCCGACTTCGACGAGGAGCCCATCGCGGCAGCCTCGATCGGCCAGGTCTACCGCGCGACGCTCAAGGACGGCCGCGACGTCGCGGTGAAGGTCCAGTACCCCGGCATCGAGGAGGCCGTCCGGGCCGACCTCGGCAACCTCGGCATCATGCTCAAGCTCCTGGACCGCCTGGTGCCGGGGCTGGGGACGAAGGAGATCGCCGACGAGATCCGCGACCGGATGGTCGAGGAGCTGGACTACGAGCTCGAGGCCGCCAACCACCGGGCGCTGGCCCGCCAGTACCGCGGCCACCCGTTCATCGTCGTGCCGGACGTCGTCACGTCGCTGTCGCGCACG
>DASPKC010000194.1:0-6496 GCA_035628295.1 Baekduia sp.
GTGCGGATGTACCTGGACGTGAGGGCGTACTCGACCCCCTCCAGGCCGCTCTCGCGCGGGTGCTTGACGAGCGTGTTGACGCCGACGATCTCACCGCGCGCGTTGAGCAGCGGCGAGCCGGACGCCGCGGGCGCCCTCTGGGTCACCGACGTCGAGGGCGGCCGAGCCGTGAAGGTGGGCGCGTGACGCGCCGGCTGCTCACCTGGGGCCTTGCGGCGCTCGCCCTGGCCGCCGCCGGCTGCGGCGACAGCGAGGACCCGGCCGAGCCGGCCGGCGCCCGGACGGCGGCCGCGAAGCGCTCGTCCGCGGAGGCCATCCGCCAGGCGGTCGTGCAGGTCGAGGGCGTCCACACCGACCGGCGCACGAGCGCCACGGGTGTGATCTTCGAGGCCAGCCAGGGGCTCGCGCTCACCGCCAACCACCCGCTCGAGGACGCCCGCACGATCCTCGTCACGCAACCCGACGGCACGCTGATGAACGGGCGGCTCGTGGCGCGCGCGCAGTGCCACGACCTCGCGGTCATCAAGCTGCGGCCCCGGCCCCACGGGGTGCGGGCCCTGCGCTTCGGCGACTCCGCCGCCGTGCGCCCGGGCGACCCGATCACCACGCTGGCGTTCCAGCTGCAGGCGGCGGAGGGCGACGCACCGGCGATGACGAACGTCCGTGGGTCGGTCGCGGCGGTCGGCGTGCGCGAGACGTTCGCGCCCCTCCCGCCCATGCGGCCGCTCATCGCGCACCAGTCGCCGCTCACGCCCGCGGCGTCCGGCTCGCCGCTGCTCAACGCGCGCGGTGAGATCGTCGGCGTCAACACGCTCGTCAAGCACCCGCGCGAGAGCGGCCTGGAGGGGGTCGAGTACGCCCTCACGTCCAGGTACATCCGCACGCGCCTGAGCCAGCTGCGCCCCGGCAAGGGCGGGGCGCTCGGCGGCTGGCAGTCCGACCACGACCGCTGCCACCACCGGCTGGGGCAGCTCGCCGCCGGCGGGCACATCGACGACGAGGGGGGCAAGGGCAGCGGCGCCGCGTCCAAGGGCGGCGGCCACCCCTAGACCCCCGGCCGGGGCTCAGCCCTCGAGGTCGCGCGGGGTGACCGCTCCGCGCTCGAAGGCGAGCTCGACGAGCCGCGCGCGCTTGCGGTTCTGCGGCAGGTCCTCGATGCCGAAGCGCTGGAACAGCGTGCGCAGGTGCGTCTTGACCGCCTCGACGCTCAGGACGAGCTCGTCGGCGATCTCCTTGTTGGCGGCCGGGGTGGCGTGCGCCGCGCCGCGCCGGTAGGGGCGGCAGAGCGCGACGAGCACGCGCCGCTGGGCCTCGGACAGCGGCGGGGGCGCGAAGGCCCGGGCGTCCAGCGTCGTGGCGCTGATGCGCGCCGGCGCGCAGAACGCCAGCTCGGTGTCGCCCGCCCGGATCACGTCGCCGTCGTCCAGCAGCCGGCGGCCCGTCAGCCGCTCGCCGTTGACGAACGTGCCGTTGCGCGACAGGCCGTCGTCATGCACGGCCCAGTCGTCGCCGAGGCGCTCCAGCTCGGCGTGCACCCGCGACACGCGGTGGTCCCAGGCGAGACTCACGTCGCAGCTGGCGCTGCGGCCGACGGTGCAGTGGCGCAGGTCGTCGGCGAGCAGGACGATGCGCTGCGCGCCCTCGGCGCCGCCGTCGCGGAACAGCAGGTACGGCGTTCCCCTCCGGTTGGCCGCGAGCTGCTCCTTGAGCTCGGCCGCGGACGCCGCGTGGGGCCCGACGGGCGCGCGCAGCACCTCCATGCCGGGCAGTCTGGCGCGCCGCGCCGCCCGGGGCAACCGGGCGGCTGCATCAGGTGGGCGCGACGAGGCCGCTGCCGCGGGCCAGCTGCACGATGCGGCGGCGCTGCTCGTCGGGCGGCAGGTCCGCCACGCCGTAGAGCACCGCGAGCTCGTGCACGTGGCGCGTGACCGTCGCCACAGCGAGGAAGAGCCGGCCGGCGATCTGCTGGTCGGTCGGCAGCGGGCCGTCGCCGGGCGCAGCGAGCGCCGCGAGCACCCGCCGCTGGCTGTCGGACAGCGACGCGCGCGTCACCGGCCGCCGGGCGAGGATCGTCGTCTCGGGCGGCGGGCGCTCGGGGCGCATCGTCGTGGTGGTCGGGTCCTCGCCGCCCTCATCGCCGGTCAGCGGGACGCGGAAGAGCAGCGCCGTGCTGCCCACCGACAGCGTGTCCCCGGGCGCCAGCCGTGCCCGGCCGCGGACGCGCTCGCCGTTGACGAAGGTCCCGTTGCGCGACGGTCCGTCGTCGACGACCGTCCAGTCGGCCACGCGGTCCTCGCCGACGAGCTCCAGGCGGGCGTGCTGGCGCGAGACCCGGTCGTCCCACGGCAGCGCCACGTCGGCCTCCGCCGAGCGCCCGATGGTCACGCGGCCGATGCCCGGCTGGAACCGGTGCACGCGCAAGCGGTCACGGTCATCGCGGAACTGCAGATACGGCTCGTCCACCCGCCCGCAGCGTAGACCGAGCAGGTGTGGCCCGTCCAACCCCAGGGTCCCCTGATCGCCGGGCCCGCCGGGCGCAGACTCATGGCCGTGGTCGGTGCAGCCCGCAACCAGGTGACCCGCAAGGTCGTGATCGTGGGCCCCGGCAAGATCGGCTGCGGCTTCCTGGCGCCGCTGTTCGCCCAGGCCGGCTGGGACGTCGTGCTCGCCGCCCGCACCGTCGCCACCGCCGGGCGCATCCGGCGCGCCGGCCACTTCCTGGCCCGGACCACTCCGGACGCCGCGCCGCACCGCGTGCGCACCGGCGCGGTCACCGTGGGCACGGCGGCCTTCGACCACGCCGTCGCCACCGCCGACCTCGTCGCGACCGCCGTCGGCTCGGACGCCATCCCGGCGCTGGGCGAGCCGCTGGCCCGGGCGCTGGCCTCCCGGGGCCGGCCGATCGACGTGTGGGCCGTCGAGAACGCCGACGTCGCCGCCGCCCTGCGCACCGCCGTCCGCGCCGCGGCCGCCCGCGAGGGCCGCCGCCTGCCCGCCGTCGGGTTCGCCGGGGCGATCGCCTGGGCGGCCGTGGCGCACGGGGACTTCAAGGAGCCCGGACGGCCCGAGTTCGTGGGCGACGGCTGCGGGCGCCTGCAGGTCGACGGACGTCGCCTGATCACCCCCCTGCCGGCGCTGCCGGGCGTGGAGGCGACCGCCGACTACGAGGGCGCGCTGCACGCCAAGCGCCTCGTCTTCGGCGCCGGCCACGCGCTGTGCGCCTACCTCGGCGCCCGCCGCGGGCACCGCTTCGTCCACGAAGCGGTCGCCGACCCGGAGATCGGCCCGCTGGTGCGCGAGGCCGTCGAGGCGGCCGACCGGGCGCTGGGCGGCGCGTGCGACCCGGACACGGTGCTGGAGCGCTTCGCCAACGCCGCCCTGCAGGACCCGGTGCGCCGCGTGGCCCGCGACCCGCTGCGCAAGCTCTCCGCGCACGGGCCGCTGGTGGGCGCGGCGCGCATCGTCCAGGACGCCACCGGCGCGGTGCCGTCCGCGTTCGCCGCCGGCATCGCCGCAGCCCTGCGCTACGACGACCCGGCCGACGACCAGGCCTTCCTGCTGACCGAGCTGCGGGCCTCCTCGGGCACGACGACCGTCGTGCGCGACGTCTGCGGCATCGCCCCCGGCGACCCCCTCCACGTCGCGGTGGCCCGGCGCCTCCGCGAGCCCACCGAGCGCCCCGCGCCCCACGCGGCCTGACCCGAGAGGACCACCATGGACATCGCGTTCGTCATGCAGGGCCGACCCCGCCGCCACCCGATCTGGTCGGCCGTCGGCGACCGCCTCACCGCCCGCGGGGCGCGGATCAGCTTCCTCTGGCCCGATGCCGAGCTCGTGGACCTCGGCCGCGTGCGCGCCGAGCACGACCTGTACGTCATCAAGTCCGGCTCGCCGCTGGGTATGAGCGTCGCAGGCGCGCTGCACGCGGCGGGCGCGCGCACGTTCACGCCCTACCCCGTCGCGGCCCTGTGCCGCGACAAGATCATCACGTCGCAGGTCCTGGCCGCGGCCGGCGTCCCGGTCCCGGACACCTGGGTGACGACCGACCGGGAGCACCTCGCCGCCCTGCTCGAGAGCGGGCCGATCGTGGTCAAGCCCTACCGCGGCTCGCGCGGGGCGGGGGTCCGGGTCGTGGCCGACCGCGCCGAGCTGGCCGCGATCGACGCCGGCGACAGCGCCCCGCTGTTCGCCCAGCGGTGGCACGCACCGGACGGCACGGGGCTCGACCAGAAGATGTACATGATCGGCGGCGAGCTCTTCGGCGTTCGCCGCGTGTGGCCGTCGCGCACGTGGCAGGACAAGCTGGGCCGCCCGTTCACCCCCGACGACCAGCTGCGCCGGATCGGTGCGCAGTGCGCCGCGGCGCTGGGCATCGACACGTTCGGCTTCGACGTCGTCTTCAGCGAGGGGCGCCCGTACGTCGTCGACTTGTCGGGCCTGCCGGGCTTCAAGGGCGTGCCGGACGGCCCGGAGCTGCTGGCCGGCGCGATCGCCAGGGCGGCCGCCTGATGCGCATCCACGTCCTGGCGGTGCGCCGCGTGCCCGCGGTTCCGAGCCCCGTCCTGCTGGAGGCCTACGACGTGCTGCGCGCGCACGGCCACGAGGTCACCGACGCGATCTGCGAGGAGGTGGGGACGCGGACCGACCTGCTCGAGCCCGAGCACGACCTCTACCTGCTGAAGTCGCACACGCCGCTGGCGCTCAGCGTTGCCGGCGTCCTGGACGCGGGCGGCGCCCGCATGATCAACCCGTACGCCGCCTGCGTGCGGACGCAGAACAAGATCGTCGTCTCGCGGCTGCTGCGCGCCGCCGGCGTCCCGGCGCCGCGCACGTGGGTCACCGGCGACGGCGCGACGCTCGCCGGCCTGGCCGACGGCCGCGCACTGATCGTCAAGCCCTACCAGGGCCACCGCGGCGCCGGCGTGCACGTCGTGCGCGACCCCGGCGCCCTGCGCTGCGCGGTGGCCGCCGCGGGCTGCCCGGTCGTCGTGCAGGAGCACGTGCCCGGCCCGGGCGAGGACCTGAAGGTCTACGTCGTCGGCGAGCAGGTCTTCGCGGTGCGCAAGCCGTTCTCCGCGACGAGCTTCGCCGTGCCGGGACGGCCCGTGGCAGTCGACCCGGAGGTCCGCGCCGTGGCACTGCGCGTCGGTCGTGCGCTCGGGCTCGAGCTCTTCGGCCTCGACGTGATCGAGTCGCCCGGCGGCCCGGTCGTCGTGGACGTCAACTACTTCCCCGGCTACAAGGGCGTCCCCGACGCCGGCGCGCTCATCGGCGAGCACCTCGCCGCCCGCGCCCGCGAGCTCGAAGGCGCCCCGCTGGCGCTGGCCGCCTGAGCCCCACCGGCCGTGCTGCGCAAGCTGCCCAGGGCGGACCGGACGCTCCTGGCGTTCGTCGCGGAGGGGTTCTTCTCGCGGCTGAGCTTCGGCATCCTCACCTTCGTCGTCCCCCTGTACGCGCTGCAGCAGGGGATGGACCTGGCGACGATCGGGCTGTTCCTGTCGGTCAACGTCGTCGTGTCCATCGCGCTCAAGCCGGTGATGGGCGCGCTGGCCGACCGCGCGGGCTACCGGCGCAGCCTGATCGCGGCGATCCTGCTGCGCAGCGGCGTGACGCTCGTCTTCGCATTCGCGGCGACGCCGGCTGCGCTGTTCGCGGCCCGCGCGCTGCACGGCGTCTCGATCGCGTTGCGCGATCCGGCCCTGGGCGCCCTGCTGGCCGAGCACGGCGGCAAGAAGAAGGTCGCCCAGAGCTTCGCCTGGTGGCAGACGGCCAAGAGCCTGGCGGGCAACGGCTCCAAGATCGCGGGCGGGCTGCTGCTGGCGGCCACCGGGGGCGACTTCCAGCTCGTCTTCCTGGCGGCGTTCGCGCTGTCGCTGGTGCCGCTGCACGTCGTCGTGCGCCACGTCCGGGAGACGCCGCCGTACCGCTCGGTCGTCCGCCCGGCGCCCGCGGCCGTCGTCGAGGCGCCCAGGACGCAGGAGCGGCTCGAGCGCTCGGCGATCGCCTCGTTCGCCGGCCTCGGCCTGATGATCAGCCTGACCGCGTACATGGTCGGGCCGATGTTCCCGATCATCATGGTCGCGTACGCCGGGGTGAGCCTCGACCAGGCGGGCCTGATCTACGGCCTGTCGGGCCTCGTGGCGCTGACGGCGCCCGGCTTCGGATGGCTGGCAGACAACGTCTCCAACAAGCTGGTGCTGTCGCTGCGCAGCGCCGCGAACATCGGCTCGTCGGCGCTGTACATCGTCGCGCCGAACCTCGCGGGCGTCGCGGCGGGGCGGGTCGTCGACGACCTGGGCAAGGCGGCGTTCAAGCCCGCCTGGGGCAAGCTCATGGCCGACGTCTCGGCGCTGGACAAGCGCCGCCGTGCGCGCCTGATGGGCTACATGAGCTCGGGCGAGGACGCCGGCGAGGCGCTCGGGCCGATCCTCGCAGGCCTGCTCATGAGCATCTGGACGATCCCGGTGATGCTGGGCGCGCGCATCGTCCTGGCCGC
>DASPKC010000195.1:0-3889 GCA_035628295.1 Baekduia sp.
TTGGTGCGCAGCCCGGCCGACAGCTCGTGGGGCGCGTATTCCAGCCCGAGCGTGAAGAGCAGGAGGACGAGCCCGATGTCGGCGCCGACCTCCACCACCTCGCCGGAGAACGGCAGCGGCCCGTCGCCCACGGTCCCGAGCGCGACGCCGGCCAGCAGGTAGAAGGGGATCGGCGAGAGACGCATCCAGGCGGCCAGCCGCGCGAGCACCCCGAGGCCGAGCAGGACGGTGCCGAATTCGAGGAGGACGAGCGCGTCTCCGCTCGCCGCCAGCGGAGGCGGGCTCAGCACCGGCGGTCCGGGACTGCCGCTCGGTCAGCGCCACCGCGCCTCATCACCCGATGGTCGCAGGCGGGCCGCCGCGCTGAACGTGGAGGACTACGGACCCGATCCGGTGTTCCGCCCGATGCGCAGGGCGCCGCGACGCGCGACCTTCACCGAACCATGACCGACACCTGGAAGGTCAAGCGGATCATCGCCGGGTGCGACGGGACGCCGTCCGGCCGGGACGCGCTGGCCCTGGCGGCGGTCCTGGGGCGGCCGACCGGAGCCGACATCCTGGCCGTCGGGGTCCATCCCGACCCGCTCGGGGTGCCCTACCCGCCCGGTGCGCTGCTGCACGACGACGCCGAGAGCGTGCTGCGCGACGACCGCCACGCCGTGGCGCCCGCGGCACGGATCCGCGCGATCGCCGGGATGTCGCCGGCCCAGGCCCTGCGCCACGCGGTGGAGCGCGAGCACGCCGGCCTGCTGGTGCTCGGCTCGGCGCGCAGGACCGAAGGCCACCGCGTCCACGCCGGCCACCACGCGCACCTGCTGCTGCACGACAGCCCGTGCCCGGTCGCGCTCGCGCCGCACGGCTTCCACATGCACCCGGAGGAGCTCCGCCAGATCGTCGTGGGCGTCGACGACGGCCCCGAGGCCGCGGCGGCGCTGCGCGTCGCCCAGGCCCTGGCCGCCGTCACGGCCGCGCACGTGCGGGTCGTCACCGCGCTCGGCGCGCGCCGGCCGGTGCCGGCCGGCGGCTTCGAGGTGCTCGCCGACACGCCGGAGCAGTGGGAGGCGGTCGCCGGGGCGCGCCGCCGCCATGCCCGCGAGCTGCTCGCCGAGCGGCTCCCCGCCGGCGGCGTGGAGGCCGAGGTCGTCGAGGACGACCCGGGCCCCGCACTCGTGGAGGCCAGCAGCGGCGCGGACCTGCTCGTGATCGGCTCGCGCCGCTGGGGCCCGCTCGCGCGGCTCGTCATGGGCGGCACCGGCGAGCACGTCGTCCACGGCGCGCACTGCCCGGTGCTCGTCGTCCCGCGGGCGGCTGCCTGAGCGCGACGGCGTCGCCGTGACGCACACCATCCTGGTGGGGGCCAGGCCGGACGCCGCCGGTCGCGACGCGCTCGCGCTCGGTGTCGACCTCGCGCGGCTGCTCGGGGCGCAGGTCGACGTCGTCGGCGTGGGCCCGCCGGACGGGCGCCTGCCGCGCCGGTCCGCCCTGGTGGGCCGCCTGGAGGAGCTCTGCGCGGACCTGCCGGCCGACGTCGGGCTCTCGGTCGACGCCGTCACCGGCCCCTCGGTGCTGGAGGCCCTCCACGACCGGGCGGTCCGTGACCGCGCCGACGTGCTGGTGGTCGGCGCGAGCCACCGCGGTGCCACCGGCCGGGCGCTGCGCGGCGACCTGCTCGCCGAGCTGCTGCACCGGGCGCCCTGCGCGCTCGCCGTCGCCCCTCCCGGCCAGGCCACCCGGCAGGCCGCCACCGTGGGCCTCGCCTGGGACGGCAGCGCGGAGGCCGACGCGGCGTTGGAGTGGGCGATCGAACTGGCCGGACGCGGCGAGCGCCGCCTGCGCGTGCTCGGCGTCCTCGAGCCGCGCCATCCCGAGGGCAGGCCGCTGGAGCCGGAGGCCCGGCGGCGCCTCGACGCGGTCCGGGAGACCGCCGCGCGGCGCGCGCACACCGAGCTGCAGGTGCTGTGGGGCGAGCCGGTGGCGCTGCTGGCCGGGGTTTCGCGCGACCTCGGGCTCCTGGTCCTGGGTTCGCACGCCCCCGGCGCCCTGAGCCGCGCGCTGCACGGCAGCGTGTCGATCGAGGTCGTCCGCCGGGCGGCCTGCGCGGTCCTGCTCGTCGCCCACGGCGTCCGCGCGCCGTTCGCCGCGCTCGCGCCCTGACGCCCGACCGTGACACGGGCGTCACGGTCCTCTAGACTCGTACAGCTCGTCCGGATGACATGTCGCCGGACGCCCGTCCCCCGCCGACTTCCGAGGTTCCCTGCATGTCCCGAGCCCAGCTCTCCGCCCCACGCGTCGTCGCGATCACCGGCGCAGCCCGCGGCATCGGCCTGGCCACCGCCCGCGCCCTGCATGCCGCCGGGGCGCGGGTGGCCCTGGGCGACATCGACGAGGCACAGGCGCGGCGGGCGGCCGCCGACCTCGGCGACGGCGCAGTCGGGTGCTTCGTGGACGTCACCGACCCGGCGTCGTTCGAGGCCTTCCTCGCCATCGCCGAAGCGCAGCTCGGCCCGCTGGACGTCCTGGACAACAACGCGGGGATCATGCCGATCGGGCCGTTTCTCGACGAGACCCCCGAGACGGCGCAGCGGATGCTCGCCATCAACGTCGGGGGGTGCCTGAACGGCATGAAGGCGGCGCTGCCCGGGATGCTCGCGCGCGGCCGCGGCCACATCATCAACACCGCTTCCGTGGCAGGGAAGTCGCCCGTCCCGGGCGGCCTGACGTACGCGGCCACCAAGGCGGCAGTGGTGTCCGCGACCGAGACGGCGCGCGTGGAGTTCGCCGGCCGCGGCATCCACTTCACCTGCCTGATGCCGTCGTTCACGAACACCGAGCTCGTGGCCGGCACGAGGGGCACGCGGTTCGTCAAGAACGTCGAGCCCGAGGACGTCGCGCAGGCCGTCGTGCGGGTCATCGAGCGCCCGCGCCCCGACGTCGTGGTCCCGGGCAACCTCGCGCCGGTGCTCAGGCTCCAGCCGCTGCTGGGCCGCCGCGTCCGCGACACCATGAACCACGCGCTCAAGGCCGACCGGGCCTTCCTGGAGATTGACCCCGCGGCCCGCGCCGCCTACGAGAGCCGCGTCGCCGCGCCGCCGGTGCGGCGCCAGCTGGAGCGCAGCGCGGACGGCGACTGAGGCCGGACGCGGCGCCTCCGTACTCCGCCGCGGCCGGGGCCGTACCGGTCACGGATGCGCGCAACCGCCCTACGGCGTTGGATGGAGCCATGCCCTGGAACATCGAGGTGGCGTTCACGGAGGACGACGACCGTACGCGCGCCGACGCCGTCCTCGAAGTCGAGGGGCAGCGGTTCCACGGCTTCGGCCAGGCGCGCCGCGCGCCCGGCGACCCGAAGGTGCCCGTGGTCGGGGAGGAGCTCGCCGTCGCACGGGCGCTCGCCGACCTCTCCCACCAGCTGCTCGACGCCGCGGCGACGCGGATCGAGCAGTTCTAGGACCGGCCATGTCGCTCGACGTGCAGGGCCTCGCCCCGGCCTCGGAGCGCCCGGAGGTCGCCGCGTTCGCGGCGCGGGCGCAGGAGCGCGGGTGGGCGCGCGAGTCGGAGCTCGAGGCGCTCGCCGCGCGCTGCGAGCTCACGAGACCGCCGTCGGGGAGCTGCGCGCCGCGCTCGAGGCCGCCGGGGTGGACATCGCCGACGACTGCGGCAGGGATGCGCCGCCGACCGCGTACGCCAACGGCGACCTGGCCCACTTCACCGTCGACACCATGGCCCAGTTCCTCTCCGAGGCCGCACGCTTCCCGCTGCTGACCGCCGCCGAGGAGATCGACCTGGCCAAGCGCATCGAACGCGGCGACCTCGCGGCGAAGGAGAAGCTCATCTCGCACAACCTGCGCCTGGTCGTGTCGATCGCCAAGCGCTATCCGGCCACCGAGGA
>DASPKC010000196.1:0-6997 GCA_035628295.1 Baekduia sp.
CGAGAGCCCGGCCCTCTCGGACACCGCGGTGTTCCTCCTCAACCTCCTCGGGCTGATCGCCGCAGTCGCCCTCGTCGCGCTCGTCTACCTGCTCGCGGTCGAGGCTGCGCGCGTCGTGGGCGGCGCCGAGCAGTCACTCGCCTCGGACTTCGTCGGCAGTCTCGTGCCCATCGCGCTCGCCTACGCCGTGGCGCACTACTTCTCGCTGCTCGTCTACCAGGGCCAGGCCATGGCCTACCTGGCCAGCGACCCGCTCGGCGAGGGCAGCGACCTCTTCGGGACCGCGTCGGCGACCATCGACTACGGCGTCATCGGCGCCAACGGCATCTGGTACGTCCAGGTGGGCGCGCTCATCCTCGGCCACGTCGCCGGCCTCGTGCTCGCCCACGACCGTGCGCTCGTGCTCTACGGCGAGGCGCGCGACGCGACGCGCTCGCAGCTGTGGATGCTGGCCGTGATGATCGGCTTCACCAGCCTCGGCCTGTGGCTGCTGTCGGCCTCCGCCCAAGCATGATCGCCCACGCCGGACACTGGCTCGTCAACCTGCTCTACGCGCTGCCCGTCGTCGTGGTCGGCGGGCTGCTCGGGTGGCAGGTCGTCAAGGACCGCCTCGCGCAGCGCCGGGAGCGCGGCGCCGGCCCGGAGGCCGGAGGCTAGGCGCCCGCGGCGAGCAGCCGCAGGTCGTGGGCGAGCGCGTCGGTCGTCAGCAGCCCGAACGGGAACGACACGCGGCGCCGGCCCTGCGCGTCGACGAGCAGCACGTAGGCCGAGTGCTCGAAGTCCTTGCCCTGCGGCTGGATGGCGAAGGACTTCCAGACCCGCGCGAGCTGGGCGCGCGTGCCGACCAGGAAGCGCATCCGGCCGGTGAGGCGGCGCTGCGCCACGAAGCGCCGGGCCCGGGCGGGGGTGTCGTTCTCGGGGTCCACCGAGACCGCGAGCACCGGCACGTCGACGCCGGCCTCGACGAGCGCCGAACGGATCACCGACGCCGTCGTGGGGCACGTGTCCTGGCAGCTCGAGTAGAGGAACGTCAGCGCGAACGGGCGGCCGCGCAGGTCGCGGGCCCGGACAAGCCGCCCGTCCTGGTCGGGGAGGGCGAAGTCGACCGCGGGCAGGCCCTCGGGCGGCATCGAGCCGACGAAGCCGCCGCCGGCCGGGCGCGCGCCGGAGTCCGAGGGGCCCGTGAGCACGATCGCCAGCGCGGCGACCAGCACCATCGTGGCGGCCGCCATGAGGGCCAGGCGTGCGCGCGCGGGCACTGCGTCAGGCGGCGGAGGGCCCGTCGTCCTCGGCGGGCGGCGCGTCGTCCGCGGGCTGCGGGTCCTCGCCGACGGCGGCCGAGCCCGGGTCGTCCACGGCGATCTCCTGCGGCAGGTCGCCGGCCTCCTCCGGGGAGGGGAGGTCGGGGATCTGCTGCTCCTCGTCGCCCTCGGGCGGGACGCTGTAGCCGGCCACGGCGGTCTCCTCGGTCTCGGTCTCGGTCTCCGGCGCTGCCGCCGGCTCGGGCTCGTCGGCGGCGACGCCGAACGCCGCGGCGATCTCGTCGAGCCCCTTGATCTTGGTGCCCGAGAACTGGCCGAAGGAGGTCTGGCCGCGCATGCCCTTGGAGTCCTCGCGCTTCTTGCGCCGCCACTCGTCGCGGCGCTTGTCCTCCTCGTCCTTGGCCCGGCGGCGGGCGGCGCGGGCGGCGCGGTCGAGCAGGTCGCGCTTGGGCAGGATCACCTCGGCGGCGACCTCGACGTCCAGGGAGGCGACGAGCTCGCCGATGATCGCCTGGGCGATCGCCTCGCCGACCTCGGGGTTGGGGCGGGCGTTCTTCTTCTGGCGCCGTGCGGTGTGGACGGCGCGGGCCAGGGACTTCGCGGCGTGCTGGGACAGCGGCCGGCGGGCGCCCTTGCGGAACTCCCGCACGCCCTCGGTCACCTCGTCGCGGACCTTGGCCGGCAGCAGGCGGTAGAGCTCCTTGAGCTCGGCGACGTCGGTCTCCTCGCGCACGAGCGCGACGACGGTGCGCAGCTCGGGGAACGGCAGCGGCTCGCGCTTGGGCGGCGCGGGCTTCTCGACCAGCTTCTTCTTGACGACGGGCAGCGGCTTGGGCTCGGGCGCGACGCCGAGGATCTTCGGCCCGACGGCCGGCTTGTCCTCGTCGGCCGGAGCCTGCTCCTGGACGGGCTCCTCCTGGGCTGCGGGCACGTCCTCGGGCGCGGCGGCGGCCTCGGCGGGCGTCTGCTCCTCGAGCGGGGCAGCCTCGGGCGCCGGCCCCTCGTGCGGGGCGGCGACCTGTTCCTCGGCCGTGGGCTGCTGCTCGGTCATGGACCCTCAAGTGTGCCGGACCTGCCCCGCAGGTGCGGCCCCGGGGCCCGCGGTCCGACCAGCGCCGCCCCGCCGCCGGGCCTACGGCTCGACCAGGCCCCGCCGGATGGCGTAGCGCACGAGCTCGACCCGATCGCGCATGCCGAGCTTGCGCAGCAGGTTGCCGCGGTGCGACTCGACGGTCTTCTCCGAGAGGTGCAGCACCTCGGCGATCTCGCGGTTGGTGTGCGCCTCGGCGATCAGCTTGAGGACCTCCTGCTCGCGCGGGGTCAGGGGCTCCTCGGGCCCGGCGCCCGGGTCGTCGAGCCACGCGCGCACGAGGGACCGCTGCGCGTCGTTGGTCAGGAACGGCTCGCCCCGGTGCACGGCGCGGACCGCCTCGACCAGCGACGTGTCGGCCTCCTTCTTCAGGACGTAGCCGCCGGCTCCCGACTTCAGCGCCTCGAACAGGTACTGCTCGTCGTCGTGCATCGACAGCACGAGCACGGTGGTCCCGGGCACGAGCGACTTGATCTCGCGCGCGGCCTGCAGCCCGGTGAGCTTGGGCATCGAGACATCGAGCACGCAGACGTCCGGGCGCACGCGCACGGCGCTCGCGACCGCCTCGGCCCCGTCGGCGGCTTCGGCGACGACCTCCATGTCGGGCTGGCGGTCGAGCAGCAGCCGCAGGCCTCCGCGCACCACGCCGTGGTCGTCGGCGATCAGGATGCGCACGTCACGCGCTCCTCGAGGCGCAGCTCGACCTCGGTCCCCACCCCGGGGGGCGACCGCAGCTCGACGCGCCCGCCGGCCAGCCGCGCGCGCTCGCCCATGCCCGTCAGACCGAGCCCGGCGCGCGGCGCGGCGGGGTCGAACCCGCAGCCGTCGTCGCGCACCCTGACGACCACGCAGCCCTCCTCCTCGCCGGCCAGCACGCGCACGTGGCGCGCGCGGCCGTGGCGGACGGCGTTGGACAGCGCCTCCTGCACGAAGCGGTAGATGACGACCTGACGGTCGCTGTCCAGGCGGTCGAGCTCGTAGAAGGACTCCAGGCGCGCCTCGACGGGTGCGCGCGACAGCAGCGTGCGCAGCGCCGCGTGCAACCCGTGGTCGTCGAGCGCCGCGGGGCGCAGCTCGCGCGCCAGGCGCAGCAGCTCGTCGATGGCCTGGGTGGCGACCTCCTGCGTGGCGCGCAGCTGGGCGCGCAGGCCCTCCGGCGCGTCCTGCGCGGCGGCCTCCAGGTGCAGCAGGACGCCGGTGAGCGACTGGTTGGCCTCGTCGTGCAGGTCGCGCGCCAGGCGGGCCCTCTCGGCCTCCTGGCCCTGCAGGACCGCGCCCGCCGTCGCGGCCCGCTCGGCCTCCAGCCGGGCGAGCATCCGGTTGAACGCCTCGGTCAGGCGCCGCGCCTCCTCGGAGTCGGCGCCGGCCGCCACCGCGCGGACCTCGCCCGGGGCGACCGTCTCCACGCGCTCCATCACGTCGATCAGGTGCTCCAATGGCTGAAATCGCCGGCGCAGGACGAGACTGTTGGCCAGCACGGTGGCGAGGATCGCGGCGGCCAGCACGAGCGCCTGGCGGCGCGACTCGGGTCCGGTGAGCTCGAAGTGGGCGACGACGGTCGCCGTGAGCACCGTGGCGACGATGAGCAGGGTGTTGATCGCGAGGATCTGGGAGGCGAGTGAGCGGGTGCGCATGGCAGATGGGGTCCACACCCCATGTCGGCACGTCGCGCGCCGTCCGATACTCCTGGTGCAGCGAACGACAACCTGGACCTGGTTTCGGACTGCAGGCCGGGCGCGCGCTCTGAGGGGGGCGCCGCCCGGCCGCTACACTTCCTGAAGCACCACGAAAGCCAGTGGCAATTCAGGAGTTTTCTCTGCCATGACGCCGTCCGGCGCCGAGTTCATCAAGCAGGTCAAGTCGTCCATCACCGAGGTGGACCCGCGCGAGGTCCACGACCTCGTCGAGGCGGGCCGCGTCGACGACGGCGTCGTCCTCGTCGACGTCCGCGAGCCGGAGGAGTGGGAGCGCGGGCACCTGCCCGGCGCCAAGCACGTTTCCCGCGGGCACCTCGAGTCGCGCATCGAGGGCGCCGCGCCGGACCGCTCGCAGCGCGTCGTCCTGTACTGCGCCTCGGGCAACCGCAGCGCCCTGGCGGCGCGCACGCTCATGGACGACCTCGGCTACGAGCGCGTCGAGTCCATGACCGGCGGCTACACGCTGTGGAAGGACCGCGGCTTCGCCGTCAGCGTTCCGCGCGTCTTCACGCCCGAACAGAAGGACCGCTACAGCCGCCACTTCCTGCTGCCGGAGATCGGGCAGGAGGGCCAGGAGAAGCTGCTGGACGCCAAGGTGCTGCTGCTGGGCGCCGGCGGGCTCGGCTCGCCCACGGCGCTGTACCTCGCCGCGGCCGGCGTCGGGACGCTGGGCATCGTCGACGACGACGTCGTGGACGTCTCGAACCTGCAGCGCCAGGTCATCCACGGCATGTCCACGGTGGGCGTGGCGAAGGTCGACTCCGCCGAGCGCGCGATCCAGGAGCTCAACCCCGACGTCAAGGTGCAGAAGTTCCAGGAGCGCCTGAACGCCTCGAACATCATGCGCATGCTCGACGGCTACGACATCGTGGTCGACGGCGTCGACAACTTCCCCACGCGCTACCTGCTCAACGACGCGACGGTCCGCCTCAAGATCCCCGTCGTGAGCGCCGCGATCCTCGGCTTCGAGGGGCAGCTCAGCGTCTTCGCGCCGTACGAGGGCCCGTGCTACCGCTGCCTGTTCCGCCAGCCGCCGCCGGCCGAGCTCGCGCCGTCCTGCGGCGCCAACGGCGTCCTCGGCGTCCTGCCGGGCACGATGGGCCTGCTGCAGGCCACCGAGGTCATCAAGCTCATCACCGGCATCGGCGACCCGCTGATCGGCCGCCTGCTCATGTACGACGCGCTGGCGGCGTCGACGACCGAGCTGAAGGTGCGCCGCGACCCGGAGTGCCCGATCTGCTCGCGCGAGCCGGAGGCGATCGCCGACGACGAGATGGGCGTCTTCCCCGACTACGAGGCGTTCTGCGCCGCGGCTGGTTAGGTTCTCAGCCCGCATGGCCACCATCCGCATCCCGCCCGTCCTGCGTCCCGCCGTCGGCGGCGAGCGGGAGATCAGCGCCGACGGCTCGACCGTCGGCGAGGTCCTCACCACGTTCACCGACGCGCACCCCGGCGTGAAGGCCCAGGTCTTCGGCGAGGACGGCGAGCTCAACCGCTTCCTGAACGTCTACCTCAACCAGGAGGACGTCCGCGTCATGGACGGGCTGGGCACCTCGGTGTCCGACGGGGACGTGCTGCAGCTGCTGCCGGCCATGGCCGGCGGCCGCTGAGGTCGCAAACAGCCTCACGGGGCCACTGGGCCGTCGCTACACTTCCTGAAGCGATGCCAGTCCCGCCCCTGGAGACCCGGCCGTGCGGTGGGCGCTACGGCGACCTCGTCGAGTCGATCGGCAACACCCCGCTCGTCGAGCTCAAGCGCCTGAGTCCGAAGCCGGGCGTGCGCATCTGGGCCAAGCTCGAGTCTGCGAACCCCACCGGGTCCGTCAAGGACCGGGTGGCGCGCTCGCTCATCGAGCACGCCGAGGAGCAGGGCCTGATCCGCCCCGGCCAGACCATCCTCGAGCCGACGTCGGGCAACACCGGCATCGCGCTGGCGATGATCTGCCGCCGCAAGGGCTACCGGCTGAAGGTCGTCATGCCGGACAACGTCACGCCCGAGCGCACCCAGCTGCTGAAGATGTACGGCGCCGAGATCATCTCCTCGCCGGGCGACCAGGGGTCCAACGGCGCGGTGGCGATGGCCCTGGACCTGGCGGGCAACGACGCCTCGTACTACATGCCCTACCAGTACGGCAACGAGGCCAATCCGCTGGCGCACTACCACGGCACGGCGCCGGAGATCCTCGAGGAGCTCGACGGCGAGCTCGACGTGTTCGTGGCCGGCCTGGGCACGGGCGGGACGCTGATGGGCAACGGCCGCCGCTTCCGCGAGGAGCTCGGCGACCGCGTGAAGATCGTCGCGGCCGAGCCGATGCAGGGCGAGCCGGTCCAGGGCCTGCGGTCCCTGGACGACGGGTTCATCCCGCCGATCATCGACCTGTCGCTGCTGGACCGCAAGATCTTCGTCACCAACCGCGACGCCATCGTCTGGACGCGCAAGCTGCTGGACGAGGAAGGTCTGTTCGCGGGCGTCTCCTCGGGCGCGATTGCATCCATTGCGGTCCGTGTTGCGAAGGACATGGACGAGGGCAACGTCGTCTTCGTCGTGTGCGACGACGGCTGGAAGTACCTGTCCTCCGGCGTCTACACGCTGCCCGTTGACGAAATCGAGAACCTCGACGCCACCGTGTGGTGGTAGGAGACCCGCATGCCCTTCAACGTCGGCCCCATGGAGCTCATCATCGTCCTGGCGATCGCCCTGATCGTCCTCGGACCGAAGAAGCTGCCCGAGGTGGGGCGCTCGATCGGCAAGGGCATGCGCGAGTTCAAGGACTCCGTCAGCGGTGACGATCGCCGCGACCGCGACGAGCTCGTCGCGTCCAAGCCGACGGAGTAGCCCCGGACGCCCGGGCGGTCCGCGCGCCGGGCGCTAGGGTCGGCCGCGATGGAGATCACCCGCGAGCTGCTGGACCGGATCGTCGACCACGCGCGCCGCGAGGCGCCCAAGG
>DASPKC010000197.1:0-9281 GCA_035628295.1 Baekduia sp.
CCTCGCGGCCCGGCGCTTGGCGGCCCGGCGCTTGGCGGCCCGGCGCTTGCGCTCGGCCTTGCGGCGCTCCTGGGCGGAGTCGCGCAGGAGCTCCCGGCGGACCGGCTCGCCGAAGCGCTCGTCGAGCTCGGCGATCAGGGCCGCGTCGCCGTCGCACGGGCAGACGCCGTGGCGGCGGAAGACCCTGGCCCGCGCCAGCACCGCCGAGGCGTAGTCGACGCCGTCGAGGTCGGGGCCGTAGTACAGGTAGGCCGCCCGCCACGCGCTGGCGTCGAGCGACCTCCCGGCCCCGTTGTCGCGCAGCAATGCGGCGGCGGCCATCATGGCGTCGAAGTCGTCGTACAGGGACGGGTGGGCCCGGGTGCGGTGCGGGTAGCTGCGCGGGCGCGGCGCCGCGCGGAAGCTGTTGCGGTACTGCGCCCAGGTGGAGCCCTTGGGGAAGTCGGCGTGATTGGTGACGTTGAACTGCATCGGGCCACCGCAGCAGCCGGCCGCATTCAGGCCGACGTACGTCGTGCGGTGCGTGGACGTCGCGCTCTCCTGGCGGTGGATGCTGGCCAGCAGCCGCCAGTCCACGCCGAAGGTCCGGCCGGCCAGGCGGTACAGCGGCACGTAGCGGCGCACCCAGGACGGCGCGATGCGCGTGCGGTCTTCGCCCACGAACCGCTGGCGGTCCAGGCGCACCTGCCGGCGCCGCTGGGCGCGCGTGACGCGCGCGGCGGCGCGCCGCCCGGCCGCGGTGGCCTCGGGCACGATCACCGGGGTCGTGGCGGCGGTCGCGCTGCGCACCGGCGACAGCGCGGGGGCCACGGGACGGGGCGCGGCGGCCGGGCCGTCGTCCTCGCCGTCACCGGTGACGGCGGCGCTCACGGCCGCGAGCGCGAGCAGCGCCACGGCGAGCAGCGCGGCGCCCGCGGCGAGGAGGCGGCGCAGGCCGGGGTGCCGGCTGCGCGCGTGCACGTCGTGCGGGGCCTCCTCCATGCCGCGACCGATCGTGCCAGGGTCCGGCCCGGGATGCGTCGCTCGGTGGCGGGAGCTCAGGCCGCGGCGCGCGTCCGCGTCGCCACGCGAACCGCGTCCAGCAGGACGTCGAGCGGCGTGGCCTTGTCCAGCGTCGCGGACGCCCCGGCTGCGGTGGCCGCGCCCACGGTGGAGGGATCGGCGTCGGCGGTCAGGATGACCACCGCCGGTGCCTCGGGCTCGGCCCGCAGCTCACGGCACAGGGAGATGCCGTCGTCCTTGCCGAGGCGGACGTCGAGGACGACGACGTCCGGCCGGTGGCGGCGCACGAGCGGCCACATCGCGTCGGCGCTCGCCGCCGCGCCCAGGCACCGGAATCCCGGCTCGGAGCGCAGCACGGACTCCAGGCCTGCCCGCATCGCGGGATGGTCGTCGACGACGAGCACGCGGATCACGTCCGGGCCATCCTGACGTGCGGGGCGGCGGGCCGCCAGGGGAGCTAGCCCCACGGCCCGCCGCCTGCGGCCGTCACACCGTGGCGCGCACCGTCGCCGTGGCCAGGCGCTGACCCGGCGTGAACGCCGTCCCGAACGCGCTGTTGAGCGCCGCCGCGCCGGCCGCGTTGAGCAGGACGCCCACCCCGCCGACGGTCACGGAGCCGCCGGCGAGCTGCGGGCTCGCGGCGGAGAGGTCGAGCGTGCCGACCGCGATGCGCCCGCCGGCATAGTTGACCTCTGCGCCGAGCGTCGGCGCCGCGGAGAGCCGGACGAGGTAGTCGGTGATGCTGATGGCGGCCGCGCCCTTGACCAGCTTGAGGCCGCCGCCGTGGTTGATCGTGCCGGTCTGCAGGCCGGCCGCGACCACGCTGTTGCGGGCGATCGGGAAGCCGACGCTGCCGTCGGCGTTGGGGGCGGCCGGCGGCACCGGGCCGAACTGCACGCCGGCCTGGGCCAGCGCGGCGGCCGCGGCCGGATCGAAGGCGAGGTCCGTGCGCCCGCCGCGCAGCGCCACCACCTGGGCCGGGGCGGCGTCGACCGTCACGCTGCCGAGGTCGGTGCCGCGCTGGAACGCCGTGGTCCGCAGCGCCCGGTTGAGCGCGCGGGCCCCCGTGCTGGTCAGCGACGCCGCCGCTCCGGAGATCACGAGGTTCGCGCCGCGCACCTCCACCTGCGCGTCGGACGTGTCGAGCGAGATCAGCGTCGCGCGCCGGCCGCCGACGCGGAAGCTGATCGACGACGTGCGCCCGATGCGCGCCGTGGGCGCGCTCACGCTCAGCCGCCGCGCGCCGCGGCTGAAGCGCAGGCCGCCGCTGTGCGTGGCCGAGCCCGCGCCGGTGGCGGTGTCCAGCCGGCCGCCGGTGATCGGGAAGCGCAGCAGCGTGATGCCGCGTGCGTCGCCGGTCGGGCGGACGCGGACGCCCGCGCTGTCGAGGGCCTCGAGGGTGTCCTCGGCCAGGCGCAGGCGTGTGTTGTCGCCCCGGCCGAGCTCGAGGGGGGCGGCGTGGGCGGCGGCGGGGACGGTGAGTGCCGCGAGGACCGCGGCGGCGGTGAGGGTGGGCGGGCGTCGCATGGTGCCTCCTGTACGGGGTGGGATGGCGACGGGATCGTCGCCCGCCGGCGCGCACCGGATCACATCCCAACCGACGCGGCTGGTGTTAGGGTCGCCTAAGGATGCCGATCCCACCGTTCGCCGAGCAGGCCGCGAGCGCCTGTCCCCCGCTCGACCAGCTGGCGCTCGCGCTGGCCGCCGAGGCGTGCGGTCAGGCCGACGAGCAGGCGCTCGAGGCGCTCGACGAGCTCGCGCGCGCCGCCATGCCGCCCGCCGGCCTGACGCCGCACGGGCAGGCCTACGCCCTGGCGGAGGCGACCGCCGGCCTGCGCGTCGCACCTCGGGGCCGCGGCGTCGCGGCGTTCGCGCTCGACGCCGTGCTGCGCCGGGGCTCCGGCCATCCGGCGCTGCTCGCGGTCGTCCAGGCGGAGGTCGCCCGGCGGGCCGGGCTGGCGTTCGGCATCGGCGGTCACGGCGGGCGGCTGTTCGTCGTGCACCGCCGCAGCCCCGCCGCGCCGGTGGTGCTCGACCCGGCGGCCCAGGGGCTCGTCGCCCCCGAGGATCTTCCGGACACGCTGTCCTGGCGCTGCTCGCACCAGGTCGCGTTCTGCGTCCTCGGCGCGGCCGCCCGGGAGGCCACCCGCTGTGGCGACCTCGCCACCGCGGCGCATCTCCTGGGCCTGCGCCTGGCCCTGCCGGTCGACGCCCCCACGCGCCACGCCCTCGAGCGCGAGGTCCGGGCGCTGCACGCGCGCTGCAACTGACGCGCGCCACTAGCCTGCGCGCCATGCCGCTGCCCGACGCCCTGCGCGACCTGCTGACCGCCACCGGCCCGTCCGGCTACGAGACCGCTCCGTCGGCGGTGCTGCGCCGCCACGCCGAGGCCTTCGGCGCCGAGGTGACGGTGGACGCGATGGGCAACACGTTCGCGAAGGTCGCCGGGACGGGCGACGGCCCCGCGCTCGCCGTCGTGGGCCACGCCGACGAGATCGGCCTCGTCGTCACCCACATCGACGACGACGGCTTTCTCTGGTTCACCGGCGTCGGCGGCTGGGACCCGCAGATCCTCGTCGGCCAGCGCGTGGTCCTCACCACCCGCGACGGGGTCGTCCCCGGTGTGCTGGGCCGCAAGCCGATCCACCTCCTCGACGAGGAGGAGCGCAAGCGCGTCCCCAAGCTGAAGGACCTCCACATCGACATCGGCGCCAAGGACGGCGACGAGGCGCGCTCGCGCGTGCGCGTCGGTGACACGGCGGTCGTGGCCGCCGAGCCGCTCGAGCTGCCCAACGACCGGGTGGTCTCGCGCGCGATGGACAACCGCCTCGGGTGCTTCGTGGCGCTGGAGGCCGCGCGCCTGGTCGCCGAGCGCGGCGGCGCGCCGGGACCGGTGATCGCGGTCGCGGCGGTCCAGGAGGAGATCGGCTGCTTCGGGGCGGGTGCGGCGGCGTTC
This sequence comes from Baekduia sp., assembly GCA_035628295.1. GTDB lineage: Bacteria > Actinomycetota > Thermoleophilia > Solirubrobacterales > Solirubrobacteraceae > Baekduia. The sequence continues at coordinate 3,959 of DASPKC010000197.1, forward strand.
GGCCTGCAGCCCGACGTGGCGATCGTCGTGGACGTCACGCACGAGACCGGTGCGCCCGGCATCGACCACAAGCAGGAGGGCAAGCACGGGTTCGGCTCCGGCCCGGTGCTCGAGCGCGGCTCCATCATCAACCCGCACGTCTTCGAGCGCCTGCACGACGCGGCCGAGGCGGAGGGCATCCCGTTCACCGTCGCCGCCAGCGGCGGGCGCACGTACACCGACGCCGACAGCGTGCACCTCAGCCGGCAGGGCATCCCCACCGGCCTGGTGGGGCTGCCGCTGCGCTACATGCACTCGCCGGTCGAGATGGTCAGCCTGGACGACGTGCACGGTGCGGCCAAGGCGATCGCCGCCTTCGCGGCGGCCCTCGAGCCGGGCACGTCGTTCGCGCGGTAGGTGCTGCTGCTCTTCGACATCGACGGCACGCTGCTCCTCAAGGCGGCCGACGCGCATCGCGACGCGCTGCACGCCGCGCTGCGCCGGGTGCACGGCATCGACATCCCGGAGGTGGCCTTCGAGGTCGCCGGCCGCACGGACGGGGCGATCTGCCGGATCCTGCTCGAGGCGGCGGGCGTCCCCTGCGACGAGATCGACGGCGCCTGGCCCGAGGTCGCCCGGGCCGCCTGCCAGGAGTTCGCGGCGCGCGTGCCGGACGACCTGTCGGCGCACGTCAGCTCCGGCATGCACGAGGTCCTCGAGGCGCTCGCCGCCCGCGACGACGCCATCGTGGCGCTGCTGACCGGCAACCTCGAGCCGATCGCCCGGCTCAAGCTCGAGCGCGCCGGCGTGGGCCACTGGTTCGCCGAGGGGCAGGGCGCGTTCGGCTCCGACCACGAGCTGCGCGAGCGGCTGCCGGAGGTCGCGCGCCGGCGGGCCGGCAACGGCGACGACGCGTACCCGCGCGAGCGCACCGTGGTCATCGGCGACACGCCGCGCGACATCGCCTGCGCCCGCGCGGACGCCGTCCGCTGCGTGGCCGTGGCCACCGGGCCGTTCGCGGCCGCCGACCTGCAGGACGCCGATGCCGTGGTCGAGCGGCCGGCCGAGCTCCTGCGCGCGCTCGACGAGGTCGTGGACTGACTCAACCCGGCGGGTCCGCAGCCGAACACCTGGCCAATGACCCGTTCCCTGCGCCTCTCCCTCCGCACCAAGCTGCTGGGCGGCTTCGGTGCCGTCCTGCTGCTCATGGTGGTGCTCACGGTCGTCAGCCTGGGGGCCATCGGCTCCCTCGGCGACCATGCCGACGCCATCGGCGACGACGTCCATGCCGCGCGGGTGATCGGGGAGGTGGAGGCCGACGTCGCGCTGCTGCGCCAGCACCAGCTCGAGCACGTCGCGGCGGCCTCGCCCGCCGAGCGCCAGGCCCGCGAGCGCGACCTCGCCGAGGACCGCAAGGAGGTCCTGGCGGGCCTCGGCGTGTTCTTCGAGGAGCTCGCGAGCGACAGCCGCTCGCGCCTGATGGCCACGCGGGCGCGCACCGGCTTCGAGGCCTACGTGGCACGGTCCGCCCCGTTCGCCGGCCCGAGCCGCGCGGGCGACACGCTCGGCGCCGGCCGCGTCCTGCGCGACGCGCGACCCCTCCTCGACGCCGTCGACCAGCAGCTCGAGCCGCTGATGGCCCACCAGGAGGAGCTCGCCCGCCACGAGCTCGACGCCGTCGGCGACAGCCGCTCGGGCGCGCGGACGATGGCGATCGTCCTGCTGCTGCTCGCCGCGGGCGTCGGCGTGGCCGTCGCGCTCCTGCTCGCCCGCCAGGTCACGCGCGGCGTCGCCGACGTCCTGCACCGCCTGGGCATGCTCAAGGACCACTGCACCTCGGACCTGCAGACGGCGCTGAAGGCCATGGCCGAGGGCGACCTCACGATCGAGGTGACCCCGGTCACGCCTCACATCGAGCACATCACCAACGACGAGATCGGCGACGTGGCCAAGGCGGTCAACGCCATCCGCGACAACACCGTCGGCTCCGTCCTGGCCTACAACGACACGCGCGTGGCCCTGAGTGGGAAGGTCGGGCGCATGTCGGCCTCGGCCGGCACGGTCGCCGCCGCGTCGCAGCAGATGGCCGCCACGTCCGAGCAGACCGGGCGGGCCGTCACCGAGATCGCCACCGCCGTGGGCGAGGTCGCGCTGGGCGCCCAGCGCCAGGTCGAGGGCATCGAGCACACGCGCCGGCTGACGGAGGAGGTCGCGCAGGCGACCACCTCGTCGGCCGACGAGGCGACGGCCACCGCCAAGGCCGCCGACGAGGCCCGCCGCGTCGCCGGCGAGGGCGAGGAGGCGGTGGCCGAGGCGACCACCGCCATGCAGGCCGTGCGCGAGAACAGCGCCCGCGCGACGGAGGCCATCCGCGCGCTGGGGGCCAAGTCCGAGGAGATCGGCTCGATCGTCGACACGATCACCGGCATCGCGGGCCAGACGAACCTGCTGGCGCTCAACGCGGCCATCGAGGCGGCCCGTGCCGGCGAGCAGGGCCGAGGCTTCGCCGTCGTCGCCGACGAGGTCCGCAAGCTCGCCGAGGAGTCCAGCGAGGCGGCGGCGAACATCGCCGGCCTGGTGCGCGACATCCAGGAGGAGACCGGCCGCGCGGTGGAGGTCGTGGAGGAGAGCGCGCACAAGACCGACGGCGGCGCGGCCACCGTCGAGCAGGCGCGCGCCTCGTTCCTGGCCATCGGCCAGTCGGTCGAGGACGTCACCGCCCGCGTGGGCCGGATCGCCGGCGCGGTCGAGCAGGTCGCGGCCTCGGCGCAGAGCATCTCCGAGCGCGTCGCCGACGTCGCCGCGGTGGCCGAGGAGTCGTCGGCGTCCACCGAGCAGGTCAGCGCGTCGACGCAGGAGACGTCGGCCTCGACGCAGCAGATCGCTGCCAGCGCGCAGGAGCTGGCCGCCACGGCGGCCGAGCTCGAGCGCCTGGTGGCCGAGTTCAAGGTCGTCGCGTAGGCAGCGCGAGCGTGCGGGTCGCGGCGCGCAGCGCCGCGAGCCGGGTCGGCGACGGGCGGCTCCACAGGCCGCCCGTCGTCTGCAGCAGGCCCTCGCGCGGCAGGAACGCCAGCACGACCGTGACCGGCGCCCGGCTCGTCCGGTGCGGGCCGGAGACCTGGACGCGCAGGGCCGGCCCCGGATCCCACGGCGGGACCGCGGGCGCGGCCGGCCAGGTGACCGCCGCGGCCGCCTCGCCGTCGAGCAGGACGCACAGGGCCGTGGCGTCGCAGGCCGCGGCGCCCGGCCCCTTGGCGCGCGCCGCCGGGGCGGGCAGCGCGGCGAGCGCGAAGGCGAGCGGGAGGAGGGCGGCGGCGTGGCGCATGCCGCCGGTACGCCGCTGCCCATGGCGAGGTTCCCGCGTGGGAGCATCGGCGCGTGGGGAACCTGGCGGCCCCGAGCGGCGTACCGGACGCGGTGGAGCACGATCTGGTCCAGCGCGCGCGCCGCGGCGACGCCCAGGCGTTCGGCGCGCTCGTCACCGCGCACCGCGCGATCGCGTTGCGCACGGCCCGCGCCTGCACACCCACCGACGCGGACGCCGAGGAGGCCGTGCAGGAGGCGCTGCTGAAGGCGTGGGCGGCCCTGCCCGGGTTCCGCGACGGTGCGCCGTTCCGGCCGTGGCTGCTGGCGATCGTGGCCAACGAGGCACGGTCGCGCACCCGCGCCGAGCAGCGGCGGGACGGCTGGACGCGGCGACTGGCCCGCGAGCGCCCACCGCAGGAGCACGGCCCCGAGGACGCGGCCCTGGCCGCCGAGCGGCGGGCGGCGCTGCGCGTGGCGCTCGAGGCGCTGCCGGCGCGCGACCGCGAGGCGCTCGGACTGCGCTACGCCGCGGGGCTGTCCGAGCAGGAGATGGCCGGCGTGCTCGCGGTCCGGCCGGGCACCGTGAAGTCGCGCCTGTCGCGGGCGCTGGAGCGCCTGCGGGCGGATCCCGCGGCGCGTGGGGCGCTGCTGGGGACGGTCGGGGCGCTGCTGCTCGTGGCGGTCGCCGTCCCGCCCACGCGGGCCGCGTTGCTGGAGGTCCTCGGGCTGGGCGGCGGCGAGCGCGTGGTGCGCACGACGGCGCCGCCCCCGGCGGCCGGCGCGGCGCTGTCCGGGCGCCCGGTGGACGCCGCGCAGGCCTCGCGCCTGCTGGGCCGCCCGGTGCGCTCGCTGGGCCCTGGCGAGCGGTTCCTCGCGCGCGGGCGCACCGTCGTCGCGGTCCGCGGCGCCGACCGGCTCGAGCAGCGCCCGGGCGGCGGCCTGGTCGCGCAGAAGGAGGTGGGCGCCGGCACCGAGGTCCGGGCAGTCTCCGTGGCGGGGCGCCCGGGGCTGCTGCTCACGGGCGCGCCGTTCGCGCGCACGCTGCTCGACGGCCGCGGCGCGCCGCTGGATGCGACGCGGCGGCGGGTGCCGGGCACCGTCGTGCTCTGGGAGCGCGACGGGCTCGCGCTGCGCCTGCACACCCCGCGCGACGCGGCCGGGGCGCTGGCGGTGGCGCGCGCGGTCAGCGCGTCGCGATGAGGACCGCGTGGCCGCCCAGCGCCACCGCGGTGGCGAGCGCGAAGGCCGCGGCCACGCCCAGCGGCGCCAGCAGCGCTGCCAGCGCCACGAAGAACGCGACGAAGCTCACGAGGCCGGTGGTGAGGCCGGCCAGCAGCTCGTTGGCGGCCGCCGCGCCCGCGCGCGCGTGCGTGAAGCCGGCCAGCACGGCGGTGATGATCGGGAACGGCGCCAGCAGGCCGCTGAGGCGCGGCGACAGCGAGCCGGCGGCGGTGGTCAGCGCCAGCACGAGCAGGGCGGTGACGGCGAGGCGCAGCACGAGCAGGTCGCTGCGCCCGGACTCCGCGGCCCGGTCGGCCAGGCCCCAGCGGCGCAGCTGCGGGGCGAGGGCGGCGATGCCCGCGAGCGCCAGCAGCGCGCTGAGCGCGACCGGTACCTCGACCAGCGCGAACAGGGCGGTGGCCAGCCCGAACGCCGCCCACCCCGCCAGCACCGCGACGGGCCACGGCGCGCGGTGCGCGACGGCGCCGTAGACCGCGCAGAAGCCCACGAGCGAGACGATCCCCAGGACGGTCGCGCGCGCCGCCTGCTGCGCGAAGTGCTCGCCGTGCTCCACGGCGAAGATGAGCACGATGGGCGCCGCCACCACCGGCAGCCCGCCGACCAGCCCGCCGGCGCCGTGGCCGAGCCGGCGGGCGACGCGCGTGGCCGCCGCGACGAGCGCGGGGGCGAGCGCGAGCTTGAGCAGCAGGACGCTCAGGCGCGGGTGAGCTTCTTGTAGGTGATCCGGTGCGGCCGGTCGGCCTCCGGCCCGAGCTGCTCGTGGCGCCAGGCCTCGTAGGCCTCGAAGTTGCCCTCG
>DASPKC010000198.1:0-2030 GCA_035628295.1 Baekduia sp.
CGAAGCCATGGCCTCCCGTTTGGCAGCCCGGACTCGTCTCGGAACGGCGTCTCGCGCGCCGGGGACGACGAGACGACTCGCCCGATGGCGCTTACCGCAGGCGACGCTGCGAGTCGGGCGGTCCTGCGGGCGATGTAGGTCACATTCCATGCCCGAGCGTCACAACCTCAGCGCCGCCGACAAGCAGCTGCTCGGTCAGCTGCTGCGCGACTACGAAGCGCCGCCCGAAGCGCCGCTGGGCTGTGTGGAGGTCGGCTACTCGCTGCTGGCCAACATCGGCTTCGCCGGCGACAGCCGCCAGGTCGCGCGCGCCTGGCACAACACGCTGGTGACGGCCGCGCGAGGCAGCGCGGTGCTCGACGAGCTGCTCGGTGTGCTGCTGGCCGCCGGCTGGCAGGCGGCCTGGCGGGCGGACGGCCAAACGGCCTTGCTGATCCTCGTGCCTCCAGACGGCCAGCCGCTGACCGCCCGCACGCTCGTGGCCACATACGGTGCGCAGCTGCGCGCACTCGTGCGCGGGCGCGCGCGCATCTGGCTTGGTCAGGACAGGCCGCAGCTGCCAGGCGCGCAAGCGACTGGCGCCGCAGATCCGGCCGAAGAGGCCCGAGGCAACGCCGCGCTGCGCGAGCTGGCCGGTTTGCTCGGTGCGCCGGACGCTCAAGACGCTGTCGAGCTGGTCGAGCGGGTCCGTCAGGTCGTCGCCGTGCACGGGCGGCTGCCCGGCGAGCGCGCGCTGCGCGCGCTCGGCGAGCACGAGCTGGCCCGTGCCGTCCGGCGCGCAGGTTCTGTCCGCCAACTGCTCGATGCGCACGGGCTGCCCGAGCAGTGGGCACGCCGGCGCGCCTGAGCTGCCCAGCGGACTGTCTGTCAGCGACGCCTTGAACACCGTGGTCTGAGTCCGCCGGCCGCGAGCTGACCGGATCTGAAGTCAGCCTGTGCAGCTGGGGGCTGACCATCCCGACGCCTCAGCCTGACCGCAGCGTCTGGTTTCCTTCTCGCCTTGCCGGGCGCGGGTCGTCAGGAGCCAGGGTGGACGCCGACGATGCGCAAACGGATGCGCATGGTCCTCAGCGCTGTGGTGGCTGACCGGTTCATCCTGCGCCCGCACCTGACCGTTACCGTCGGCCAGCGCGAGTTGGTGCTGCGTCCCGAGCAGCTGGAAGTGCTGCTGGTCTTCGCTGAGCGTCACCTGGTCGTTGCCGGTCTGGGCGAGCGGGAGCAGGCCGAAGCACTGACCGTCGCCGAGCTGTCGCGCCAGACCGGGCTTGAGCCGAGCACGATCAAAGACCGCGTCGCGCGCCTGATCGCCGACGGGCTGCTCGTCGACGCGAAACATCTAGGGCGCGGCAACGCCCACCCGTACCTACTGACCGCCGACGGACGCCAGGCGGCCAAGGCCTACGACGTGTGGCTCGAAGCGCGCCTGCGCGAAGCCGGCGTGATGCGCCAGCTCTGGGACTAAGCCGCCGCGGCGGGCCGCTGCGGACTGGGCCGCCGAGCTTCGGCCCAGGCTGGGCCGAGCTGCTGCGCAGCGCCCGGGCGGGCGGCTCTGAAGCGGCCGCCAGCCGGCCGCTGCAATCCACGGAGTCCGTGATGTTTCCCTGCGGAGATCGGGGGTGACCGGCGAGCGTTTCCTCCTGCACAGAGGCGTTTTTTGAGCCGCGCCGGCCGCGGCTCCGTCCGGTGCGTGTGTCTGGCGACAGGCGCCACGGGCACCGCGTCTCGTGTTCGGGACGAGCGCCCGGCTACGCGGTTCGCGAAAGCGCGCATCACGTCCCGCGGGGCCGTAAGAGCGCTCACCGGGCGTCCAGTTACGGAACCTGCCAACGACCAACGAGATCGCCCACCACATGCCCACGAGAAGACGTCACACGTCCGCCCGCCGCTGGCGGAGCTGCGCGCCCGCCGCGCTCGCGCCCGCCGCGTGGCCGCCGCCCAGCACTGCCCGCACCAGGCCAGCGGCCGCGCCGGTCGCCGCGACGCCGGCGCGCGTCCCGCGAACCCGGCCCGCCCCGCGCACCCGGCGCACG
>DASPKC010000199.1:0-10651 GCA_035628295.1 Baekduia sp.
CGGTGTTCGCGCACCTGAACGCGACGACTGTGCTCTCGCGCGGGATCTCGGAGAAGGGGATCTACCCTGCGGTCGACCCGCTCGACTCGACCTCGACGATCCTCAAGCCCGACGTCGTCGGCGACGAGCACTACCGCACGGCGACCGAGGTCCAGGAGGTTCTGCAGCGCTACAAGGAGCTCCAGGACATCATCGCCATCCTCGGCATCGACGAGCTCTCCGACGAGGACCGCCAGCTCGTCCAGCGCGCGCGGAAGATCGAGCGCTTCCTGTCGCAGCCGTTCAACGTGGCCGAGCAGTTCACCGGCACCCCCGGCGAGTACGTGCCGATCGCCGAGACCGTCCGCTCCTTCAAGGAGATCCTCGACGGCCAGCACGACGACCTGCCCGAGTCGGCCTTCCTGCTGAAGGGCTCGATCGACCAGGTCGTCGAGGCCGCCAAGAAGGGCTAGGGCTCGTGGCCCACGCCAAGTTCCCCGTGGAGGTCCTCACCCCCGAGGGCGAGGTCTTCTCCGACGAGGTCGAGCAGGTCTCCACCCGCACGGTGACCGGCTCGATCTCGTTCCTGGCGGGTCACCAGCCGCTGCTCGGCATGCTCGAGCCCAGCGAGCTGCGCCTCTACCGCTCGGAGACCGACGTGGTCACGCTCGCCCAGGGCGAGGGCTACGTCCAGGTCTCCGACAAGGGCGTGCTCCTGCTGGTCGAGGAGGCCCAGGACCCGGCCTCGCTGGACACCGCCGACCTCCAGGACCGCCTGCGGCGCTCCGAGGAGGAGCTGCGCAGCTGCCCGCCCGAGTCCGAGGCCTACCGCCTCGCCTCCCGCGACAAGCGTCGCTGGGAGACCTTCCTGCGCATCGCCGGCGCCTGAGCGCCGGCGATGCACCGAGCCGCGAGTTGATCCCGCTGGGCGGGATCAACTCGCAGCTCACCTGCGCAGCTCAGCTCGCGTAGAGCTCCTCGATCTCCTTCGCGTACTTCTCGGCGATCGGCTTGCGCTTGAGCTTCATGGTCGGCGTCAGCTCGTCGCCGCCCGGCATCCAGTCCTCGCGCAGGATCTTGAACTTCTTGATCTGCTCGACGCGCGACAGCTGGGCGTTGGCCTTCTCGACGCCCTCCTGGACCTGCGCGATCACGCCCGGGTCGTCCGGGTCGAGGTCGGCGGCGTTGTCGGGGTCGAGGACGATCAGCGCGACGTTGTAGGGCCGCCGGTCGCCGATGGCCACCGCCTGGCCGATGATCGGCGAGGACGCCTTGACGCGCTGCTCGATGTTCGCGGGCGACATGTTCTTGCCGCCGGCGTTGATGATGAGCTCCTTCTTGCGGTCGACGATCCTGACGTAGCCGTCGCCGTCGATCTCGGCGATGTCGCCCGTGTGCAGCCAGCCGTCGCTGTCGATGGCCTCGGCGGTCTTCTCGGGGTCGTTGCGGTAGCCCTTCATCACGATCGAGCCGCGGACGCACAGCTCGCCGTCCTCCTCGAGCTTGAGCTCGACCCCGGGCAGCGCCTTGCCGACCGTCCCGATGCGGATGTCGTCGGGCGGGTTGACGATCCCGCAGCACGAGATCTCGCTCATGCCCCACAGCTCACAGATCGGAAGGCCGAGGTCCATGAAGAACTGCAGGACCTCGCTGGAGATGGGCGCGGCGCCGGAGATCAGCCACTCGACCTGATCGAGGCCGAGCTTGGCCCGCACGCCGGCCTTGACCTCGTCGGGCAGCGCGGACGGGTCGTTGATGCCCTGGGCCTGCAGGGCGGCCATGATCTTCTCCCAGATCCGCGGCACGGCGCCCCAGGCGGTGGGGCGGACCTCGGGCAGCACGCCGACGACGAGCTTCGGATCGGCGACGGCGGTGAGCGTCGCGCCGAAGCAGATGAGCGGGTAGTAGTACGACGCCCAGCGGTCGGCGATGTGGGCCGACGGCAGGTAGGAGGCCGTGCGGCCACCGGGCGTCATGGGCAGCACCGGCGCGACCGCCCGGTTCTCCTCCATGATCCCGTGGTGGGTGAGCTGCACGCCCTTCGGCGGCCCGGTCGTGCCGGACGTGTAGATGAGCGTGAGGACGTCGTCGGGCTGCACGGCGCGCCAGGCGGCCTCGAAGTCGAAGTCCTCGGCGCCGCGGCCCTCGAGGTCGGCGAGCGGGATCGTGCCCTCGTCGTCGCCGTCGATGAGCACGACGTGCTCCACGCTCGGCGCGTTCGCCGCCTGGATCACCGGCAGGAACTGGCGCTCGCAGATGACGACGCGGTTCTCGGCGTTGGAGAAGAGGTACTCGACCTGCTCCGGCGACGACGTGTTGTACACCGAGAACGGGACGGCCCCGAGGTGCAGCGCCGCCAGGTCGCAGGCGTGGAACTCCGGGCGGTTGACGAGCATCATCGCCACGGTGTCGCCGCGGCCGACGCCCATCGCGGCGAGGCCGGCGGCGATGCGGCGCACCTTGTCGTTGAGCTGCGCGAACGTCCACTCCAGGTCCCCTCCGGGGGTGCGGACGGCCGGCTGGTCCGGGCGCTCGGCGGCGGTGGTCTGGAACGCTTCGGCGACGGTCGCGGCGTCGAGTGCCGCGGGCCGGCTGGTCAGGCTCTGGATCGTGTCGGTCCCCATGCGCGCGACCGTACAGCCCGTCCGCGCGCGGAGTCCACCGTTCCGGCACACAACCGCGCGGATCGGGTGTGGATCGGGCACAGGCAGCCCGGCACGCTGGGGCGCATGCCCGTCCCGCAGCCCTCCGACCGCCCCGCACGGCCCCGTCCGAACCGCCAGGGTGCACGAATGCACCAGGACGGTGCAGACGTGCACCCTGACGAGCCCAACGCCCGCATCCTCGCCCGGCTGGCCCACGGCAAGGCCGGGATCGTGACCGCGGCGGCCGCAAGCGACGCCGGCGTCGGTCGCGGTGCGGTGCGCCACCGACTGGCGACCGGCGCGCTGCACCGCCTGCACTGGGGCGTGCATGCCGTGGGCCATGCGGACCTCTGCGACGAGGCGCACCTCCACGCGGCGCTCGAAGCGGTCGGCGACGGCTGCGCGATCAGCCACTGGTCCGCGGCGCGCTACCGGCGGCTGCTGCACGGCATCGCGCTGTCGCCGGTCCACGTCACGCTCCCGCGCGGGCGGGCGAAGACCCGTCGCGAGGGGATCGAGCCGCACCGGCCGCTGGACTTCGATCCGCTGGACGTGGCCGGCTGGGGCGAGCTGCCGGTGACCACCGTGCCGCGGATCGTGGTCGAGCTCGCGCCGGCGCTGAGCGACAAGGAGCTCGCGCTCGTCGTCCACCGGGGCCGGGTGGAGCACGGAACGGCCCTGCGCGATCTGCGCCGCACGATGCAGCGGGCGCCCCGGGCTCGCGGGCTGGTGCGCGTCGAGCGCGTCGCCTTCGGCCGCGGCGTGGCCCCGAACCGCCGCGAGCGGCGCTTCCTCCTGCTGGTGCGCCGGGCCGGGCTGCCGGAGCCGGAGCTCAACGTCCTGGTGCGCACGCCCGACGGCTGGTTCCTCGTGGACTGCCTCTGGCGCGAGCAGGGCCTCATCTACGAGATCGACGACCTGCGCTCGCACGGCACGGCGAAGGCCTTCGTCGAGGACCGCCGGCGCGACGCCGCGCTGCAGGACGCCGGCCTCCGCGTCCGGCGGGTCACCGACGACGACCTCGGCCCCGGCGCGCAGCGGATGCTCGCCCGCCTGGCCCGGCAGCTGCGCGCGTGAACAACGGAGCGCCAAGGTGCACATGTGCACCGTCCTGGTGCATTCGTGCACCCTGGGGAGCGCGGCGCGGCGCGGCGCGGCGCGGCGCGGCGCGCCGTCTGGGGGCGCTACACGCTGGGCTCGAGCCCGTGGCCGAGGGCGTCGGCCTCGGCGTGCATCTGCTCGGTGGTGCGGCGCAGGTGCACCTCGAGGGACTCGAGCTCGCCGTCCTCGACCTCGGCAAGCGCCAGGTGGTCGCAGCTCGAGCACCAGAGGGCGACGAGGTACAGACCCTCGTCGACGATGTCGAGGAGGTCGACCGGCACGACGAACGGCGCCCCACATCCCCGGCAGTCGCACAGCTGTGGCATGTCCTCCACAACGACCGCCTGGCGGAGAACTTGCGGTCAGACGCGCGAGATCCCCGATTCGCGGACACCGGCTTCCAGCGCATCGACGCCGAAGCCGTCCACCGGGCCCAGCGCGCCCGTGCCCAGCAGCCCGCCGGCGAGCGCGCGCTCGGCGCCCCACGCCAGCACCCGGCCGGTGAAGTCGTACGGGTCGACGCCCTCGAGGCGGACCGTGGCCAGGACGTCGCCGGCCGGCGAGCGCGCCTGCGCCACGACGACGGTGCGGACCCTGGCCCGCTGCGCCGCGTCCGGCCCGCCGGTCGAGCCCTTGACGACGCGCTGCGTCACCGCCTCGAACGCCCGCCGCACCGGCGCCACGCGCATGGCGGCGCCGCCCAGCCCGCCCGAGAGCTGCATCGCGCGCGAGGCGGGCCCGAACCAGCCCAGGTACACGTCGACGTCGCGCAGCGCCGGCGACAGGCGCGGCAGGCCGAAGTGCTCGCTGGCCGCCACGGAGATCGCCGGCCGCGACCGCCCGCCGACCTCGAACCGGCGCAGCCGCCGCGCGCCGCGCTCGGTCACCAGCCGCCCGTCGCGGAACGTGTACCCGGGCTCGAGGATCACCCCGGTCAGCGACGCGGCGGTGCCGCCGCTGGGCTTCATCCCCTGCGCGTAGTAGCCGAGGTGCAGCGCGGTGGCCTCCGGCGCCTCGCGCAGCGCCAGCGCGCCGGCCAGGTTGCCGGGCACCCAGTCGGCGCCGAACGCCGTCACCAGCCCGCAGCCCGCCGCCTGCGCTCCGGGCCCGTGGCGCTCGAAGACCTCGCGGATGAACGGCGGCTCGCCGGTGGAGTCGAGGTAGTGCGCGCCGGTCGCCACCGCCGCCTGCACCGCGGCCTGGCCGAAGCGCACGAAAGGCCCGACGGTGCTGACCAGGACGTCGCCTCGCTCGACGAGCGCGCGCACGGTCTCGGGCTGCGCGACGTCGGCCACCGCGTGCTCGGCCCCCAGCTCGCGCGCGAGCGCGCGCACGCGGGATTCGCTGCGCGCGGCCAGCACGGGCTGCGCGCCGCGGGCGGCGAGCGCCCGGGCCACGAGGTCGCCGGTGTAGCCGGTGGCGCCGAAGAGGACGATGCGGGGCACCGCGGCACCCTACGGTTACTGTCGGCCGCGTGCGCGCGCGAGGGCCCCGGGCCGCCGGCGGGCGCCCGCTACCCTGAGGGGGTGGACGAACGGGTCCTGGCCGAGCGCCTGATCACGTACGACACCTCCACGGTCGATGGCCTGCGCGCCGCTGCCGGCTTCGTCAAGGGCTGGCTGGAGTCGCGCGACCTCGAGGTGCAGAGCGTCGAGCACGAGGGGCTGCCCGTCGTGCTCGTCGACGTGGGCGCCCCGCCGGAGTCCGACGCGCCGGTCATCGTCCTCCACGGCCACCTCGACGTCGTGCCGGCGCATGCCGGGCAGTTCGCGCCGGTCGTCGACGGCGACCGCCTGATCGGGCGCGGCGCCTACGACATGAAGGGCGCGCTGGCGGCCATGATGGTCGCGGTCAAGGACGTCGCCGACCAGGACGGCGTGCGCGTGCGCTTCGTGTGCGTCCCGGACGAGGAATCCGACGACGTCAGCTCCCGCTCGACGGACATGCTTGTGGCCGGCGGGTTGCGCGGCGACTTCGCGATCACCGGCGAGCCAACGGACCTGCACATCGGCGTGCAGGCCAAGGGCGTGCTCGCCGTCCGCGTGGCCGTGACCGGCGTCTCGGCGCACGGGTCGACGCCCTGGGTCGGCGACAACGCGATCCTCAAGGCCCACGACGCCTTCCGCCGCATCGAGACGCTGCCCTTCAGCCGCGAGAGCTCCGACCTGTTCGATCGCCCGTCGATCAACCTCGCGCGGATCCAGGGCGGCGACGCGTTCAACAAGGTCCCCGACCTGTGCACGATGGACGTGGACATCCGGTTCCTGCCCAACCAGGACCCCGGCGAGGTCCTCGCACAGATCCGCTCGATCCCGGACCTCGAGGTCGTCAAGTGCTTCACGCGCGCGCCGGCCATCGTGTCGCGGCGCAACCCCTTCGTGCGCGCGCTGCGCGACGCCGTGGGCCGCAGCATCGACGGCGAGGCGCTGAGCGTCGGCCGCGACGGGGCCTCGGACGCGATCTCGTTCCTGGAGGCCGGCGTGCCCGCCGTCGAGTTCGGCCCGATCGGCGCCGGCCACCACGGGCCCGACGAGTGGGTCTCGCTCTCCTCGCTGACGCGCTTCCGCCAGGCGCTCGGCGACTTCGTCCGCCTGCTGCCGGCCTGGCTGGCGCGCGAGTCCGCCGGGCGGCCTGGTGGACTGCGGGCTGTGGAGGGTGGACTCGGGTGAGGGTGTGACGTCGTCCGGAGGTCCGAGCTTGCGAGGTCCGGAGGACGAAACCGATGTTCCGCCTCACGTGGGGCGGTCGCTGGTTCTGCGCGCGCTCGGCGCCGCGCTGCTGGTCGCCGTCCTGGCCGCCACGACGACCGCCACCGCCGGGCTGCTGGCCGTCGACGACGTCGCCCAACAGCTGCGCCAAGCCCCCGCGGTCGCCATCGCCGAGGACGAGATCGACGCCGACGAGGCGGGCGAGCCGCAGACGTTCCTCCTGCTGGGCTCCGACCGCCGGTGGGCCGACCTCAAGAAGAACAACAAGGCGCTCACCGAGGACGCGCCGGCGCGCTCGGACACGCTGATGCTCGTGCGGATGGACCCCGACCGCGGCCACACCTCGGTCATGAACGTCCCGCGCGACCTGATGGTCGACATCCCCGGCCACGGGCGGATGAAGATCAACGAGGCCTACTCGCTGGGCGGCGAGCGGCTCACCTTCCGCACGCTCAAGTCGCTGTTCGGCGAGGACTTCCGCATCCACCACGTCGTCAACGTCAACTTCGGCGGCTTTCGCGACGCGGTCAACGCGCTCGGGTGCGTGTACGTCGACGTCGATCGCCGCTACTACAACTCCAACGCCGGCAAGCCCGTCTCCCAGCACTACGCCGAGATCGACATCCAGCCGGGCTACCAGCGCCTCTGCGGTCAGGACGCCCTGGAGTACGTGCGCTTCCGCCACGCCGACTCCGACCTCGTGCGCGCCGCCCGCCAGCAGGACTTCCTGCGCGCCGCCAAGGACCAGGTCTCCACCTCCGCCCTGCTCGACGACCGCGACAAGCTCATCGAGGTCTTCACCGACAACACCGCGCTGGACCGGCGGCTGCGCTCGACGAAGGGCCTGCTGCGCGTGCTCAAGCTCGGCCTCTTCTCGGCCGGCAAGCCGGTGGTGGAGGTGCCGTTCCCGGCCCGGTTCGCCGGCGACGAGGAGCTGTCGTACGTCACCGCCTCCGACGAGGCCATCGCGCGCACGCGAGACCGCTTCCTGGCCGGCGACGCCGAGGGCGCCCCGCGCCGGACGAGCGGCGTGACGCGCAAGCGCTCGGGCCGGCGCGCCGGCCGCCGGCGGACGGGGCTGGTCGACCGCCGCCGCCAGGGCGAGGACCTCGCCGCTGCCCTCGTCGCCAAGGGCCAGGTCGACTTCCCGTTCTACCTGCCGGGCCGCCTGACCGCGCAGGGCCGCTACACCGCCGTGCAGCCGTCGCCGCGGGCCTACACGATCCGCGACCGCGCCGGCCGCCGTCACGACGCCTACCGGATGGTCGTGGTGCAGAACGAGCTCGAGGGCCAGTTCTACGGCGTCCAGGGGACGACCTGGCGCACGCCGCCCTTCCTCGAGCACGCCACGAGCACCAAGGAGGTGCGCGGCCGCAAGCTCCTGCTGTTCGGCTCGGGGTCGCGTTTGCGCTTCGTGGCATGGAGGACGCCCCGTGCGCTGTACTGGGTCTCGAACACCTTGAGCCTCACGCTGCGCAACGACCAGATGATCGGCATCGCCAGGTCCCTGCGACGCTTCGGAAGCTGATGGACCCCGACCGCCCACCCAGTCTCGCCAAGGCCATGTGGCGGCGCTTTGCGATCGCCGCCGTCGCCATCGTCGCCCTGAGCGCCGCGACCACCTCGACCGCCGTGCTGCTCGAGGTGGACACCGCCGCGCGGATCTTCGACCGGGAGTCGATCGCGATCCCCGGCATCAAGGGGGCGCTGGACGACGTGGATCCCGGCGGCCCGCAGACGATCCTCCTGCTGGGCTCCGACCGCCGCTTCGCCGACATCGCGACGAAGGCGCCGACGCGCTCGGACACCATGATCCTGGTCCGGCTGGATCCGTCCAAGGGCGCCACGGCGCTCATGGCGCTGCCGCGCGATCTCAAGGTCGAGATCCCCGGCCACGGCACCGACCGCATCAACGCCGCGTACGCGCTCGGCGGGCCGCGGCTGACCGTCCGCACCGTGCGCGACCTCATGTCGAGCGTGTCGGAGACCGGCTCCTTCCCGATCCATCACGTGGTCAACGTGAACTTCGGTGGCTTCCGCCGGGCCGTCAACCGCCTCGGGTGCGTCTTCGCCGACGTGGACCGCGACTACTTCAACGACAACAACCCGCCCTTCGGCGGCGGCCCGAACTACGCGACGATCGACATCGACGCCGGCTACCAGAAGCTCTGCGGCCAGGATGCGCTGGACTACGTCCGCTACCGCCACTTCGACTCCGACCTCGTCCGCGCGGCCCGCCAGCAGGAGTTCCTGCGCCAGGCCAAGGAGCAGGTCGGCGTTTCGAAGATCTTCAGCGACCGCAAGGAGCTGCTGCGCATCTTCGCCCGCTACACGCAGACCGACATCCGCGGCACGGAGGCCATCCTGCGCCTGCTCAAGCTCGCGGTGGAGTCCGCCCAGAACCCGGTGCAGGAGGTCCAGTTCCCGGGCGAGATCAAGGGCGACTACGTCGAGGCCCCGCCCGAGCGGCTGGCCCGTGCGGTGCAGCGGTTCATGAACGCCCAGTCCTCGCCGGGCCGCCGCGGCCAGGAGCGCCGCCGGCCCACAGGCTCCAAGCCGTCGAAGCGCTCGCGCAGCCGTGCGCGCCGGGCGGGGTTGCCGCCGGGGATGATCCTCAACCGCAACCCGAACGAGGACCTCGCGGTGCGCCTGGCCACCAAGGCGTCCATGCCGGTCGTCTTCCCCAAGGCGCAGCTGTCGACGGCGTCGCTGCTGGTCGACCACTCCCGGGCCTACACCATCAAGGACCGCACCGGCCGGGGCTACAAGGCGTTCCGCATGGTCTTCCGGACCAACGAGGTCGGCCAGTACTACGGCGTCCAGGGCACCACGTGGAAGAGCGCCCCGATCCTCGACCAGCCGTCGGAGCGGCGCAAGATGGGCGGCCGGCGCTACGAGCTGTTCTTCGACGGCGACCGGCTGCGGCTCGTCGCGTGGCGCACCGAGAAGGCCGTCTACTGGGTCTCCAACACCCTGCTGCAGACGGTGTCCAACAAGCAGATGCTGGCGCTCGCGCGGTCGCTCACGCGCATCGGCGCGAAGTAGCCGCGGGGCCCTCGCCGGCGCGACGCCTCGGCGACCGAGCGACTACCCTCCCGCGCTCGCATGGCAGAGCGTGAGCCCATCGGCGTCATCGGCACCGGGTACGTCGGCCTCGTCACCGCGGCCGGCTTCGCCGAGCTCGGTTCCGACGTCACCTGCATCGACATCGACACGGAGAAGATCGCCGCGCTGCAGCGCGGCGAGGTCCCGATCTACGAGCCGGGCCTCGAGGAGCTGCTGGCCAAGAACAAGGACCGGCTGCGGTTCTCGACGGACATCGGCGACGCGCTCGACCGCGCGCGGTTGCTGTTCGTCGCGGTCGGCACCCCGCCCACCTACTCCGGCGACGCCGACCTCAGCGCGGTCCATTCCGTGGTCGACGCGATGCCCGCCTCCGACCGCCACGCGCTCGTCATGAAGTCGACCGTGCCGGTCGGCACCGGCCGCTCGATCAAGCGCGTCTTCGACGAGCAGGGCAAGGGCGGCTTCCGCTACGTCTCGTGCCCGGAGTTCCTCAAGGAGGGCTCGGCGATCGCGGACTTCCTCAACCCCGACCGCGTCGTCGTCGGCGACGACGGGGACTGGGCCGGCGACGCGGTGGTGGAGCTGTACGCGCCGCTCGGCGCGCCGCTCGTGCGCACCGACATCGCCAGCGCCGAGATGGTCAAGCTCGCGTCCAACGCGTTCCTGGCCACGAAGATCTCCTTCATCAACGAGATCGCCAACGTGTGCGAGGAGACGGGCGCCGACGTCATCGAGGTCGCGCGCGGCATGGGCCTCGACGACCGCATCGGCCCGAAGTTCCTGCAGGCCGGCATCGGCTTCGGCGGCTCCTGCTTCCCCAAGGACGTCCACGCGCTCAAGCAGCTCGCGGGCAACTCCGGCTACCACTTCCAGCTGCTCAACTCGGTCATCGAGGTCAACGAGCTGCAGAAGCGCCGCGTCATGGGCAAGCTGCAGAAGCACCTCGACGGGTCGCTGGTCGGCAAGCGCGTCGCGCTGCTCGGCCTCGCGTTCAAGCCGAACACCGACGACATGCGCGAGGCCTCGTCGCTGGTGCTGGCCGGGCGTCTCCAGGGCGAGGGGGCGCAGGTGCGCGCGTATGACCCGATCGCCGAGGAGGAGGCGCGCACGCTGATGACCGGCGTGGAGTTCTCCCCGTCCGCGCTGGAGGCG
>DASPKC010000200.1:0-5944 GCA_035628295.1 Baekduia sp.
CAGTGGCTGAGCGCGTCGGTCCATTCCCCGGCGCGCCCCAGCTCGTGCAGCTCGTGGCAGTAGGCGATCACGCTGCAGTAGACGATGCCGGTGACGATCGGCGAGAGCTCGCCCGCCGTCGCGGCGACCATCGCCTCGTCCAGCAGCCGCAGCCCCTCGCCGACGCGCCGCTGGCGGACCAGGGCGTGGCCCTGCTCGTGGACGGCCAGGGCCAGCAGGTCGGGGTCGGCGAAGCGCTCGGCGATCCGCGCCGCGCGCGCCGCGGTCGCCGTCGCCGCCTCCCAGTCGGCAGCCCCGGCCGCCCGCAGGACCGCGGGCAGGAGCAGGTAGCCGCGCTCGACGCAGGCTTCCCCGTGGCGGTCCAGCAGCCGCTCCGCGCGGGCGAACCACCCCGCGCCGCGCGACGTCTCCCCCCGCACCGCCAGGTTGAGGCCGATCCAGAAGCCGCACCGGGCCGCCGCCGGCAGCTCCCCGCCTTCGAGGTGCGCCCGGTGCGCGCGCTCGAGCGCCCGCACGTAGTCGTCGTCACGTCCCAGCATGTACGCCGCCGTCGCCAGCCGGTCGAGGTCGTCGGGCGCGAGCGGGGTCGCTGCGTCGGCGTCCTCCAGCACCTGGTACGCGACACGCCACTCGCGGGCGGCGGCGGCCCGCCGGCCGCGCTGCACCTGCCCCGTCACTGGGGCTTCGGGACGCACCACCTCACCGTAGTCGGTCCGTCCAGCCGGCCGCCAACCGGCGCGTCAGGGGCGTTCGCGGTGCGCCGGGCGTCAGGGGCCTCGACGCGCGCACGCGTCCACGAAGCGCGAAGATGGGTGGTGGTGGCCGAGATCGCCGAGGCGCCGGAGGTCCTGGAGGAGCGCAGTTGGAGCGCGTGGTGGGCGGACGACGCCCCGACGGTCTTCGCCGCACGCGAGCGCGCCTACGGCCTGTACCGGGAGCGCGGCGACCACGCTGGCGCGGCGCGCATGGCCGTCTGGCTGGCCTGCGACGAACTGGACTTCCACGGCGCGGTGGCGGTCGCCCAGGGCTGGCTCGCCCGGGCGCGCCGGCTGCTCGAGCCGCTGGACCCGGTCGCCGAGCACGGGTGGCTGAGCTTCTTCGAGGGGTACCTGGCCGCCGGCGGCGGCGACACCGACGAGGCGCTGCGGCTGGCGGCGCTGACGGCGCAACGCGGCCGCAGCCTGCGCGTCAGCGACCTGGAGATGCTCGGACTCGGCCTCGAGGGCAGGCTGCGCGTGGCCTGCGCCGAGGTCGAACACGGCATGCGCCTGCTGGACGAAGCAACCGTGGCGGCACTGGAACGTGAACCGGTGGTCCCGATCGCCGGGGCGTGGACGTGCTGCTTCCTGGTCACCGCCTGCACGGAGGTCCGCGATTTCGGCCGGGCGGTGGAGTGGTGCAACCGCATCGCCGAGTTCGCCCAACGCCACGGCAGCCGCTACATGCTCGCGTTCTGCCGCGCGGAGTACGGCACCGTCCATCTATGGGACGGGCGCTGGCCCGCGGCGGAGTCGATGCTCGAGGCGTCGATCGAGGACTTCGCGCAGTCGCGGCCTGCCATGGTAGGCGGGCCGGTGGTGGGCCTTGCCGAGCTGCGCCGCCGGCAAGGACGCGCCGACGACGCGCAGCGGCTGCTCGATGGGGCCGAGCCGTCGACCGCCGCGCAGCTGTGCGCCGCGCGCCTCGCCGCCGACGCCGGCGAGAGACCCCGCGCGATCGAGTTGGCCGAGCGCGCGCTGCGCCAGATTCCCGCGCACCGCCACCTGGACCGCACGCCCGCGCTCGAGCTGCTGGTGCGCTGCCATGCCGACTGCGGCACGCTGGACGACGCCCGGCAGGCGCTGCGCGAGCTGCGCGCGGTAGCCGAGCGCGTCGGGACGCCCGCGCTGCGGGCCGGCGCGGACGCCGCCGAGGGTCTTGTTCTTGCGGCGGCCGGCCAGCAGGACCGGGCGCGCCCGCTGCTGGAGGACGCCGTCGACGGCCTGGCCCGCAGCGGCGGGACCTACGCGTGCGCGCAGGCGCGCGTCGATCTGGCAGCCGCGCTGCTGGCGGCCGGCCGGCCCGACGATGCTTGCCGCGAGGCCGCCGCCGCGTACCGCCAGCTCGACCAGCTCGGCGCAGCTCCGGCAGCCGCCGAGGCCAGCGCGGTCCTGGAGGCGGCGGGCGGTGCGCGCCCCACCCTCGGCCCCGCCGCTGGCGACCGCGATGCCGGCGAGCCGCTCAGCCCGCGCGAACTCGAGGTGCTGCGCCTGCTCGCCGAGGGTCTGACGAACCGCGAGATCGCCGGGCGCCTCGTGCTCAGCGAGCACACCGTGCATCGCCACGTGACGAACATCCTGCGCAAGCTGCGCCTCCCCTCGCGCACCGCGGCGGCGGCCCATGCCATCCGCCGCGGCATGGCGGGCCCCGGCGCCGCATAGCCAACATGGGCCATCGCCCCGTGCCGAAGATGTCCCGGTCCGGCGAAGTCGCGCGGCCGTCGGCGACGTAGCGTCTCGGACATGACCCGGACCGCCACCACCGTCTCCACCCCGTGGGCGCTGGGCGACTATCACCGCTTCGCCAAGGAGCTGATCTGGGAGCTCGGGCCGGTGCTTGTCGGCGCCTGCTCCATCCAGCCCGGCCAGAACGTCCTCGACGTCGCGTCCGGCTCAGGCAACGTCGCGATCCGCGCCGCCGACACCGGCGCCCGCGTGGTCGCCTCCGACCTGACGCCCGAGAGCCTGGACGCCGGACGCCGCGAGGCCGCGTCACGCGGCGTCGAGCTTGAGTGGGTCGCCGCCGACGCCCAGGCGCTGCCGTTCACCGACGAGCGCTTCGACGCCGTCGTGTCGTGCTTCGGCGCGATCTTCGCGCCCGACCACCGGCGGGTCGCCCAGGAGCTGCTGCGCGTGTGCCGCCCCGGCGGCACGATCGGCATGGCCAACTTCCGGCCGCAGGGGACTGCCGCCGAGTTCTTCGGGCTCTTCGCCCCCTACCTGCCGCCACCTCCGACCGGCGCCGAGCCGCCGCTGCTGTGGGGCGACGAGGCGCACGTCCGCGATCTGTTCAGCGCCGGCGTCGAGGCGCTGCAGATGACGCCCCGCCACTACGTCGAGCGCGCCGCAACACCGCGCGACTACCGCGACTTCGTCAAGGCCACCTTCGGCCCCGTCGTCGCCGTCTACCGCGATCTCGCGAACGATCCCGCGGCCACCGCGGAACTCGACCGCGCGTTCCTCGACTTCGCCGAGCGCCGCAACACCGGGCGTCCCGGCGGGCCCGCCGAGTACCGCTACGACTACCTGCTCGTGGTCGCGCGCAGGCGCTAGCGGCTCGATCGCCGAGCGCATGGCGCCGACGGCCCGTACGACTCGTTCACCTGACCCCGGTCTCAGGTGCTGGTGAGGATGAAAGCTGGAGCGCGCCGACCACTCCGCCGAGGATGCCGCCGACGACGATGACGACCCACTCTTTTCCCTGGACGTCGGCGCGGATGTCCTCGGACTCGTCCTCATCCATCCCGATCATCGCGTCGCCGACGAGGGTCTCGATGTCCCACGTGCTGACGCCCGTTGGCCTCCGCGCGCGAACTCGCGCCCCGCAACCCCGGCGAACATCGTCGCCACCGCCGCCACGCCCAACCATGCTGCGGGCCAGTCCTGGAACGTAGAAGGACCCGCCGTGGCGGGGCTTCTCCAGCTGACGCGCCCGAGAGGACGCGCGTCGGATTCGCCCGCGCGCCCGTCCTCGACCACGACATCGCGCCAGGTCAGCGCGCGTCGTCGCGGATCGTCCGCACGGTGCGCCACCACAGCTGGCTGATCGCTTGGACGACCGCTTCGTCGTCCAGGCCAGTGGCGCCCCGGACCGCCTGCTGGTAGCAGAGCCGCTCCGACATCCAGGTGAGGGCCGTCGCCATCGCTCGCGCCTCGGCCGCGCCGAGCCCCTCGGCCTGCAGGCGCGGCTGCGCGCCGTCCACGATGCGGTCGACGATGCCGGCCCAGTACCGCGCGACCTCGTCGTCGTAGCCGGCCGCCTCGATCAGCGCTCGCACGAGCGTGGCGTTCTCGCGGAAGGTCGCGAGTGCCGCTCGTGTCGCGCTCGTGATCGCGTCGAGGTCGACGGGTCCCTCGATCGCGAGGAACGGCGCCAGCGCGTCGACGACGTCATCGCCGACCTGCTCGAGGAGGGCCAGGAGCAGCTCGCGACGGTCCTCGAAGTGCGCGTAGAAGGCAGTTCGTGTCCGGCCCGCGCGCTCGGCGATCCGGCTCACGTTCAGGTCGGCGAACGAGAGGCCCTCCTCCAGCAGCGACATGGTCGCCTCGTGGAAGGCGCGCTCGGTGGCCGCGCGACGCGGATCGTCACGGCTGCGCTTGCCGAGAACGCTCACGCGACAAGCGTACGACAGAAAGTGATCACACTCTGTAGTGACAGACTGTCGTCCGTTCGCTACGGTGGTTCGATGCCGACGTCCCACCGCGCCGTGCTCGGCGTCCTCTGCCTCGCGGCGTTCACGATCAACGTCGCGACGATGATCGTGAACGTCTCGCTCCAGACGCTCACGGCCGAACTCGGCGCCACGAGCCGCGACCTGCTCTGGATCGTCGACGCGTTCAACCTCGCGTTCGCCGGCCTGGTGCTCGCCGCGGGATCGCTGAGCGACCGCTTCGGCCGCAAGGGAGCGCTCGTCGCCGGGCTCGTCGTCTACGTCATCGCCTCGCTGGCCGGCGCCCGGAGCGGCTCGGCGGACATGCTCATCCTGTGGCGCGCGGTGGCCGGGATCGGCGCGGCGATCATCTTCCCGACGACGCTGTCGATCATCTCCAACGTCTTCACCGACCGTCGCGAGCGCGCGCAGGCCATCGGCCTGTGGGGCGCGTCCACCGGCTTGGCCATCGCCGTCGGGCCGATCGTGGGAGGCGCGCTGCTCGAGGCGTTCTGGTGGGGCTCGGCCCTCGTCTTCTGCGGGGTCCTCGGAGCGGTGACGCTCGCGCTGACCCTCTGGCTCGTCCCCGATTCCCGGGACCCCTCGGTCCCGAAGCTCGACCTGCTCGGCCTGGCGCTGAGCACCGCCGGGCTCGGGACGCTCGTGTGGACCATCATCGAGGCACCCGACCGCGGCTGGGGCTCGACCGCGACGACCACCGGCTTCCTCGCGGCGGGCGTCGTGCTGGCCGCCTTCGCCCTGTGGGAGCGACGGGTCGCGCACCCCATGCTCGACGTCCGGCTGTTCGCCAACCTGCGCTTCACTGCCGCCAGCGGGGCGGTGACGTTCGCGTTCTTCGCGCTGTTCGGCTTCATCTTCCTGGTCGCGCAGTACTTCCAGGGCGTGCTCGAGTACGGGGTGCTCGAGGCCGGGCTGCGGCAGATCCCCGTCGCGCTGTCAGTGGCCGTGACCTCGATCCTCGGCACCCGGCTCGCCGTGCGCTTCGGCTCCAAGGCGGTCGTCAGCACCGGGCTGCTGCTGCTCGCGGGCGGCTACGTGTGGATCTCGACCGTCTCGGGTGACACCGGCTACCTGGTGATCGCGCTGCAGATGGTCAGCATCGGCGCGGGGATGGGGTTGACCAGCGCCCCCGCGACCGAGGCGATCATGGGCGTCGTCCCCGCCCACAAGGCGGGGATCGGGTCGGCGGTCAACGACGCCACGCGCGAACTCGGCGGCACGCTGGGCGTCGCGGTCGTCGGCTCGGTCGCCATCTCGCTCTACCGCGAGCGCCTTGCGGACGCAGAGCTTCCCGGACCAGTGCAAGTAGGGGCTCAGGAGTCGCTGGGCGCTGCCGGCGCGATCGCCCGTCAGCTCCAGGACCCAGGCTTGCTCACGCTCGCCCAGGACGGCTTCCTCGACGGCCTCGCGGCCGGCTGCTACGTCGCGGCGGGCGTCGCCGTCGTCGGCGCGCTGCTCGTCGCCTGCTTCCTGCCCTCGCACCCCGAGGCGGAGGTCCCACCGGCCAAGGACGAG
>DASPKC010000201.1:0-3310 GCA_035628295.1 Baekduia sp.
TCCCAGCCGGGGTGCGCCGCGTCGGCGCGCTGCATGAACCGGTCCCGGGTGACCTTGGCCAGGATGCTTGCGGCGGCGATAGCGGCGCTCGTGGCGTCGCCGCCCACGACCGCGCGCCCCTCGAACTCCCCGAGGTCCCCGACCGGGAAGCCGTCGGACAGGCAGATGCAGCCCGGCCGGGCGACCTTCAGCAGCGCCTCGCGCAGCGCCGCGAGGTTCGTGCGGTGCAGCCCGCGGCTGTCGATGCCGTGCACGCACCGGGACACGACCGCGACGCGGGCCGCGTGGCGCAGGACCACCGGGTAGAGCTCCTCGCGCGCCTCGGCGGTCTGCTGCTTGGAGTCGTTGAGCGCGCCGAGCGCGCGGACCTCGCGGACGCCGAGCGCCTCGACGTCGAACAGGACGGCCGCGGCGACCAGCGGCCCCGCGAGACAGCCCCGTCCTGCCTCGTCGGCGCCGGCGACCCACCGCACACCCAGCGCGCGGTCGTACTGGAAGAGCTTGCGGCCCGGCCGACGCCGCCCCTTGGCCCGGGCGCCGTTGCCTTTGCGCGCCGCCACGGCCGCCCCGCTAGAGGAGGCCGATGCGCTTGGGCGGCCAGTAGGTGGCGAAGGCGCCACCGATGATCCAGTCGCGGGGCACGGGGCCCCAGAAGCGGCTGTCGTCGGACTCCCCACGGTTGTCGCCCATCATGAACCAGTGGCCGGGTGGAACGGTGAAGGTCGTCGGGAAGTCGCAGCCGTTGCCGCCGCCGCAGGGGCGGATGTAGTCGGCGTCCACCGTCTTGCCGTTGCGCACGATCAGCCCGTTGCGGATCGAGATCCGGTCGCCGGGGCCGGCGACGACCCGCTTGATGAAGTTCACGTTGGACCGCGAGGCCGTCGGGCGCCCGCACGCCTGACCGTCGGGCCGGTCGCCCTGCCCGCACGTGTTGGACTCCGAGCCGGCCGGCGGGTGGAAGACCACCACGTCGCCGACCTTCGGGTCCGAGCCGAGGTTGTGGCTCAGGCGGTTGACCAGCACCCGCTGGCCCACCTCGAGCGTCGGGACCATCGACTCGCTCGGGATCCGGTACGGCTTGACGAGGAAGGCCTGGATCCCGAGGGCGAGACCCAGCGCCACCGCGACGATGACGACCAGCTCGACGAGTGAGCTGCCCGTCGACTTCTCGCCCTTGCTCACGCCTTGGCGTCGGCCTCGGCGGCATCCCCGCCGTCGGCCTCCGCCTCGGCGGCCGGCACAGCAGCCGGCGCGGCCTCGCCGGCGTCGGCGGCCGGGGCCTCCTCGCCGGAGGGCTCGACGACGGCCTCCTCGGCGGCGACGCCCTCGGCGTCGACGGCCTCTGCCTGCTCGGCGGCCTCGGCCTCGAGCTGGGCGACCGGGTCGTGCAGCAGGCCGCGCTCGACGGCCTCCTCCGGACCGGTGTACCGGCGCTCGCGCACGCGGGCACGCTTGCCGACGCGGTCGCGCAGGTAGTAGAGCTTCGCGCGGCGCACGTCACCGCGAGCGGCGACGTCGATCTTCTCGATCTTCGGCGAGTGCAGCGGGAACGTGCGCTCGACGCCGACGCCGAAGGACTGCTTGCGGACGGTGAACGTCTCGCGCAGACCCTGGCCCTGGCGCTTGATGACCACGCCCTCGAACACCTGGGTGCGCCGACGCGAGCCCTCGATGACCTGGAAGTGGACCTTGACGCGGTCTCCGGGCTGGAAGCGGGGCGAGCGGCGCAGCTGGGCGCGCTCGAGGTTGTCGATGACGGTGCTCATGGGCGAGGGCTCGGCGCGGGAGGACGGGAAAGCCCCGCGCGGCGGCCGCCGATGGTAGCGAAGCGCCGGTACGGGCAGCGTCGCCGTCCGCCACCGCCAGCCCCAGGCGCCCGCCGCTCAGCCCGAGCGGTCGCCGAAGACGTCCGGCCCGCCGGGCGCCGCGTCGTCGCCCATCGGCCCGAACGGGTCGGGCCCGCCGGGCCGCGACGCCTCGGGGTCCAGCGGCCGCGCCGTCGGGCCGACCGCCCCCCGCTCGCGCGAGCGGTCGCGCCGCCAGCGGTTGATGTGGTCGTGGTGGCCCGACAGCAGGACCTCCGGGACCTTCCAGCCGCGGTAGTCGGCGGGGCGCGTGTAGTGCGGGTACTCCGGATCGCCGCCCAGCGCCGTGCTGAACGACTCCTCCAGGGCGCTCTCGGCATGGCCCAGGGCGCCGGGCAGCTTGCGCAGGACGGCGTCCATGACGACCATCGCGGCGAGCTCACCCCCGCTCAGGACGTAGCGCCCGACCGACACCGCGTCGGAGGCGAAGTGCTGGACGATGCGTTCGTCGAAGCCCTCGTAGCGGCCGCACAGCAGCGTGATCGCCGGCTCGGAGGCCAGCTCGTCGACGAACGCGTCGTCGAGGATGCGCCCGCCCGGCGTGAGCGCCAGGACGCGGCGCTGGGTGCGCAGGTCGACCGGGTCGACGCCGTAGAAGCCGCGCAGCGCGTGGTCCATGACGTCGACGCGCAGGACCATCCCCGCCCCGCCCCCGAACGGCGTGTCGTCGACCTGCCCGCCGCTGAGCGGGGTGTGGTCGCGCGGGTTCAGCGCGCGGATCTCGTGGCCTTCGCGCGTTGCGTTGCGCACATGGCGCTGGGTGCGAAACCAGTCGAACCATTCGGGGAACAGCGTCACAACGTCGAGCTGCACGGTCTAGGCCTCCCCCAGGAACGCCAGGTCGACGTCGATGCGCCGCGCCTCGAGGTCGAGCTCGCGGACCGCGTCGTCGACCAACGGCACGAGCAGTGGCGCACCGCCGCCGTCGCGCTCGACCTCGAGCAGCTCGCAGGAGGGATAGGCCAGCAGCGCCCGGACCGTCCCCACGGCCCGTTCGCCGTCGACGACCGCGCAGCCCGGGAAGTCCTCGGCCCAGAACTCGCCCTCCTCCAGCGGTGGGGCGGCGTCGCGGGCGATGACCAGGTCGCCGCCGCGCACCGCCTCGGCGGCCTCGCGCGTGGCGATGCCCTCCAGGCGCAGGATCGGCCGGTCCGCCGTTCCGGCGCGCCGCTCGATCGCCAGCTCCTCCTCGCCGAGGCGCACCCGGTCGACGGCCTGCAGCAGGCGGGCGCGCGAGCCCGTGACGTGGAACGACCCGTCCAGGCCGTGCGGACGCCCCACGCGCCCGGCGACGAGGTCGCGCGCCGACCGCTCGGCCATCGCGGTCACTCGACGATGTCGACCAGCACGCGGCGGTTCTCCTTGACCGCCGCGGCCTTGACGACGGTGCGCAGCGCCTGCGCCGTCCGGCCGCCGCGCCCGATCACCTTGCCGTAGTCGTCGTC
>DASPKC010000202.1:0-4254 GCA_035628295.1 Baekduia sp.
CCTCTACGTCCTCGAGGTCAACGCGATCCCCGGGATGACGGAGACCAGCCTGCTGCCGCAGGCCGCCGACGCTGCCGGCATCGGCTTCGACGAGGTCATCGAGCGCGTGGTCGCGCTCGCGCGCTGAACCGGCGGCCCGGCCCGGCGCTCAGGAGTCGCCGGCGAAGTCCTCCGGGGTCACCTGGTCGAGGAACTCCTTGAACTTGTCCACGACCTCCTCGGTGTCCTCGACCTCGTGCTCGAACTCGATGGCGGACTCCGCGATGACCTCCTCGGCGGCGAAGATCGGCGCGCCTGCGCGCACGGCGAGGGCCAGCGCGTCGCTCGGGCGCGAGTCGATCTCCACCTCGCGGCCGTTGACCGTCAGGCTGATCGACGCGAAGAACGTGTTGTCGCGCAGCTCCGTGACGGCCACCTGCGTGCACTTGACCTCCAGCTCACCGAGGACGTCGCACAGCAGGTCGTGCGTCATCGGGCGCGGCGTCGTCGCCCCCTGGAGCTTCATGAGGATGGCGGCAGCCTCGGGGTGCCCGATCCAGATCGGCAGGAACTTGTTGCTGTCGACGGTCTTCAGCAACACGATCGGCTGCTTGCCGACCATGTCGAAGCTGACACCGTAGATGACCATCTCCTGCACGGGGAAGGGGCTCCTCTCAGGGGGTCCGGCCATCATAGCCCCGGCATCCCGGCGCGCCCCCTGCCAGAACTTGAGCCGTACACCTGTCGAGTGCCGCGCTCAAGCTGCCTGGCCGGGTATCCGATCCACCTGATGGCGATGGACCGCCACGCCTCCTCACCCGCCCACCCCGTCCGCGTCGTGCTCTGCGACGACGTCCCGGCGCTGCGTACTCTGGCCCGCTACGTGCTCGAGGAGCACGGCGAGATCGAGGTCGTCGGCGAGGCCGGCGACGCGCGGCGGGCGGTCGAGCTCGCCGGTGCCGAAGTGCCCGACGCGGTGCTGCTCGACCTGTCGCTCCCGGGCATGGACGGCCTGCAGGCCATCCCGCTGCTGCGCAAGGTCGCACCGGACGCCGTCGTCGTCGTCTTCTCGGGCTTCGAGGCCGACCGGATGCGCGAGCCGGTGCTCGCCCAGGGCGCCGCGGCCTACATCGAGAAGGGCGCCGAGCTGACCGACGTCCGCCAGACGCTGCTGGAGGCCGTCCACGGCCGCCGGCGGGTCGCCTGCTGAGGCGCGCGAGTCCTGCGCCGCCCGCCGCTACCCTCGCGCCGTGGGCCGCACCTACGACGCACTCGACGACCGCTGGTGCGACTGGATCGCGCGCCAGCCGATGTTCTTCGTCGCCACCGCGCCCCTGGCCGCCGACGGGCACGTCAACGTGTCCCCCAAGGGACCGGGGTCGAGCCTCGCGGTGCGCGGGCCGCGCGAGATCGCCTACCTCGAGGTCATGGGCAGCGGCGCGGAGACCGCCGCCCACCTGCGCGAGAACGGCCGGATCTGCGTCATGTTCTGCGCGTTCGAGGGCCCGCCGCGCATCCTGCGCCTGCACGGCCGGGGTGAGGTGGTGCCCGTGGGCGACCCGCGCTTCGCGCAGCTCGCAGCCGGGCTGCAGGCGCCGGGCC
Source organism: Baekduia sp. (assembly GCA_035628295.1). Taxonomy (GTDB): domain Bacteria; phylum Actinomycetota; class Thermoleophilia; order Solirubrobacterales; family Solirubrobacteraceae; genus Baekduia. The sequence continues at coordinate 1,582 of DASPKC010000202.1, forward strand.
TGCCCGAGAACCGGCGCTCGGTGATCCGCGTCGACGTGTTCCGCATCGCGGACTCGTGCGGCTACACGGTCCCGCTGATGGAGATGGTCGGCCAGCGCGACCACTACGACAGGCACGCCGAGAAGAAGCTGCGCACTCTCGGCGCGGAGGGCCTCGCCGCCGAGCCGTCGGTCAAGAACGCGGCGAGCATCGACGGGCTGCCGGCGTTCGGCTGACACACCGCGACCGCCGCGTCTGTGGGGCCGCGCACCGCCGGTCTGTGCGGTCGCACCGGCTTGTGACGGGCCGCACCGTCGCAGTGTGCCCACGCGCACCGGAAGCCGGTGCGCCGCCCGGCAATGTCCTCCCTCGTCAGCGGCGACCGCGCCGCGCCACAGGAACCAGACCAGGGAGAGCCACCATGTCGCGCACTACCAAGATCGCCGCCGCCGTCCTCGCCGCCGCCGCCGTCGCGCCGGCCGTCGCGTCCGCCGACGGCGTGCCGCTGTCGACGCCGCACTCCGTCTCGTTCTACGACGCGATCCGGATCGACGGCCAGGGCCCGGTGCAGGGCTACGCCGATGTCAAGAAGCGCATCTACTCCAACGGCGCCTTCCGCTGGGTCGCCGCGAGCAACGTGACGGTCCGCCTGGACATCAAGGTCATGGGCTACAAGGTCGGCAGCTGCACCGACCTGGCCGACTCGGCGGGCCGCGCGAGCTGCTCGGCGCCCGTGTCGAGCTCGTTCTCGACGTCCTCGCTGGTGGCGCACGTCACGCGGATCACCGACACCGGCGCGGCGGCCGAGACGGACTCGGGGCCGGTGCGCAACTACTACATCGGCTGAGCGACTCGCACAGGGGGAGGGACCGAGGGGCCTCGCCGCACGGCGAGGCCCCTCGCCGTGCCACGGGCGTGGCGCCGGCAGGAGCGCGGCCCGCGGCGACGAACGACCGCCCATGGCGAACCTCCTGCTCCTGCTCCTGCTGTGGGCGCTCCTCCTGCTCACCGGAATCGGCCTGGCGCTGTGGGCGCACCTCAGCCCGAGCCCGGCCGCCGAACGCCTCGCGGGGCGCATCCGCGAGCTGGCCGACGGGCGCATCCCCATCCGCAGACACGACCAGCAGGATCCGCTGCGCCGGCCGCCCGGGATGACGGCATGAGCGCGGCCGACGACCTGTGCACGACCGACACCGAGCGCGCCGCGCTGCAGCGCCTGCGCGAGCTGGTCGGTGCGGACGGCTCGCCGATGGAGAGCCACTGCGTCCGCGTCTTCGAGCTCACGCTCGAGCTGGCGCGCCGCGGCCACCGCCAGGTCGACCGCGAGCTGCTGCTCGTCGCGGCGTTCCTGCACGACGCCGGCCTGTACCTCAGCGAGCGCCACGGCCCGTACGTGACCGACGGGCGCCGGCTGGCGGCCGAGATCGGCGAGCAGCACGGCTGGTCGCCCACGCGGATCGCCCGCTGCGCCGACGTCATCGAGCACCACCACGAGGTGCTGCCCCAGTGGGCGCGCGGCGACGAGGTCGAGCTGCTGCGCCGGGCCGACATGGTCGACGTCGTCCCGCCGTCGCGGCTGGCGTTCGGACCCGACCGGGCGTTCGTGCGCGAGCTGCTCGCGCGTGTCCCGCGCAAGGGCTTCCACCGCCACATCGCGGGCATGGTGGGCAACGAGCTGCGGCGGCGCCCGGCCTCGGTCCCGACGATCTTCCGCCCCCCGCGGTCCTGAGCGCGCCGCCCTGTGACGCAGCGCACGGCCGTTGTGTGCGCGAGCCCACCCGACGGTCTGGCGCCACCCGGCAGAGTGCTCTCACCGGCGGCCGGGTGGCCGCACACACAGGAGGACCGGCCGCGCGTGGGGACGCCGACGGCCGGAGGCAGTCCTCCACGCGTCTGATCCCGCGCGGCCCGGCCGCCCCCGACGCAGAAGGCCCCGCTCCGGCGGGGCCTTCCTCGTTGTCGGGCGGCGCGGGCGCCGCGCTTGACGACCGCCGCCGGCGGCGGCAACGATCGGCCCGTGGCCACCCCCGCCTTTCGCGAGAGCCGGCTGCGCCGTGCCCGGCGGCAGGCCGTGACCGTCACGCGGGCGCTGGCGCAGGCGCGCCGCGCCGCCGCGCCCCTCGCACCCGCCCTGGACGGCCCCGTGCTCGCCGGCGCCCTGCGGACGGCTGGGGCCGCGGAGACGCGGGTGCTCGAGGTGCCGGCCCGCCGTCCGCCCTGGACGGCCGCGGGGCTGCAGGTGGCCGCGGGCGGCGCCGTCACGTGGGCCGTGGCCGGGCGGATCGGCCTCGGAACGGTCCGCCTCGACGCCCCAGACGTTCCGGTCCATCCAGCTGGTGGACGGCGATCGCGTCACCGACGTCCTGGCGCCCGCCTGGCGCGGTCGCCGCAGCAGCGCGAGCGGCTAGTCCGCCCACCAGTCGCGCCGGCCCTCGACGTCGTCGCGCGGAGCGTCACCGAGGTTGGGTGCGCCGATGACGAGCAGCTCGAGGCCTTCCGGCCCGGCCTCGTAGCCGCGCCAGGTCCCGGGCGCCACCCGGACCGCGTCCCACGCCCGGAGCGCGACGATCTCGTCGTCGAGCTTCATCCGCCCGCTCCCGCGCAGGACCACGTACACCTCTTCCTGCTGCTTGTGCGTGTGGCCGTACGGAAAGCGGTAGCCGGGAGGGATGCGCTGGAGGCCGAGCCCGGACT
>DASPKC010000203.1:0-4804 GCA_035628295.1 Baekduia sp.
AACACCTCGTAGTCCATCGACAGCCCGAAGACCACCGCGAGCACGAGCGGCGGGGTGAGCGTGTCGATGTAGCCCGCGGACTCGAAGCCGAGGAAGCCGTCCACCCAGCCCCACTGGAACACCGCGACGAGCACGCCGTACGACGCCCCCACGCTCAGCAGGTTCATCACGATCGCCTTGAGCGGCAGGACCACGGAGCGCAGCAGCACCAGCAGCACCACGAAGCTCAGCCCGAGGACGAACAGCACGATCTTCCACATCGACCCCGAGACGGTGTCGGCGAAGTCGCGCTGCATCGCCGTGCTGCCGCCGACCTCGGCCTCCGGCAGCGCCTCGCGCAGGCGCGAGACCAGGGCCTTGGCCTCGTCGGACTCGCCGTCGTGGCGCGGCACCGCGACGAGCAGCGAGCTGCGGCCGTCGGGCGAGCGCACCGGCTCGGCCACGCGCAGGACTTCCGGATCCGCGCGCAGGACCGCCTGGACGCGGTCCTCGCGCTCGGCGCCGACGACGATCCGCACCGGCGCGCTGTCGCCGGGGGCGCTGACCGACGCGGCGGCCGCGAACCCGACCGGCGTCTCGTGCCCGTCGGGGAACTGGCGCAGGGCGCCGTTGCCGGTCTCCAGGCTCAGCGTGGGGATCGCCAGGACGAGCAGCACCGCGGCCGACGCCACCAGCGACGCGACCGGGCGGCGCATGACCGCGTCGGTCCAGCGCGCCCAGAACGACGGGGTGGCCGGGGCGTCCGGGCGCGTGGAGCCGCGCACGGGCCGCCTCCACGAGCGGCGCACCAGCTCGAGCGTGAGGAAGAGGCGGCCGCGGGCGTAGGCCCGCCGGCCCAGCGTCGCGACGAGCGCCGGCAGCAGCGTGGCCGACGCGAGCATCGACACCGCCACGACGAGGATCGCCCCGAGCGCCATCGAGCGGATCGCCGTCGTCGGCACGAGGAAGAGCCCGGCCAGCGCCACGATGACCGTCACGCCCGAGAACAGCACCGCGACGCCCGACGTGGCGATCGCCGTGGCCTGCGCCACCTCGGGCGTCCGGCCGGCGCGGACCTCCTCGCGGTAGCGCGCCAGGACGAACAGCGAGTAGTCCACGGCGACGCCGATGCCGATCATCGACGCCATCGACGTCACGAAGACGCTCATCTGCGTCGCCTGCGACAGGAAGAAGATCAGCGCGCCGGTGATGAGCACGCTGAAGAGCCCGAGCGCCAGGGGCAGCGCGGCGGCGGCCAGCGAGCCGAACACGGCGATGAGGACGAGCGCCACGATCGGGAAGCCGGTCCGCTCGGCGGTCTCGAGGTCGTGCGTGGACTGGTCCTGCAGCGCGGCCCACAGGGCGCCCTGGCCGATGAGGTGGACCGCGACGGCGCCCTCCTGCGCGCTGCCGTCGGCGAAGCCCAGGCGGTCGCGCAGGTCACCGGCGACGTCGGAGGCGTCCTGGTCGTCCACGGTGGCGGCCAGCGGCACGACGAGCGGGCGCCCCGGCTCGCGGCGCAGCGCCGCCAGCGCGCGCTCGCCGGCGCCGGGGACGGGGTCGACGCCGCCGGTCTGGCGCGCCGCCCGGCGCACGAGCGCCAGACGCGCGCGCACGTCGGCCTCGGTGGCGCCGCGGCGCGGCAGCAGGACGGCCGCCAGGCTCGCGCGCGCCGCGCCCGGGAAGTGCTCCTGCAGGGCGGCCTGCACCCGCTGGCTCTGCGACCCCGGAACCTCGAACCCGCCGCCCGTCAGGTTGTCGGACTGGCGCAGCGCGAACGGGAGCGCGGCCACGAGGGCCAGCACCCAGACGGCGATGACCGCGCGCCGGTGGCGGCGCACGAACGCATCGAGGCGAAGCATGGTCTGCTGCACGGGTTCCTCCCCAGTGACCGCAGCCGTCCCGGCGACTGGCTGGCTGGCCAGACAGTGCAGGAGGAGGCGGCCCACGTGTGTGACCCGCGGCACACGACGGGGCGGGCGGCGCCCGTCGCGCTCAGGCGTCGGCGATGAGCGCCTGCACCGTCAGCAGCCCGGCGCGCACGGTCTCCGACCAGTCGCGGTCGGGGTCGACCAGCATCCGCATCCCGATGCCGTCGCCGAGCGCGAAGAGGATCTCCGCCACCGCCTCGGGCTCGGCGCGCAGGACCAGGACGCCCTCCTCCTGCTTGGCGCGCAGGACCTTCGCGACGTGCTCGGCCGTGCGGCGCAGGAGGTCCGCGAGCTCGGCGGCCACCTCGTCGTTGCGCCGCGAGAGCGTGAAGAACTCGAAGACGACGGTGAAGAAGTCCGGCGCGTCGCGGACCATGTCCTCGAGCGTGAGCCGCAGGAGCTCGACGACGTCCTGCGCGCTGGCGGCCTGCGTGAGCTGCGCCTCGAGGACGCCCATCCGCAGGTCGCAGTCGCGGCGCACCACCTCGGTCAGCAGCCGCTCCTTCGTGCCGAAGTAGTAGTGCAGCAGGCCGCGCGAAACGCCCGCCCGGCGCGCCACGTGGTCGAACGTCGCGCCGGCCACGCCACGCTGGGCGACCGACTCGCGCATCGCCTCGACGATGCGCTGCGCCTTGTCGCTCTCGAGCGAGCGCGTCGCCGTCGCGGAGGCCTCCATGCCCGCAGCGTAGCTGGCCGGCCAACCAGCGGGCGGACGTCGCGAGACGACCGAGGGGGCGCCTCACGGCGCCCCCTCGGGCAGGTCCTGCGTGACGTCCGGGCGTCAGGCCGCGGGCGACGGGGCGGCGCTCGGCGCGCCGGCCGGGGATGCGGCATTCGTGGTGGTCGTGGAGGTGTAGTCGAACTCCTCCTCGGCCCCGAACAGCGCGTCCAGCACCTTGTTGCGCAGCCCCTCGGACAGCGCGACGGCCGCGATGGCGCCGACCAGCCCGAGCATCAGCAGACGGCCCGGGCCGCGCTTCTTCTTCTTGGGCTGGATCGCCGAGGTGGCACCACGCACCGCGCTGGCGGCCTGGCGCACGTCCTCGTGCAGCTTGGGGTCCTCGAACAGCGCCGCGGCGCCCTTGCCGTTGACACGCTCGTACGCGTCGCGCGCCGCCTCGAAGGCCACGCGCACGTTGTCGCGCAGCTGCTCCTGATCCACGGTCGTGCTCAGGTCCTTGGTCTTCTTGGCGCCCTTGACGGCGACACCGGCGGCGGCGGCCTTGGCGGCCTTCGTCTTCTTGGCCATCGCTCCCTCTCGTCGGGTGGTCGGTGCTCCGACCATACCCGGCCTGACCCGCTAGATCACAGCGGATCTCACCGGGAGCCCCGCGACGGGGGTCCGGCCGCGCAGGACGCTGCCGCCGCGCGGCCCGCCGGCGGTGGTCACGACGACGTCGCGGCCGTCGGCGCCGCCGAAGGCCAGCGACGACACGAACGGCGCCAGACCGTCGACGCGCGCGCTCACCGCCGCGCTCTGCGGATCGAGCCGTACGAGGCCTCCGCCCTGACCGGTCGCGACCCACACGCCGCCCTCTGCGTCGACGGCCAGGCCGTCCGCCGACTCGCCCTCGCCGAGCTGCGCCCACGGCCGTGCCGTCCGCGCCAGCGCGCCGTCACGGTCGACGTCGCAGACCAGCACGCGCCCGTGGGCGTAGTCGCTGAGGTACGCGCGCCGGCGGTCGGGCGAGAGGCCGATGCCATTGGGCCAGTCGACGCCCTCGTCCACCGCGACGGCGACCCAACCGGCCGCCACCACGAGCACGCGACCGGGCTGCGGCGCTTCGCCCCGCGTCGGGTTGAACCGCAGGGCGCCGGCCAGCACCCGGCCGTGGGCGTCCACCGTGCAGTCGTTGAACGCGACGATCCCGGAGTCGTCGGCCGCGGTGAAGACGCTCTCCGTGCGCCCGTCGGGATGCACCCGCACCAGGTCGCGCCCCGTGGCGACGACGCCGCCGCGCTCGTGGGGGACGAGCCCGCCGACCCACCGCCGGCGCTCCAGCACGCAGGTGATCGCGGTCGCGCCGGGATCGACGCGGAAGATCCCGCCCTCGGTGACGTCGGCGAACCACACGGTGCCGTCGGCGGCGATCCGTGGCGCCTCGCAGAGGCCGAAGCCGCCCTCGGCCAGCGGCTCGAGCTCCAGCTCCGTCACGGGCGCTCGAGCGCGAGCTCGAGCACCTGCTGGATCTCGGCGACCCAGTGGAACTGCAGCTTGGCGCGCAGGTGCTCCGGGACGTCCTCGACGTCCGGCTCGTTGCGCGCGGGCGCGATGAGCGTGGAGATCCCGTTGCGCTGCGCCGCCAGCGCCTTCTCCTTCAGGCCGCCGATCGGCAGCACCTGGCCGGTGAGGGTGATCTCGCCGGTCATCGCCACGTCGTCGCGCACGCAGCGGCCGGTGACCAGCGACGCGATCGCGGTCGCCATGGTGATGCCGGCGCTCGGCCCGTCCTTCGGCGTGGCGCCCGCCGGGACGTGGACGTGCAGGTCGTGCTCGCGAAACCACTCCTCGCCGAGGCCCGGCGCGATGTCGTGGTGGTGGCTGCGGACCCACGTCAGGGCCGCCTGCGCGCTCTCCTTCATGACGTCGCCGAGCTGGCCGGTCAGCGTCAGCCGGCCCTCGCCGGGGAACGCACTGGCCTCGATGAAGAGCACGTCGCCGCCGACCGGCGTCCACGCCAGGCCCGTGGCGACGCCGGGCCGCCGCGTGCGCCGCTCGGTCTCGCGCACGAAGCGCGCGCGCCCGAGCAGCTCGGGGACCTTCGCCGCCGACACGTTGGTGCGCGCGACGCGGCCGTCGCCCTCGCGCTCGGCCACCTGGCGCGCCACCTTGCGGCACACGTTGCCGATCTCGCGCTCGAGGTTGCGCACGCCGGCCTCGCGCGTGTAGTCGG
>DASPKC010000204.1:0-6256 GCA_035628295.1 Baekduia sp.
CGGCGACGGGCTCGCGCCGGCCACCGTGGACACGACCCTCAACGCCGTGCGCGCGCTGTACCGCCAGGCGCTGCGCCGCGCGCACGTGGCGATCAACCCGACCGTCGGGCTCGAGATGCCGCGGGCGCGCGCCGGCCGTGACCGGATCGCGACGCCGGCGCAGGCCGGCACGCTGCTGGCCGCCCTGCCCGACGAGCTGCGCACGCTGTGGGCGTGCGCGATGTACGCCGGGCTGCGGCGCGGCGAGGTGCTGGCCCTGCGCTGGCAGGACGTCGACCTCGACGCGGGGGTGCTGCATGTGCTGCGCAGCTGGGACGACGAGCACAAGGCCTTCGGGGCGCCCAAGTCGGCGTCCAGCGTGCGCAAGGTCCCGATCGTGCGCGAGCTGCGCCGGCTGCTCGTCGCGCACCGCCTGGCCAGCGGCGGGGGCGAGCTCGTGTTCCCCAGCCCGCGCGAGCCCGGCCGGCCGATCAGCCCCGACACCGTCCGCCAGCTCACCGCCAAGGCATGGCGCGCGGCGGGCCTTGACGGCTTGACGCTGCACGAGGCGCGCCACACGTACGCGTCGGTGTGCATCGCCGCCGGCGTCAACGCCAAGGCGCTGTCGGTGTACATGGGCCACTCGTCGGTGGCGATCACCTTCGATCGCTACGGCCACCTCATGCCCGGCAACGAGGCCGAGGCCGTGGCGCTCGTCGACGGGTACCTCGACGCGGCTACCTGCTAGGCCCCCACGGTCCGCTGCGGGCCTGGCGTCAGCTGGCCCGCGCGGTCGCGCAGGAACGGGGACACCGTCACCTGGCGATGGCGCGTGCAGACGTACCCGTCGTAGCGCGACGCGTAGTCCAGCACCGGCCGTGCGCGCTTGATGACCCGCCCGGCGGCCTTGATGACGAGGCTCAAGCTGACCCGAGGGGTGGCGTCATTGTCGTCGAAGGCGACCTTGCCGCGGAGCCGCAGCGGCGTCCTGCATCCCGGTCGTGGCCGGATGCGCTCCGCCCGGACTGTCCAGCCCTCGAAGATCACCGGCTCGTCCCGGACGATGAGCCGGCGAGTCGGACCCCATCCGGTCTCCGTTCCCGAATAGGGCTCCGCACCGTCGTCGCGGACCTTGACGTGCCAGAAGTAGGCCCCTGCCGCGAGCCGCGGTCCCTCCCACGGGGCCAGGCCATCCGGCGGCGTGCGCATGTAGAGCAGGGCGAGCTGGTCCGCGACCACGTCGACGAACGCGCCGGCGTCGTCACCCGCGGCTTTGACCTCGGGTGAGTGCGAGAGCTGGATGTCGGCGCGCCCGTTCGTGAAGTCGAAGGCGAACGTCGGACGCGACGACACGGTCTCGCCGTCCTTCGGTGCGATCGCGTCTGCAGCCCAGGCGGGCGATCCGGTCGTCAGAGCACACGCTGCTGCCAGCGCGAGCACGGTCCGTTGCGGCATGGGCGGGAGTCTGCCGGTGCGTGCCAGGTGCGTGCCAGTTGCGCCAGTCGATCCAGGGTCCCAACCGGACTCAATCGGACGATCCACGCAGGAAACGGCGCTCTCAGGCAGGGAATCCGAGATGTGGTCCATGCGCCGCAAGCACCTGGACTCCGGGTCGTAGCGCCGTCCGGACGCCCAGGCGCGGCCGCCGGCGAGTTGGCGCTGCGACGCTCGGGGTAGGACGCGGGCGTGCTCGACGCCCTCCTCTACGGCATCGCGGCCTCCAGCGCCCTGGTCATCGGCGCGGCCGTCGGCTCGCGGGTCGACGTGAGCAAGCTCGTCACGGGCGTGCTGTTGGCCTTCGCGTCCGGTGCGCTGATCTCCGCGCTCGCCTTCGAGCTCTTCGAGGAGGCGTTCCACCTCGGCGGCGCCACCCGCGCGGGCCTCGGGCTGCTGGCCGGCGCGGCGGTCTTCGTCTCCGTGGACACGTGGCTCGACCGGCGCGTGGCGGGCGAGCCGGGACCCGAGCAGCGGGAGGTCGTGGCCTCGCCGACCGTGGGGTGGGCGCTGCTGGCCGCGGTGACGCTTGACGGCGTCCCGGAGAACCTGGCGCTCGGGGTCTCGCTCGTCGAGGGCGCGTCGGTGACGCTGCTCGTCGCGATCTTCTTCTCCAACCTCCCCGAGTCGCTCGTCGGCGCGGCGGCCATGCGCCAGGGAGGGCGGGCGCCGCGTCAGGTGGTCGGGATCTGGCTCCTCTGCGCGGCGCTCCTGGCCGCGTCCGTGGTGTTGGGCCGCGGGGTCGCCGGCGGGCTGGGCGATCCGGTGCTCGCCGTCGCGCTCGGGTTTGCAGGCGGCGCGGTCCTCGCCTCGCTGGCCGACACGCTGATGCCCGAGGCCTTCGAGCACGGGCGGCCGCTCAACGCGTTCGCGACCGCCGCGGGGTTCTTCATCTCCTTCGTCCTGGCGGCCTGACCCACTGCGGATCAGACCAGCTGCTCGGTCCCGGCGGTGCTGAGGCCGAGCGGCTGGTGGCCGCGGCGCCGGACGATCGGCGGGACCACGAGCACGGGGCAGACCGGGTCGTCGACCAGCGGCGTCGAGACGCTCCCGAGCAGCGCGCCGAGCAGGCGGCCGTGGCCGCGCGAGCCGCACGCCAGCAGGTCGAGGTCCTCGCAGGCCCGGCGCAGCTCCGCGGCCGCGCGGCCGTGCAGCACGCGGGTCTCGACCGGGACGGTGGCCCCCGGGACCTGCGCGGCGGCTCGGCCCAGGTCGTCGGCGCAGCGGCTCGTGGGTCGCCGTCCGGTGGCGGCGAGGATCCGCAGCGTCGCCCCGGCCGCGGCCGCCACGCAGGCGGCGGCCGAGAGCGCGAAGCGGCTGGCCACCGAGCCGTCGTAGGCCACGCCCACCACCCGCACCTGCGGTGCCACGACCAGCGCCTCGGCGGGCGCGACGACCACCGGGCAGTGCGCGTGGCCGAGGACCTCCCGCGTGACCTCGCCGCGCAGGTCGGGACCGACGACGACGGCGGCGGCATCGACCTCGGCGGCGAGCTGGCGCAGCGACTCGGCGGCGCCGTCGGCGGGCAGGACGCGGCAATCCACGTCCGCGACGTGCACGAGCCGCCGGGCCGCGTCCAGGGTCGCCTCGGCGCGCAGGGCCCGGGGCGCGCTGCGGTCGTCGCCGGTCGCGCCGGGGCCGACCACGACCGGTTCGTAGTGGTAGGCACAGCCGAGCACCAGCGGCAACCCGAGGGCGCGCGCGAGCGCCTCGCCGGCGCGCAGCGGCCCGAGGGCGTGGCCGTCGTGGCCGACGACCACCGGCGAGCGGGCGCTCACCGTGCGGCTCCGGCCACGGCCTCCCGCGCCGCGGCGCGGGCGACGGGCCGGGACACCACCAGGACCGGGCACGGGGCGTGGTCGACGAGGTGACGCGACACGCTGCCCTCGAGCACCGCCCGCACCGGGGTGTGGGCTCGCGACCCGCAGACGAGGAGGTCGACGTCGTCACAGGCGGCCACGACCTCGGGGCCCGGCCGGCCCTCGCGGACGCACGACCGTGCGCCGAGGCGGGCCGCCAGGTCCTCCAGCTTCTTGGCGGCGGCGTGGAATGCGGGCCCGTCGTCGGGCGCGAGCACGGAGATCAGGACCAGTCGCGCCTCGAGCGATGCGGCCAGCGTGGCGGCGTGCAGGAGGACCACGTCGTCATCGCGGCCGCCGTGCACCGCGACCCCGACCGTCCGCAGCGGGCGCTCGTCGACGCCGGGGGGGACGACGAGGACCGGGCAGGGGGCCTCGTGCAGGAGGCGCTCGCCGACACTGCCGGGCGCGAGGCGGCCCAGGGCGCCGCGGTCGGTGGCGCCGACGGTGACCATCGACGCGCCATGCCGGCCGGCGGCCTCGGCCAGCGCCCGGGGCGCGCTCGCCGCACGGACCTCCTGGACCTCCGCGTGGGCCAGGTCGACCAGCAGCTCCTCCGCACGCCGGCGGACCTCCTGCTCGAGCGCCGTCTCGGTCCCGAGCAGCAGGGCGTGCCCCGCGGCCGGGTGCACGACGAGCACCACGAGGTGCGCGCCGTCAGCGGACGCCAGAGCGCCCGCGACCCGGACGGCGCTGGTCGCCGCAGGGCTGCCGTCGAATCCGGCGAGGTGGACGGGGAGCGAGGCCGCGGCGGGCATGCCCCCACCGTAGGTCGGGCGGCGCGCCCGTCCATCGGGGTCGCCTGCGGCTCGCGCCTCCGTAGCGACTACGGAGGCAGGGGCGCGATCTGCCGCTTCGCGGGGGGATGGCGCCCGGTGAGCGCCCGGAGTCCGTCGTTTCTACGGAGTGCCGTCGAGGGAGCTTCCCCGAGGCAGCGATGCCTGCCGCGCCCCACGATGGTCCACATGCACCTCCCCGACCGCTCGCCCGGGCTCTTCATCATCGCTGCCTTCGCTCTTGTGTACGGCGTCATCGCCGTCGAGGCGTGGATGTACGCGACGGCCACGTTCGCCGCCGTCGCGATCACCTTCGCGCTCATCGTGGTCCTCGCCCTCTACCTCGTCTCGTACTTCCACCACCTCCTCGAGGACGAGGACGGCGAGCCTGTCGCCGCGCCCGTCGAGGCGCCGGCGCGCGCCCCGCAGGCGGCGCGTCCGGCGCCCTCGCTGCGCGGTCCCGTCGCCGCCCGCTGAGCGCTTGTGGGGCGGAGCAGCGCCGCGGCTCGCCGCGGCGCTGCTCCCGGTCGGCGCACCGGCGCCGGCGCCGAGCCGCTCGGCATAAGGTGCGCCCGTGCTGTCGCTGAACCCGCACCTCCTGGCGCCGCCCCGGATCCCCGGGCTGCCCGACCCCCTGCGGCGGGCGCGGATCCCGAAGGACCTCGGCGAGGTCACGACCGTCGCGCCGCACGAGGACCCGGCCGGCAGCGGCGCCGACCCGGCTGCGGTCGAGCGGGTCTGGTCGGCTGCCCGGCGGCTGTACCGCACGGGGGTGCATCCCGCGATCGCCGTCTGCGTCCGCCACCGCGGCGTGGTGGTGCTCGACCGGGCGATCGGCCATGCCCGCGGCAACGGGCCGCAGGACGGCCCGGACGTCCCGAAGGTCCTCGCCACGCCCGAGACGCCCTTCGTCATCTTCTCGGCCGCCAAGGCGGTCACCGCCGCGCTCACCCACATCCTCGACGAGCGCGGCTGCTTCCACGTCGACGACCGCGTGGCCGAGTACATCCCCGAGTTCGCGCGCCACGGCAAGGACGGGATCACGATCGAGCACGTGCTCACGCACCGGGCGGGGGTGCCGAACATCCCGGCGGAGGCGCTGGATCTCGACAACCTCAGCGACCGCGAGTTCCTCGTCCAGATCATGGCCGACGCCAAGCCGCGGTCGCGGCCCGGCAAGCTGCTGGCCTACCACGCCGTCTCCGGCGGGTTCATCATCGGCGAGATCGTCCAGCGGGTCACGGGCGACGACATCCGCACGGTCCTGGCGCGCGAGATCCTCGACCCGCTCGGCTTCCGCTGGGGCAACTACGGCGTCGCCCCCGAGGACGTCGGCCAGGTCGCGCTGTCCTATCCGACGGGCGCGCCGCCGCTGCCGCCGCTGTCGACGGTCCTGGAGCGCGCGCTCGGGCTGCCGGCCGACGACGTCACCCGGCTGTCCAACGACCCGCGCTTCCTGACGGGCATCGTGCCGGCCGCCAACGTGGTGACGACCGCCGACGAGCTCAGCCGCTTCTACGAGCTCCTGCTGCGCGAGGGCGAGCTCGACGGGACGCGGATCTTCGAGCCGCGCACGATCCGGCGCGCGACCGTCGAGCGCGCCTACCGCGAGTTCGACTTCACGCTCGGCGCGCCGATGCGCCACGGCGCCGGGTTCATGCTCGGCGCCGAGGTGATCAGCCTCTTCGGGCCCCGCACCGAGCAGGCGTTCGGCCATCTCGGCTTCACCAACGTGCTCGCCTGGGCCGACCCCGAGCGCGAGCTCAGCGTCGGCGTGCTCACGTCGGGCAAGCCGATCGTGCACCACGGCCTCCCCGACGTCTGGACCCTCACGCGCGAGATCGGCCGCATCGCCGCCTGACGCCGGGGTAGGGTCGGGCGGTGCGACGCACCGTTTCGTGGACCGCCGCCGCCCTGGCCGTCGTGGCCGTCCTGGCGGCCGTGCCCACCGCCGACGGCCGGGAGGGATCCCGGTTCCGGCCGGCGGAGCGCTCGCACGGCGGGATGGTGGCCAGCGCCTCCCGCAGCGTGGGGAGCTTCTCGCCCGCCCACTGTGGCCCCTTCCAGCGCCCGGCGTCGAGCCGGCGCAGCTCCTTCAGCGTGCTCTCCTTGATCACCTTCCGCACCCCGGTCGTCCGCTCGGTATCC
>DASPKC010000205.1:0-10654 GCA_035628295.1 Baekduia sp.
CTCCAGATTCGGCGCCCGCCGCTTGGCCCACTCGGCCTGGATCGCCGGGTCCTCGAGGTCGATGCCGACGATGCGGCCTTCGAGCCGCTGCGCCCACCGGTGGGGGAGCACGCCCTCCCCGCAGCCGACGTCGAGCACCGAGCGCGGCGCGGCCTGGCTGAAGAGGTCGTCCAGCGCGCGCTCGAAGCCCGCCATCAGGCGCCTGACGACCGGGTTGGTGGAGCCGTACTTGTCGTACGTGTTGCCGGTGACCGTGCCCTCGGCGTCGACGGTGATTTCGGGGCTCATAGCTGCACGGCCTCCCGCTCCTCGGTGCGCTGGCCGGCGTGGGCGCCCGTGGTCGGGCCCTGCCCGGTCGGCTTGGCGCCCGGCTCGTAGTGCGACGGCGGGACGTCGAGTTGCAGCTCGATGCGCCGCACCCGCTCGAAGATCCGCTGGGTCATGATCCGCTGGCCGTAGAGCAGGTCGCCGAGGATCCCGATGGCGAACAGCACGACGGACGCGTTGAACAGCACGGCGCCGAAGATCAGCGACTGCACGTGCCCGGCGCCGTCGCCGGAGACGTAGGCGATGACGAAGCGCGTGAAGGGCACGAGCGCCAGCACGAACAGGATCGCCGACAGGGTCGTGAAGACCCGCAGCGGCTCGTACTGGGCGTAGATGCGGGCGATCGCCACGGCGTTGCGGCGCACGTAGGCCCACATCGACGGGAACAGCCGCGACTCCCGCGTCTGCGGGTTGGTCTTGATCGCGACGTGGTCGGTGGCGACGAGGAGCTTGCCCGCCTGGATGAGCGTCTCGAGCGTGTAGGTGTACTTCGAGACGACCGCCATCTGGATGGCGGCCTCGCGGTTGTAGGCGCGGAAGCCCGACGTCGTGTCCGGCACCTCGGTGTCCGAGGCCTGGCGCACGACCCACGAGCCCAGCTTCTGCAGGCGCTTCTTCAGCGGCGAGAAGTGCTCGATCTGGTCGGTTTCCCGGTCGCCGACGACCATGTCGGCGCGGCCCTCGACGATCGGCGTGACGAGCTTGGGGATGTCGGCGGCCGAGTACTGGTTGTCGGCGTCGGTGTTGACGATGACGTCGGCGCCGAGCTTCAGGCACGCGTCCAGGCCGGCCTGGAAGCCGGTGGCCAGGCCCTTGTTGTTGGTGAGCTTGACGATGTGGTCGACGCCGTGGGCGCGCGCCACCTCGATCGTCCGGTCGGTGGAGCCGTCGTCGATGACGAGCCACTCGACCGTGTCGAAGCCGGCGACCTCGCGGGGGAGGTCGCCCAGCGTCGCCGGAAGCGTCTCCTCCTCGTTGAGGCAGGGGATCTGGATGATGAGCTTCATACGGGGCCTTCGCACCTCGACACCGCCGAGGGGTCGCGGTTACGGCACGCGGGCGTCTCCCGGGGGGTGCCGTACACTCGGGCCCAAGTATCGCAGGGCCTCGGACAGCGCGCCACGGAGGCCCTGCACCGCATCGCCGTCGGACGATGGAGAGCGCGACCCTCACCCGGCGGCGGCCGGGCGCACCACCATGGGCGCGGCGTCGAGCCGTGCCCGTCGGCGTGCTCGAGGCCTGGGCGCTGGGGGCCCTCGCCGTCGCCGCGCTGGCCGGCTTCCTCGCCTACCCGACCTGGCCCGCGTACGACTCGGCGTACGCGCTGGTCTGGGGACGCGAGGTGCTCGACGGCACCGCCCCGAGCTTCGACGCGTTCCGCGCCCCGACCGAGCACCCGCTCGCCGTCGCGTTCGGCACGGTCCTGGCGCCGCTGGGCACCGACCTGGCGCCGCGGGCGATGCTGGCCGCCACCGTCGTCTCGTTCGTCGGCCTCGTCGCCGGCGTCCACCGCCTGGCGCGGGGCGCGTTCGGCTCCGCCGTGGCCGTCGTCGCCGCGCTGCTGCTGCTCACGCGCCTGGACTACCCCTTCCTGGCCGCCCGCGGGTACGTCGACATCCCGTACCTCGCGCTGGTCGTCTGGGCTGCGGTCATCGTCGCCAGAGCGCCGTCGCGCGCCGCGCACCGGGGCCGGCGCGCGACGCTCGTGCTCGGCCTGCTCGCCCTCGCCGGGCTCCTGCGCCCCGAGGCGTGGCTGCTGGCCGGCGGCTACGTGCTGTGGCTCGCGCCCGGCGCGCCGTGGGCGCAGCGGGCGCGCCTCGCGGCCCTGGCGGCGGTCGCGCCCGTCCTCTGGACGCTGACCGACTGGGCGGCGACCGGCGACCCGCTCTTCTCCCAGCACCACACGAACGCGCTGGCCGAGGAGCTGGGCCGCCAGCGCCCGGCCTCCGAGGCCCCGCGGCTGCTCGCCGACTACCTGGAGCGCCTCACGAAATGGCCGGTCCTGGCCGCGGCCGTCGCGGGCATCGGCCTGGCCTGGTGGCTGGCGCGCCGCCGCGTCGCCGTGCCGCTCGTCCTCACGGCTTCGGGGATCGTCACCTTCCTGGCCATCGCGGTTGCCGGCCTGGCGGTCATCGAGCGCTACCTGGCCATCTCGGCCCTCGGCCTGCTGCTCTTTGCCGCCTTCGCCGTGGCGGGGTGGACGACCCTCCCACGCGGCCACCGCGCCCGCCGGCCCTGGGCCCTCGTGTCGGCCGCCGCGGTGGCGCTCGGCGGCGCGTGGACCGTGACGCACCTCTCTGCCGCCAAGGTCGACGCCGAGTTGCGTTCGCGCGTGGACGTGCGCCGCAGCCTGCAGGGCCTGCTGACCGATCCGGCCGTGACCCGCGCACGGGCCTGCGGGCCGGTCACCGTACCCACGCACAAGCTGCTGCCGGACACGCGCTGGATCCTCGACGCGGGCGTCGCCGGCGTCCGCGCGCGCAACGACCTCGCCGACGCCGGGCGGAACACCAAGGGCGTCCACGTGTATCTGTGGGGGTCCGACATGCTGCGCAACCCCGCCTACGGCCCGCTGGGCAACGAGAAGCACGCCGAGCAGCCGCTCATCCTGGTCCCGCCGGCCGACGCGGTCGTCATCGCCCGCACGGAGGGGTTCGTCGCCTATGCGTCCTGCTGAGGTGACCGCCGCCACCACGGTCGCGCCCCCGGGGCGCGAGACGGCCGGCCGCGCGGCGCAGGCCCGCGGCGTCGCGGGCCGCCTGCGCGACGTGCCGTGGCCCGCGCTGTGCCTGCTGGCGCTGTCGCTGGCCACCATCGCCGGGGCGATCGTCTACCCGACTTTCCCGAACTACGACAGCTACTACTCGCTGCTGTGGGGCCGGGAGCTGCTCGACGGGACGCTGCCGAGCTTCGACGCCTATCGCGCCCCGACGCAGCACCCGCTGGCGGTCCTCTACGGCGCCGCGCTCTCGGTGCTCGGCCACGGCGCCGAGCGGGTCATGGTCTGGACGGCGCTGGCGTCGTTCGTCGTGCTGTGCGCCGGGGTCTACCGGCTGGGCAAGGCCGTCTTCACGCCGCTGGTCGGGCTCGCCGCCGCCGGGCTGCTGTGCACGCGCTTCGACTTCCCGTTCCTGGCGGCCCGGGCCTACATCGACATCCCGTACCTGGCGTTCGTGCTGTGGGCCGCCGCACTGGAGGTCGAGCGCCCGCGCCGCGGCGGCGTGGTCTGGGTGCTGCTCATCTGCGCTGCGCTGCTGCGCCCGGAGGCCTGGCTGCTGTGCGGCCTGTACTTCCTGTGGCTGTCGCTGCACCGCGACGTCACGTGGGCGCGCCGCACCCGGTACGCGGCCCTCGCGGCCGTCGGGCCGGTCACCTGGGCGCTCACCGACCTCATCGTCACGGGCGACCCGATGTTCTCCCTGACGCACACCAGCGGGCTGGCCGAGGAGCTCGGGCGCACCAAGGGCCTGTCGGAGGTCCCCGGCGCGATGCAGGACTTCTTCTTCAACCTGGCCAAGGCCCCGGTCGTCTACGGGGGCATGATCGGCTTCGCGCTCGCCGCCTGGTTCGCACCGCGCCGCCTGGCGATGCCGCTGGCGCTCTGGCTGATCGGGACCCTGACCTTCGTGATGGTTGGGATCGCGGGGCTGTCGGTCATCGACCGCTACCTGCTCGTGCCGTCGCTGATGACGATGCTCTTCGCGGCCGTGGCGCTGGCCGGCTGGACGATGCTGCGCACCGAGGGTCGCGCCGGGCTGCTGCGCCGCGCGTGGATGGTCCTGGCGGTGGGCGTCGTCGGCTACGGGGCCTGGTTCACCGCCACGCACGTGAACTTCGGCACGTTCGACCGCGAGCTGACGCTGCGAGGCGACACCCACCACGCGCTGCACCGCGTCCTCGAGCAGCGCGGCATCGACGAGGGCCGCCGCTGCGGACCGGTGTCGGTGCCCAACCACAAGCTCGTCCCGGACGTGCGCTGGATCCTCGACGCCGGCGTCGACGACGTGGTCGCGCGCAGCGACCCGCAGCAGGCCGCCGCCGAGCGCCGCGGCGTCGCCGTGTACGTGACGAGCCGCTCCGCGCTGCTGCGCCAGGCGCTCGTGGAGAAGGCCGACGATCCGTTCGACTCGATCCCGATGGGCGGGTTCCTCTTCGTCGGCGCCTCGGAGCACTACGGTGCGTACGTGCGCTGCGAGGGAGGCGGCCGTGGCGGTTGACGTCACACGGCTGCGGCGCGATGCGCCAGCTGCGCCGCGCCCCGACGAGGGCGCCGGCCGCCCGCCCCTGCCCGCACGCGCCGCCCGCGCGGTGCGCGAGAACGTCGCGACGTGGGACCCGCGCTGGGGCGTCGCCGTGGCGCTGCTGCTGCTCGTCACGTTCCTGCTGCGCGTCTGGGGCGTCGAGCACGGCCTGCCCTACGCCTACAACGCCGACGAGAACGCCCATTTCGTGCCGAAGGCCATCGGGCTGTTCGGCCACGGGCTCAACCCGCACTACTTCGTCAACCCGCCCGCCTACACGTACCTGCTGCACGTCGTGTTCGCGGTGTGGTTCGGCGGGCGCGAGGGCGTCTCGGAGCAGTTCGCCGCCAACCCGACCGAGGTCTTCGTCGTCGCCCGCGTGACGGCGGCGGCGACGGGCACGCTGGCCGTGTGGCTGCTCTACCTCGCCGGCGCGCGGCTGTTCGACCGGCGCGTGGGGCTCCTGGCCGCCGGCCTGCTCGGCGTGGCGTTCCTGCCGACCTTCTACAGCCACCTCGCCCTCAACGACGTCCCGACGCTCGCGCCGATCTGCCTGGCGCTGTGGGGCGCCGCGGGTGTCCTGCGCCTCGGCCGGACGGTCGACTACGTGGTCGCCGGCCTCGGGCTCGGCCTGGCCTGCGCGACGAAGTACACGGGCGGCATCGTCCTGCTGCCACTGCTCGGCGCGACCGCCGCGCAGTTCGTGCAGCCCGGCGGTCGCGATCCGGCGCTCCGCGGGCTGGTCCTGGCCGGCGCGGCCACCATCGTCGCCTTCGTCGTGGCCAACCCGTACGCGGTCCTCGACTGGGACGCGTTCATCGCCGGCCTCAACCACCAGACGACCACGGCCGACGACGCGCTCGGCAAGCTCGGCCTGACCGAGGAGAACGGCGTCCGCTACTACCTGTGGACGTTCACGTGGGGGCTGGGGTGGGTGCCCATCCTGGCCGCGGTGGCGGGCATCGTCGCGCTCGCCCGCGACGAGCGGCGCCTCGTCGCGGTGCTGGCGCCGGCCCCGCTGCTCTTCGTGCTGTT
Source organism: Baekduia sp. (assembly GCA_035628295.1). Taxonomy (GTDB): domain Bacteria; phylum Actinomycetota; class Thermoleophilia; order Solirubrobacterales; family Solirubrobacteraceae; genus Baekduia. The sequence goes on from DASPKC010000205.1 coordinate 5,604, forward strand.
CATGGGCTCCCAGGAGCGCTTCTTCGGGCGCTGGCTCATGCCGGTCTTCCCGATCGTCTGCCTGCTGGCCGCCTACCTCGTCCTGGAGCTGGCCGACCGGGCCGCGCGCCGCCAGCCGCATCTGCGCGCGACGTTCACGGCACTGGCCGTCGTCGCCCTCGTGGCGCAGGGCGTCAGCTCCTCGCTGCACATCGGCCAGGTGCTCTCGCGCGAGGACACGCGCAACCTCGCGCGCCAGTGGTTCGTCGAGAACGTCCCGCCGCGCACGAAGGTGGTGGTCGAGCCCGTGGTGCCCGACGGCTGGGCGCAGGACGTCGGCAACCCGTCGCCGCTGATCCCCAACGGCAACCGGTGGTCGAAGTTCCCGACCAGCCGCTCGAACATCGCCAACGACGGCTCCGTTATCCCGGGCCCGGGTCGCGTCGTCAACATCGAGGACTACGAGCGCACGCTCGTGCCGGAGCTGGTCGACCGCTACGTCGACGAGGGCTACTGCTGGGTCGTCGTGGGCTCGACGCAGCGCGGCCGGGCCGAGGTCGAGCCGGAGGTGGTCCCGCGGGCGCTGGACTACTACCGCGAGCTCGAGCGGCGGTCGGACCCGCCGGCGGTCTTCTCGCCGTACGCCAAGGGCGCCGACCCGGTCGAGTTCAACTTCGACTGGTCCTTCGACTTCTACCCGTCGGCCTACCACCGCCCCGGCCCGACGATCTGGATCTACCACCTCAAGGGCTGCCCGAGCTGAGCGGTGCCGGACGGCCCCCGGTCGTAGACTGCGGGGTCGCGTGCTGCGCCTGGAAACCGACCACGAGCACCTCGCCCGGGCGATCGAGCTCGCCGGGCGCGGGCTGGGCCGCGTGAGCCCCAACCCGCTGGTCGGCGCGGTCGTCGTGCAGGACGGCCAGGTCGCCGGCGAGGGCTGGCACGACGCCTTCGGCGGACCCCACGCCGAGCGTGCCGCCATCGCGGCCTGCGGGGACCGCGACCTGCGCGGCGCGACCCTGTACGTCTCGCTCGAGCCGTGCTGCCACCACGGCAAGACGCCGCCCTGCACGGACGCGATCGTCGAGGCCGGCATCGGGCGCGTCGTGGTCGCCGCCGACGACCCGACCGAGAAGGCGTCCGGCCGCGGTCTGGGGATCCTGCGCGACGAGGGCGTCGAGGTCGACGTCGCCGGCGGCGAGCTCGCCGCCCGCGCCCGTCTGCAGAACCAGCCGTTCCGCAAGCTCGCCCGGACGGGCCGGCCCTGGGTGCTCTTCAAGTCGGCCATGACGCTCGACGGCAAGGTCGCGACGCGCACGGGCGACTCGAAGTGGATCTCGTGCGAGGCCTCCCGCGCACTCTCGCACCGCTGGCGCTCGCACGTCGACGCGGTCGTCGTCGGCGTGGGGACGGCCCTGGCGGACGACCCGCAGCTGACCGCGCGCATCGAGGGGGTGCACCGCCAGCCGCGGCGCGTCGTGTTCGACTCCACCGGCCGCCTGCCCCTGGACGCCCAGCTGGTCCGTGCGGCGCCCGAGCTGCCGCTGACCGTCGTCGTCTCCCGCGCCGCGCCGCGCACGGCCACTGACGCGCTGGAGTCGGCCGGCGCCGACGTCGTCGTCGCCACAGGCGAGCACGAGCCCGCCCGCGTGCGCTCCGCGCTGGACCAGCTCGGCGAGGCGGGCATCTCGTCGGTGCTGCTGGAGGGCGGGCCGCACCTGGCGGGCGCCTTCCTCGACGCCGGCGAGATCGACGAGATCCGGCTGTTCCTGGCGCCCGTGCTCCTGGGCGGCGCCGCCGCGCGCGACCCGCTGGAGGGCGAGGGCGTCGAGCGCATCGGCGACGCCCTGCGCGCCCTGACCCTGGACGCCGAGCGCAGCGGTGACGACGTGCTGATCCGCGCCCGGCTGCGCGAGTGGTGAGCTGATGTTCACGGGGCTGGTCGAGGACCTCGGCGAGGTGGTCGCCGTCAACGCCACGGCGGACGGCGCCACGCTCACGGTCGCCACGCCGCTGGCGCACGGCCTGGGGGAGGGCGACTCGATCGCCGTCAACGGCGTGTGCCTGACGGCCACCGGCATCTGCGGCGACCGCTTCGGCGCCGCCGTGATGCACGAGACGCTGCGCCGCTCGTCGCTGGGCGAGCTGGCGGCCGGCGGGCGGGTCAACCTGGAGCTGGCCCTGCGCGCCGACGCGCGGCTGGGCGGCCACATCGTGCAGGGCCACGTCGACGGGGTGGGCGTCGTCGCCGGCGTGCGCGAGGAGGGCTTCGCCCGCATCGTCACGATCCACGCCGCACCCGAGGTCCTGCGCTACGTCGTCGAGAAGGGCTCGATCTGCGTGGACGGCGTCTCGCTGACGGTCGCCCGCGTCGACGACGAGGGCTTCGATGTGTCGCTGATCCCCGAGACCCTGGAACGCACCACCCTCGGGTCGGCCGAGGCCGGCCGCCCCGTCAACCTGGAGGTCGACATCGTGGCGAAGTACGTCGAGAAGATGCTGGAGGGGCACCGATGAGGTCCGAGACGGTCACGTTCGCCACCGTCGAGGAGGCGCTCGAGGACATCGCCGCGGGGCGGATGGTCGTGGTCGTCGACGACGAGGACCGCGAGAACGAGGGCGACCTCGTCATGGCGGCGGAGTTCGTCACCGCCGACGCCATCAACTTCATGACCCGCCAGGCCGGCGGCTGGATCTGCCTCGCGCTGACGCCCGAGCGCTGCGACGAGCTCGGACTCGAGCTCATGACGCTCAAGAACGAGTCGGCCCACGAGACGCCGTTCACCGTCACGATCGAGGCGCGCGAGGGCGTCACGACCGGCATCTCGACCGCCGACCAGGCGACGACCATGCTCGCGGCCGTCAACCCGCAGAACGGCCCGGAGGCGATCGTCGTGCCCGGCCACGTCCACCCGCTGAAGGCCAAGCCCGGCGGCGTGCTGGAGCGCACGGGGCACACCGAGGCGTCGGTCGATCTCGCGCGGCTCGCGGGCTGCATCCCGGCCGGCGTCATCTGCGAGATCCAGAACGAGGACGGGTCGATGGCGCGGGTCGACGACCTCGCCGCCTACTGCGCCAAGCACGGCCTGCGGATGATCACGATCGCCGACCTCATCGCCTACCGCCGCAAGCACGACAAGCTCGTCGAGCGGGTGGCCGAGGCGAAGATGCCGACGGCGTTCGGGGAGTTCACGGCGGTCGGCTACCGCTCGCTGGTCGACGACAAGCACCACGTCGCGATGGTCAAGGGCGACGTCGCCGGCAGGGACGACGTGCTGGTCCGGGTGCACTCCGAGTGCCTCACCGGCGACGTCTTCCACTCCCTGCGCTGCGACTGCGGCCAGCAGCTGGAGAACGCGCTGGCGATGATCGAGACCGAGGGCCAGGGCGTGCTGCTCTACCTCGCCCAGGAGGGGCGCGGCATCGGCCTGCTCAACAAGCTCAAGGCCTACCGGCTGCAGGAGGAGGGCTACGACACCGTCGACGCCAACCTGCAGCTCGGCCTGCCGGCCGACCTGCGCGACTACGGCATCGGCGCGCAGATCCTGGTCGACCTCGGCCTCACGTCGATCCGGATCCTCACGAACAACCCGAAGAAGATCCATGGACTTCAGGGCTACGGCCTGAGCGTCAGCGCCCAGGTGCCGATCGAGCCGCTGCCCAACCCGCACAACGAGGCCTACCTGCGCACGAAGGCCGAGCGCATGGGCCACACCTACCACCACCAGGGCATGAACCTCGACGAGGAGATGCTCAGCGAGGAGCGCCGGCGCGACGGAGAGGGCGCGTGAGGGTCGGGCTGGCCGTCGCGCGCTTCTACGACGAACTCGCCGAGCGCCTCGAACAGGGCGCGCGCGAGGCGCTCGCCGGGGGCGGGGCGGAGGTCGTGGAGGTCGTGGAGGTCCCCGGGGCGTACGAGCTGCCGATGGCCGCCAAGCTCCTGGTGGGCTCGGGCCGCGTGGACGCCGTCGTCTGCCTGGGCGCCGTCATCCGGGGCGAGACCGACCACTACGACTGGGTCTGCGGCGCGTGCGCCGACGGCATCCAGCAGGTGCAGCTCACGACCGGCGTGCCCTGCTCGTTCGGGGTCCTGACGGTCGACACCTACGAGCAGGCGCTGGCGCGGTCGGACGCCGGCTCCAAGCGCGACAGCGGACGTCATGCCGCGGACGCCGTCCTGGCGCTCCTAGGCGCCCAGCAGCGTCTGGCGAGCAGCTAGGCTGCTCCTGTGGGCCACACGATCGCGCTCCTGCTGACCGCCGTCGTCCATCTCATCGGCGCCGGGATCCTCGTCTGGGCGCTGATGGACGGCGAACGGGTCGACTGGCGCGCGTTCCTGAACCCCGGTGGCGACGACGGCGGCGGGCCGCCGCGCGGGGGGCCCGACAACGAGCCCCCCGGCGCGCCGCCGCTGCCCGACGCGCAGCCCACCCGCGAGCGCTTCCGCGAGCCCGGCCGCCTCGGCGAGCGCCGCGCCCGGCCGGCGCGCCGCCCGGTGCACGCCCCCGGCCGTGAGCCGGTGCGCGAGCACGAGCCGGCGTAGCCGGCCTGCCGCGGGGCGCCCGGTGGGGCGACTCTCGTCGTTCGTGGCGCCCCGCGCGGCTGGACGCCCGAGCGCGCCGCGGCCGCCGACGGCATCGGCGACGGGGAAGGGAGGGGTGGCGCCCGCGGTGGCGGGTTCTCCGGAGCGACTTGGCGGGCGCTCGATGCGGTGACGTGCGAGTTGATCTCGCTGAGCGAGATCACGTGGCATGTCAGTGGTGGGCGCTTCGAGCCGTTCGGCCCCGAAGTGCGGTGACTGCGTTGCCTGGTGCTCGCGGAGCGGGCGTAGGGCGACGCAGTCGCGCCGGGCGCCTCCCGCACAGACCGCCGACCCGCCCTGGGCCCCCCCGCGTCCGGCCGCTGTTGGCGGATCGCCGCGGTATCCGAGGGGTGGATTCATCCGGTCATCGCAACACGATGGGTTTGTGTTGAGTGATCGGAGGGGTCGGTGGTCAAGAGGCGGGGGCCGTATCGGTGGTTGACGCCGTCGGAGCGTGCTGCGGTGGCGGCGTGTTTTGAGGCGGGCGCGG